>NZ_JBEPBA010000030.1:0-112880 GCF_040298885.1 Streptomyces sp. NPDC001137
CCCCGCCGCCCCTACCCGTCCCGTACCGGGGGCCAGCCCCCGGACCCCCGCTCCTCAAACGCCGGAGGGGCTGATTTTTCGCCGGCCGGGGTTTGATCTTTCAGCCCGTCCGGCGTTTGAGGACGAGGCCGTTCAGGCCGAAAGCGGGGGTCTGGGGGCGGCAGCCCCCAGGGTCGGGACGGGAAGGGGCGGCGGGGGCGGAAAAAGCAAGCGCTTAGAAAATTGCGGTCAGGGTCACACGGCGACACCCGTGACCCAAGCCATACGTACGGGTAACTTCCCAACCAGCCCAGCCCAACCCCCGTAACGCCAATGGAGCCGTGATGCCCGAAGCCGTGATCGTCTCGACCGCCCGCTCCCCCATCGGCCGCGCCTTCAAGGGCTCCCTCAAGGATCTGCGCCCCGACGACCTCACCGCCACGATCATCCAGGCGGCCCTCGCCAAGATCCCCGAGCTGGACCCGCGCGACATCGACGACCTCCACCTCGGCTGCGGCCTCCCCGGCGGCGAGCAGGGCAACAACCTCGGCCGCATCGTCGCCGTACAGATGGGCATGGACCACCTCCCGGGCTGCACCATCACCCGCTACTGCTCCTCCTCCCTCCAGACGAGCCGCATGGCCCTGCACGCCATCAAGGCCGGCGAGGGCGACGTCTTCATCTCGGCCGGCGTCGAGATGGTCTCCCGGTACGTGAAGGGCAACTCCGACAGCCTTCCCGACACGCACAACCCCCTCTTCGCCGAGGCCGAGGCCCGCACCGAGGCCGTCGCCCAGCAGGAGGGCACCACCTGGCACGACCCGCGCGAGGACGGCCTGGTCCCCGACCCCTACATCGCGATGGGCCAGACCGCCGAGAACCTGGCCCGCCTCAAGGGCATCACCCGCCAGGACATGGACGAGTTCGGCGTCCGCTCCCAGAACCTCGCCGAGGAAGCCATCAAGAACGGCTTCTGGGAGCGCGAGATCACCCCGGTGACCCTCCCCGACGGCACGGTCGTCTCCAAGGACGACGGCCCGCGCCCCGGCGTCACCATGGAGGGCGTGCAGGGCCTCAAGCCGGTCTTCCGCCCGGACGGCCTGGTCACCGCCGCCAACTGCTGTCCGCTCAACGACGGCGCCGCCGCGGTCGTCATCATGTCCGACACCAAGGCCCGCGAGCTCGGCCTCACCCCGCTCGCCCGCATCGTGTCGACCGGCGTCTCCGGCCTGTCCCCCGAGATCATGGGCCTCGGCCCGGTCGAGGCCTCGCAGCGGGCGCTGCGCCTGGCCGGCCTCACCATCGACGACATCGACCTGGTCGAGATCAACGAGGCGTTCGCCGCCCAGGTGATCCCCTCCTACCGCGACCTGAACATCCCGCTGGAGAAGCTGAACGTCAACGGCGGCGCCATCGCCGTCGGCCACCCCTTCGGCATGACCGGCGCCCGCATCACCGGCACGCTCATCAACTCCCTCCAGTTCCACGACAAGCAGTTCGGTCTGGAGACGATGTGCGTCGGCGGCGGCCAGGGCATGGCGATGGTCATCGAGCGCCTCAGCTGAGGCCCTGACCGAACCTCTCGGTAGCCAACACGGCACCCACCGTGAGCAGATGGCCCGGAGTCCGGGAAACCCCGGCCCTCCGGGCCATTTTGTGATCCAATCTCCCCCAGGATGTGACCTATCTCCCTTAGAAGGGGGATTTACGCAGGTCAAGGCGGGCGCGCCACTAAACACCGGACCCAAAGTCCTGCCCGTTTCGTGACGTTACGCACTGACAGCTGGTTAGTCCGCCCTTCAAGCTGATGTAGGAAGTCGGGGGTCGACTTTGAACCGGGAGTACGTCAGTGAGCGCCATGCCGATCACCTTGCTGGTCATCACGGCCGCCACGGGCGCCGTGGGCGTCGCCGTCCTGCGGACGCTCATGGTGTTGCGCCGTGAAGTCGCGGCACTGCACACCCAGCTCGCCGAGCACCGCACCGCCCGCGGTCTGGTGCCGGCCGCCCGCCCCTCCTCGGAGGCCGACGACATACGCGCCGCGGTGGCCGAGGCGCTCGCCGAGGAGCGTGAGCGCGAGCTGGCCGAGGCGCGCGCCTTCTGGGCCGCCCAGGAGGCCCGTGACGCCTCCGACGCGCCCTCGCTGCTGGGCCTGGCGGACAGCGAGCTGTTCCTGCCCCGGCAGGCCGATTTCATGGGGCTGGAGCCGGTGAGCGAGCCGACCGCGGACGCCGACGAGTTCGCCGGGGACTCCCCCGAACTCGCCGCCGCCCGCCGCCGCCACCCCTCCCACCCGGACTTCGTCCCGGTCCAGTCACCGGTCGTGAACGACCACGAGCGCACGGTGGCCACCCTCGAGGAGCTCGCCGCCTCCCGCGTGGAACTCACCGACGTCCGCCCGGGCCCCCTGGGCACCCTCGACGTCTATGTCTTCGCCGACGGCACCACCCTGTGCATGACCCCGGGCCACCGCGAAACGGCGGAACGCCTCGCCGCGGCCCTGCGGACGGGTGAAACCCCGGTCCTCCTTGGCGGTTCGGGCATCTCGGGCGCGTACACGCTGACGTTCGAGTGCGGCGAGGAGAACGTCTACATCCTGGCGGACAGGGTCATAGCGTCCCTCTAGGGTTCACACCCCGGCGCGTTTCTGCGCCTCCTCCACCAACCGCAGAGCTTCCGCCACCTGGCCCTCGTCACTCAGCACGAGGGCCAAGTCATGCACCGCGACGGTGATTTGGTCGGCGGCGGCGAACATCCCGGCGTCCGGCATCTCCCGGGGCTCCGTGCCGGGTTCCTCCACGGCCTGGGCCCGCCGGGCCATCTCCCTCGCCAACTGCAGGGCCTCGGCGGCAGCACCCCGCTGCAGCCGACTCTGGGGCGCGGCCCTCAAACGATCGGCGAAGTGATCAACGGCACGAGTCAAGGGCGTCGTATCAACCACGGAGTGGAGCGTACGCGTCGCATCCGGACTGTTGCCAACGGGCGAACGCTCAGGCACGGTGACCTGAAGGACCGGCTTACATCCCCTTTGCGTCCGGAGGCGCCGATGTCCCAAGTCTTCTCCGAGGAGACCCATCGCAACCTGCTAGCCCGCATCCCCCACTGCACCGGCCGTGAAGTCTCCGACTGGCTGCGCGCCGTCGAGGAAGGCCCGGCTCTCTTCAACTTCGAGGAGAAGGTCAGCTGGCTGCGCCACGAGCACAATCTGGCGTACGGCCACGCCAAGGCGATCGTTCATGAGTACGACCTGAGGAGGGCCGCGCGCAAATTCCTCTAGGCGCGCACTGCACGACGGCAAAGGGCCCCGGGTAGAACCCGGGGCCCTTCGCTGCTCACGGCCTGCTCACGGCCGTCGGCGACTAGTCGTTGCTGTTGAGGATCGCGAGGATCCGCAGGAACTCCATGTAGATCCACACCAGCGTCAGCGTCAGACCGAAGGCCGCCAGCCACGCCTCGCCCTTCGGCGCGCCGTAGGCGATGCCGTCCTCGACCTGCTTGAAGTCCAGGGCGAGGAAGCAGGCGCCGAGGACGACGCCGATGACGCCGAAGAAGATGCCGAGCCCGCCGCTGCGGAAGCCGAGGCCGTCACCCCCGCCGAAGACCGCGAACAGCAGGTTCACCATCATCAGCAGCACGAAGCCGAGCGCGGCCGCCATCACGAAGCCGTAGAAGCGGCGGTTGACGCGGATCCAGCCGGCCTTGTAGGCGATCAGCACCGCGGCGAAGACCGCCATCGTGCCGATCACGGCCTGCATGGCCGCGCCGCTCGCGATGCGGTTGTCGACGATGCTGGAGACGACGCCGAGGAAGACACCCTCGAACGCCGCGTACGACAGGATCAGCGCCGGCGAGGCCGTGCGCTTGAAGGACTGGACGAACGCCAGGACCATGCCGATCAGCGCGGCGCCGATGCCGATGCCGTAGGACCGGCTGATGTTGGCGTCGTCGACCGGCAGCAGCGCCCAGGCGAGCGCGGCCGTCACGATCAGCGTGCCGAGCGTGGACGCCGTGCGCAGCACGACGTCGTCCATCGTCATCCGGCCCGTGGTGGCCGGCGCCTGCGGCGGGGCACCCTGCAGGCTCTGCTGGGCGTAGGGGTTCTGCGCGTACGGGTTGCCGGTCGGCTGGGCGTACGGGTTGCCCTGCGTACCGACGGCGGGTCCCCCGGCCTGCGGCGCGGCGTTGAAGCCCGCGTAGCCGTTGTCGCGGCTGAACCCCCGTCGCGAGAAGACCGGGTTTCTGCTCCTCATTGCACTCCTCCATGGCCGCCCTGCGCGGCCTTGAGCATCAAGGGTAATGGGTAGGCAAAGGATTGACCCCAGTGCTTGGGGAGGATCTTTCCCTCGTCGTGCTGCGCAACACGCTACGCGGATCCGTGATTCCCCTCACCGTGGGGCCCCATTCATGACCAAGCTGCGACATGGCCGGAACCCGCCGGAGATCAGCTCCTTACGCCATCCGTATGCCCGCCGCCCCTGTGTCAGTGCAGCGGGAAGCCCGTGTACCCCTCGGCGAGGTCGGTCTCGGCCGCCCGCGAGGAGGCGATGCGTTCCAGCCGGGCGAGCTGGAGCCGGTCCTCGAAGGGCGTGGCGTCGGGGGCGCGGTGCAGCAGGGTCGTCATGTCGTACGAGAACCGCTCGGCCTGCCAGACGCGGCGCAGACAGGTCTCGGAGTAGGCGTCGAGCAGCTTCGCCGAACCGGTCTCCTTCTGGTGGGTCAGCGCCCGCGCGAACGTCACGACGTCCCCCACAGCCAGGTTCAGCCCCTTCGCTCCGGTCGGCGGCACGATGTGCGCCGCGTCCCCGGCGAGGAAGAGCCGGCCGTACCGCATGGGCTCATGGACGTAGGACCGCATGGGGGTCACCGACTTCTGGGTGATCGGCCCGCGCTCCAGCCGCCAGCCGTCCTCGGTCTCGAAGCGGCGCTCCAGCTCGGCCCAGATCTCCTCGTCGCCCCATTCCTCGGCGTCCGTGCCCTCGGGCACCTGGAGGTAGAGGCGGGAGACGGACGGGGAGCGCATGGACAGCAGGGCGAAACCGCGGTCGTGGCGGGCGTAGACGAGCTCCTCGTGCGAGGGCGGGACGTCGGCGAGGATGCCGAGCCAGCCGAAGGGGTACGTCCGCTCGAAGACGCGCGAGAGCTCGGCGGGGACCGCCTGCCGGGCCACACCCCAGAAGCCGTCGCAGCCGACGACGTAGTCGCACTCCAGGACCTGCTCGCGGCCCTCGTGCCGGAACCGGACGGACGGGCTGTCGGTGTCCGCGCCCTCGACGGCCAGCGCCTCCGCCTCGAACAGCAGCGGGCCGCCCTCCTTCAGCTGGAGGGCGATGAGGTCCTTGCACACCTCGGTCTGGGCGTAGACCATCACGGACCGGCCCCCGGTGAGGGCCGGGAAGTCGACCCGGTGTCGCTGCTTCGCGTACCGCAGCTCTATGCCGTCGTGGCGCAGCCCCTCGCGGTCCATGCGCTCGGCGGCGCCGGCCGCGCGCAGTACGTCCACCGTGCCCTGCTCCAGGATCCCGGCGCGCTGGCGGTGCTCGACGTAGGCGCGGTCGCGGCTCTCCAGCACGACCGAGTCGATGCCCGCGTTGTGGAGCAGCCGGGCGAGGAGGAGGCCGGCGGGGCCGGCTCCGATGATGCCGACGGTGGTACGCATCCCTGCATCCTTTGTTCGTCCAGTGAAATTTAGTTCACCGAATTTCTGACGTGAGTTTCCGTCCGCTCAGGCCCGATGTCAACGGGTTGCGCAGTGAAGTCTTCAATGCAGGGTGCAGGGATCGTCATGCATCGACGACATGGTGGTGCCCGGAGCCGGACTTGAACCGGCACGCCCGCGTAGGGGCAGCGAGGTTTAAGCTCGCCGTGTCTGCATTCCACCATCCGGGCAGGCCATGGGCTCCGCGTCGAGGTTCCGAGCCTATCGGGATACATCCCCCGAACAGCGGAACGGCGGACCGATGTTGTCTTATTTTATTGACGTCTGAGGGTGCATCAGCCCATGGAACGGGCCATCCGCACTTGCCAATAGCCTTGCGTGCGACGGTCGGCGGTGTATGCGGAATGACGGAATTTCACCGCCCGAACGAGGGTGCTCCACCGGTTCTCGACGGGGCGTCCGCCGGGGCCGTGGGAAGGCGGGCAGTCAGGGATCCCCGTCATCCCCAGGTATGACACGGCGGATCCGGGTCCCTCCGAAGTCGCCCCCGCGAACCGGAACAGCGGCTGACTACACGGCGGTCTGCGGCCACCACGATGGAACACGTCCCCTTCAAGACGTCGTCCCACGAGGAGTTCCTGCCCGTGACCACCACACCCGTCGCCGACCGGTCCACCACCACCGTGGCCGCACGAGCCACGGATCTCTCGAAGATCTACGGACAGGGCGAGACCCAGGTGGTCGCCCTCGACCGGGTCTCCGTCGACTTCCGGCAGGCCGAGTTCACCGCGATCATGGGCCCCTCCGGGTCGGGCAAGTCCACGCTGATGCACTGTGTGGCCGGTCTCGACACCTTCTCCTCCGGCTCGGTGCGCATCGGCGAGACCGAGCTGGGCTCGCTCAAGGACAAGCAGCTCACCAAGTTGCGCCGGGACAAGATCGGCTTCATCTTCCAGGCGTTCAACCTGCTGCCGACGCTGACGGCCCTGGAGAACATCACCCTCCCGATGGACATCGCGGGCCGCAAGCCCGACCGGCAGTGGCTGGAGAGGGTCATCGAGATGGTGGGTCTGCGGGACCGCCTCGGTCACCGCCCGGCCCAGCTCTCCGGCGGCCAGCAGCAGCGCGTCGCCGTGGCCCGGGCACTCGCCTCCCGGCCGGACATCATCTTCGGCGACGAGCCGACCGGAAACCTCGACTCCCGCTCCGGCGCCGAGGTACTGGGCTTCCTGCGCAACTCCGTACGGGAGTTGGGGCAGACGGTGGTCATGGTGACCCACGACCCGGTGGCGGCGGCATACGCGGACCGCGTGGTGTTCCTGGCGGACGGCCGGATCGTCGACCACATGCTCCAGCCGACGGCGGAATCGGTCCTCGACTTCATGAAGCAGTTCGACGCGAAGGGCCGCACCAGCTGATGTTCCGCACCGCCCTGCGCAACGTACTCGCGCACAAGGCCAGGCTGCTGATGACCGTGCTCGCCGTGATGCTCGGCGTCGCGTTCGTGTCGGGAACCCTGGTCTTCACCAACACCATCTCCGATGCCTACCAGAACAGTTCGGCCAAGGGCTTCGACCGGGTCGACGTGGCCGTGCGGGCCAAGTCCCAGGAGGACAAGGGCAATACGATCAGCAGGACGCCCGAGCTGACCCAGGCCATGCTCGACAGGAGCGCGAAGGTGCCGGGGGCCGCGTCCGCGGTCGGCGTCGTGAGCGGCTTCACCGCCATCGCCGACAAGGACGGCAAGCTCATCGGCGGCGGTTTCCAGTCGCAGGGCGGCAACTACTGGGGCGACAAGGACGCCCGGTACCCGCTGAAGTCCGGCGGCGCACCGCACGGCAGGGACCAGGTCGCGATCGACTCCGAGACCGCGAAGCGCGCCGGGTACGAGGTCGGTGACAGGGTGCGGCTCTCGGTCGACGGACCGGTGCTCACCCCCACCATCACCGGCATCTTCACCACCGACGACGGCAATGTCGCCGCCGGCGGCAGCCTCGCCCTCTACGACACGGCCACCGCGCAGAAGCTGTTCGGCAAGCCGGGCACGTACGACGAGATCGATGTGAAGGCCGCCGCCGGCACCTCCCAGACCGCGCTGAAGGCCGGGCTGGACGAGGCGCTCGGGACGAAGCTCGTCGAGACCACCACCGGCAAGAAGCTCGCCGCCGACCAGGCCGAGCAGATCTCCGCGTCGATGAGCGGGCTGAAGCAGGGCCTGCTGGTGTTCGCCGGTATCGCGCTGTTCGTCGGCACGTTCATCATCGCCAACACCTTCACCATGCTGGTCGCCCAGCGCACCAAGGAACTGGCGCTGCTGCGCGCCGTCGGCGCCTCGCGCCGCCAGGTCACCCGGTCCGTGCTGATCGAGGCCTTCGTGGTCGGCGTGGTGGCGGGCGTCACCGGACTGGTCGCGGGCATCGGCATCGGCGCCGGGCTGCGCTCCCTGATGAGCACGCTGGGCGCCACCGTCCCGGACGGGCCGCTGATCGTCTCGCCCGGTACGGTCGCCACGGCCCTCGCGGTCGGCGTCCTCATCACCATGCTGGCCGCCTGGCTGCCCGGCCGCCGGGCCGCGAAGATCCCGCCGGTCGCCGCGATGAGCAGCGTGCACGCCAAGGCGACCACCAAGTCGCTGGTGCTGCGCAACACCCTGGGTGCGCTGTTCAGCGCCGCGGGCGTCGCGACCGTCCTGGCGGCCACGACGATGGACGGCTCGGACGGCCAGGCCCCGATGGGTCTCGGAGCGGTCCTGCTGATCATCGGCGTCTTCATCCTCACGCCGTTGCTGTCCCGCCCGCTGATCGCGGCCGCGGCACCGGTCCTGCGCGTCTTCGGCGTCTCGGGCAAGCTGGCCCGCCAGAACTCGGTGCGCAACCCGCGCCGTACGGCCGCCACCGCCTCCGCGCTGATGATCGGGCTCACCCTCATCACCGGTATGACGGTGATGGCGGGCAGCCTGCAGAAGTCGATCGACAAGATGGCCTCGTCCGCCATCAAGGCCGACTACGTCGTCTCCATGGCGAACGGCAACGAGCTCGCCCCGGACGTCGACAACAAGCTGGACACCACCGACGGGGTGACCGCCACCAGCCCCCTGCGCAACGTCTATTCGCGTATCGACGGCACGGGCGAGTCCCTCACCGGCGTGACCGGCCCGGCGATCGCACAGCTGACGGACCTCAAGGTCACGGGCGGCACCTTCAAGGTGGGCGGCACGCAGACCGTCGTGGACGAGGACACCGCCAAGTCCCACGGCTGGAAGGCGGGTTCGTCCTTCACCGCGCACTACGAGGACGGCAAGTCCTCCCGCCTGACGGTCTCCGGCATCTACGAGGGCAACGACCTGATCCGGGGCATCCTGCTCGACAAGAACGTCGTCACCCCGCACATGACCGACCCCGGCGACATGCGGGTCCTGGTCAAGACGGCGAACGGCGCCTCGGACGCGACCAAGGACAAGCTGGAGAAGGCCCTCGGCACCAACCCGGCCATCAAGGTCCAGAGCAAGCAGGACCTGTCGAACGACATCGCGCAGATGTTCACCCTGATGCTGAACATGCTCTACGGCCTGCTCGCCATGGCGGTGATCGTCGCGGTCCTCGGGGTCATCAACACCCTGGCGATGTCGGTCTTCGAGCGCTCGCAGGAGATCGGCATGCTCCGTGCGATCGGTCTGGACCGCAAGGGAATCAAGCGGATGGTCCGTCTGGAGTCCCTCGTCATCTCGCTCTTCGGCGGGGTGCTGGGCATCGGCCTGGGCGTGTTCTTCGGCTGGGCGGCCGGTGAACTCCTCGGCACGAAGATGGCGACGTACGAACTGGTCCTGCCCTGGGCACGGATGGCCGTCTTCCTCCTGCTGGCGGCGACGGTCGGTGTCCTGGCGGCCCTGTGGCCGGCCCGCCGGGCGGCACGGCTCAACATGCTGACGGCGATCAAGTCGGAGTAGCGGTACGACGCACGGGGCCCCGTTCGCGCGCCGAACGGGGCCCCTTCGTGCATACGGGACTCACGCCCCCCAGGTGCGGGCGCGCAACGGCATCCCGGACTCCCCGCCCTCGGGTGTCCGCACGGCCAGCACCTGGTTGACGCCGATGCGGTTGCGCTCGAAGGCGAGGGCGGAGGCGGCCATGTACAGCCGCCAGACGCGGGCGCGGCCGGGCCCGGCCAGCCGCATCGCCCGGGCCCAGTCGGCCTCCAGATTGGCCACCCAGCGGCGCAGGGTGAGCCCGTAGTGCTCGCGGAGTCCCTCCACGTCCCGCACCTCGAAACCGGCGCGCTCCAGCTGCCCGACGGTGCTGCCGAGGGGGGCGAGTTCACCGTCCGGGAAGACATAGGCGTCGATGAACTCGTCGACGCTGTACGACGATTCGTCGCGCTGCGGCCGCCGCGCGATCTGGTGGTTGAGCAGCCGTCCGCCGGGCTTCAGGAGGCGGTGCAGGTCCTCGGCGTACTCCAAGTACCTTTCCTTGCCTACGTGTTCGGCCATGCCGACGGAGGCGATGGCGTCGTAGGGCCCGTCGGGGACGTCCCGGTAGTCCTGCACCCGGATCTCGACCCGGTCGGTCAGCCCCTCGTCCGCGACGCGCTTACGGGCGTACGCGGCCTGCTCCTGCGACAGCGTGATGCCCACGACGTTCACGCCGTACTCACGGGCGGCGTGGATGGCCAGCGAGCCCCAGCCGCAGCCGACGTCGAGCAGCCGCTGACCGGCGGTCAGGTCCAGCTTGCGGCAGATGAGTTCGAGCTTGTCGCGCTGGGCCTGTTCGAGGGTGGCGTCGGGGGCGGGCCAGTAGGCGCACGAGTAGACCATCGACGGGCCGAGGACGATCTCGTAGAAGTCGTTGCCGACGTCGTAGTGGTGGCTGATGGCGCGCCGGTCGCTGCGCTTGGTGTGCAGATGGGTGCGGGCTCTGCGGACCTCCTCGCGGGGCGGGGCGGGCGGCAGCGGAAGCCCGGCGACCTTCACCAGGCCGCGGGCCGCGGCGCGCACCTCGGGGTCGCGCACCATCTGCAGCAGGCTCCGGGCGTCCTCTCCGCGCTCCCACACGAGCTCCGACATCAGATCGAGGGCGGCGTAGAGGTCCCCCTCGATGTCCAGGTCCCCGGCGACCCAGGCGCGGGCGAGCCCCAGTTCCCCCGGCTTGAACAGCAGCCGCCGTACCGCCCGCCGGTTCCGCACGACCAGCGCCGGTGCGCCCGGCGGCCCTGCCTGCGAACCGTCCCAGGCGCGGATGCGCACCGGAAGCGGAACCCCCAGCAACTGCTCGACGAGGCTCTTCAGCCGCTGCGCGGCGTCAGCCATGGCGCACACCTCCGTGACAGCACTCCCGGAATGTCCAACACCACGTATAAACAAAAAGGGGGTGCAGCGCAGTCCCCCGTTGGCGTTTGTCTTCGACGCCGAAGGGCCCCCTGCACCACGGATGGCAGGGGGCCCTTCGATTCGTTCAGCGACCAGAACCGGTCAGGAGGCCTTGGCCTCGCTCTTCTCCTTGGCCTCGGTCTTCTCCTTGGGCGCGGCAGCGACCGGGGCCGGCTTCGCAGCCTCGTAGAACTCCTCGCGCGGGTGCTCCATCGCACCGAGGGAGACGACCTCGCGCTTGAGGAACATGCCGAGGGTCCAGTCGGCGAAGACGCGGACCTTGCGGTTCCAGGTCGGCATGGCCAGACCGTGGTAGCCGCGGTGCATGTACCAGGCGAGACGGCCCTTGAGCTTGATCTTCATCTTGCCCATGACGATCATCGCGACGCCCTTGTGCAGGCCGAGACCCGCGACGGCGCCCTTGTTGCCGTGGCTGTAGTCCTTCTGCGGGAAGCCCCGCATACCGGAGATCACGTTGTCGCCGAGGACCTTGGCCTGACGCAGCGCGTGCTGGGCGTTCGGCGGGCACCAGGCGTTCTCGTTGCCCGCCTTGCGGCCGACGAGGTCCGGGACCTGGGCGTTGTCGCCGGCGGCCCAGATGTAGTCGGTGCCCTGGACCTGGAGGGTCGGGGCGCAGTCGACGTGACCGCGGGGGCCGAGCGGCAGGCCGTAGCGGGACAGGACCGGGTTCGGCTTGACGCCGGCGGTCCAGACGATGGTGTTGGAGTCGACCTCGAGGCCGTTCTTCAGGACGACGTGGCCGTCGACGCAGGAGTCCATCGAGGTGGAGAGGTAGATCTCCACACCGCGGCTCTCCAGGTGCTCCTTGCCGTAGGCGCCCAGCTTGGGGCCGACCTCGGGGAGGATCTTGTCGGCGGCGTCGACGAGGATGAAGCGCATGTCCTCGCGGGACACGTTCTTGTAGTACTTGGCCGCGTCGCGGGCCAGGTCCTCGACCTCACCGATGGTCTCGGCGCCGGCGAAGCCACCGCCGACGAAGACGAAGGTGAGCGCCTTGCGGCGGATCTCCTCGTCGTTCGTGGAGTCGGCCTTGTCGAGCTGCTCGAGGACGTGGTTGCGCAGGCCGATGGCCTCCTCGATGCCCTTCATGCCGATGCCCTGCTCGGCGAGGCCGGGGATCGGGAAGGTGCGGGAGACCGCGCCGAGCGCGATCACCAGGTAGTCGAAGGGCAGCTCGTACGCCTCGCCGACCAGCGGCGCGACGGTGGCGACCTTGCGGTCCTGGTCGATGCTGGTGACCCGGCCGGTGAGAACCTCCGCCTTCGGCAGCACGCGTCGCAGCGGGACGACGACGTGGCGAGGGGAGATGTTGCCGGCGGCGGCTTCGGGCAGGAAGGGCTGGTAGGTCATGTACGACCGGGGGTCGACGACCGTGACGGTCGCCTCTCCGTAGCGCATCTTCTTGAGGATGCGCCGAGCTGCGTACAGGCCTACGTACCCACCGCCTACTACGAGGATCCTGGGACGCTCCGTGGTGCTCATGCCATCGAGTATCCACCTGCCCCAGGGGGGTCGCTCGTGCGCCCCTTCACAAGCTCTTGCAGGGGGTGTGTTATCCTCCGCGGCTCGCTGTCGCGGGGCAGGTCACGGCGAGGACCGCGCGGGGCGGTACGTCCCGTTGTCAATGCCGCGTGAGCTGCCTCTCCGCGCCATCGGAGGTGCCGTGAGCCCTCCGCAACACCCCTTCGTGAGCACCCTCCCACACGGCCTCCCCTACCCCTTCTGAACACGTTCAAGGGCCTGTTGGGCCCCCGGAAGGCCCAACCGGCCCCTTTTCGTGCTTCCACAGGGCGGAATTCCTTGTGAAGAACTTCACGAACTTTCCTGGCGGCGTGTCGCCAGGAGGCCCCGAAAGGCCCCCCGGACACGCTCATACGCTATCCGACCTGCTCGTCCGAGAGCTACCGATCGGTAACAATCGAGACCTACGCCACGGCCCGACGGGCGCGGCGGCCGGACCGTCAGACGCCTTCCGCCACCTTGAAGGCGATCCCGTCGAGGATGTCGTGCTCGCTGACCACGACCTCCTCGGCGCCGATCCGCTCCATGATCGACAGCAGTACGAGGGCCCCCGCGGCGATCACGTCGACACGCCCCGGGTGCATCGAGGGGACGGCCGCGCGCTCGGCGTGGGTGGAGTGCAGCAGCCAGTCGGTGATCTCGCGGACCTTGTCGCGGGAGATACGGGAGTGGTGGATGCGCTCCGAGTCGTACTCGGGCAGTTCCTGAGCGATCGCCGACACGGTCGTGACCGACCCCGCAAGCCCGACCAGCGTGCGCGCCTCGCGCAGCGGGACCGTCTCCTCGGCGAGGTCCAGGGCCCGCTCGATGTCGGCCCGCATGGCCGCGATCTGCTCCCCGGTGGGCGGGTCGGTGACGGCGCCGTCCCGGACGAGATGCCGCTCGGTCATCCGCACGCACCCGACGTCGACGGAGCGCGCCGCGCGCACATGGTCGTCGCCCACGACGAACTCGGTCGAGCCGCCGCCGATGTCGACCACCAGGTAGGGACGGTCGAGGTCGTCACGCCCCTTCAGTTCCTTGGTCGCCCCGGTGAAGGAGAACTCGGCCTCCTGCTCGCCGGAGATGACCTCGGGCTCGACACCCAGGATGTCCACGACGCCCCGTACGAACTCGTCGCGGTTCGAGGCGTCCCGGGAGGCCGACGTGGCCACGAACCGCACCTTGTCGGCGCCCAGTTCACGGATCACCTCCGCGTACTCCCAGCAGGCCGCGAAGGTCCGCTCCAGCGCCTCGGGGGCCAGCCGCCCGGTCCGGTCCACGTCCTGGCCCAGCCGCACGATCGTCATGCGCCGGTCGAGCTCCAGCAGTTCACCGGTGACAGGGTTCACGTCGGCGACGAGCAGACGGATGGAGTTCGTACCGCAGTCGACGGCGGCGACCCGGCTGAACCCCTCGGCGACCACCGGCTTGTCCGCGAAGAAGCCGCTGCGGGCCTCGGCGGGGTCGGTGACCTCGCCCTCCTCGCCGGGGAGCTCGTCCGCCGGGTCGGGGGCAGCGAGCGGCTGCACGCACGGGCCCTTCAGCCACCACTCCGGCAGCATCGCGATCGCCTCGTCGCCCAGCGGGTTGACGCCGGGGCCCGCGGCCAGCGAATGGCCCACCAGCACGTGCAGGCACTTCACCCGGTCGGGCATGCCGCCCGCGCTGGGGAAGCCCTCCAGGACCTCGATGGCGTCACGGCGCGCGAGGTAGTCCTCGTGCGCGGCGCGGTAGGCGGCGGCCAGCTCCGGGTCCGTCTGGAGCCGCTCCGTCATCTCCTTCATGACGCCGTTCGCCTCCAGCGTGCCGATCGCGGAGGCGGCACGGGGGCACGTCAGGTAGTACGTCGTCGGGAAGGGCGTGCCGTCCGGCAGGCGGGGGGCCGTCTCCACGACGTCCGGCCGGCCGCAGGGGCAGCGGTGCGCGATGGCGCGCAGCCCGCGCGGCGGCCGCCCGAGCTGCTGCTTGAAGGCCTCGACGTCGGCGTCGGTGGGCTCGGTGCGCGGGGTGGGCGGCGGGGGCGTATCCATGCCTGTACTGAATTCCTCTGTCGGTTCACTGGGCGGAGGCGTCGGACTTGTCGACCCCGTCCCAGACGTTCGTGTACCAGGGGCGGTGGCCCGCGCCCTGCTCGAAGCGCGACTGCTTGGCCACGCTGGGGTCGATCACGACGTAGCTCGTCTCCCCGGGCAGCACATAGTGCAGCCGCAGCCGGATCTGCTGCTCGGCGTACTCGTCGTCCTGCCAGCGCGCCTTCAGGTCGCGCAGCTGCTCGACCCGCGCCCTGGCCTGCTCCCTCTGCCGCTGGAGATCGGCGATCTGGGAGCGCTGGGAGACGTACTGCCTTATGGGGTACGCCAGGGCCACCACCATCGAGCACAGCACCAGGGCGAGCAGCGCCGCCCGGCCGGTCAGCCGCGACCGCCGGGCCTGCCGCTTGGTCTGGGAGCGGTAGACCCGGGCCGCCGTCTGCTCGCCGAGCAGCCTGATCCTGGTCGCGGTGGAGAACCGGTCCCGGTCCTTCACGGCCATGTCGCCGCCTCCCGTCACACGTGCGTACGTCCCCGCACACGGTACGGGACCGGTACGGGGACGTACGTACGACTGGCTAAGGCTTAGCCCAGGAAGGCTCAGCCCTTGAAGCGGGGGAAGGCGCTGCGGCCCGCGTACTCCGCTGCGTCGTCGAGGATCTCCTCGATGCGCAGCAGCTGGTTGTACTTGGCGACACGGTCCGAGCGGGCCGGGGCGCCGGTCTTGATCTGGCCGCAGTTCACCGCGACGGCGAGGTCGGCGATGGTGACGTCCTCGGTCTCACCGGAGCGGTGGGACATCATGCACTTGAAGCCGTTGCGCTGGGCCATCTCGACGGCGTCCAGGGTCTCGGTCAGCGAGCCGATCTGGTTCACCTTGACGAGCAGGGCGTTGGCGGTGCCCTCCTCGATGCCGCGGGCGAGGCGCTCCGGGTTGGTGACGAAGAGGTCGTCGCCGACGATCTGGACCTTGTCGCCCAGCTTGTCGGTGATGACCTTCCAGCCCGCCCAGTCGTCCTCGAACAGCGGGTCCTCGATGGAGACGAGCGGGTAGGCCGCCACGAGCTCCTCGTAGTACTCGGTCATCTCGGCGGCCGAGCGGGACTTGCCCTCGAACTCGTACTTGCCGTCCTTGTAGAACTCGGACGCGGCGACGTCGAGCGCGAGCGCGATCTGCTGGCCGGGGACGTAGCCGGCCTGCTTGATGGCCTCGATGATGAGGTCGAGCGCGGCACGGTTGGACTCCAGGTTCGGGGCGAAGCCGCCCTCGTCGCCGAGGCCGGTGGACAGGCCCTTGGTCTTCAGCACCTTCTTGAGGGTGTGGTAGACCTCGGCGCCCCAGCGCAGGGCCTCGGAGAAGGACTCCGCGCCGATCGGGGCGATCATGAACTCCTGGATGTCCACGTTGGAGTCGGCGTGCGAGCCGCCGTTCAGGATGTTCATCATCGGCACCGGCAGCAGGTGCGCGTTCGGGCCGCCCAGGTAGCGGAAGAGCGGCAGGTCGCTGGCCTCGGAGGCGGCGTGGGCGACGGCGAGGGAGACGCCGAGGATGGCGTTGGCGCCGAGGGAGCCCTTGTTGTCGGTGGCGTCCAGGTCGAACATGGCCTGGTCGATCAGGCGCTGCTCGGTGGCGTCGTAGCCGACCAGCTCGGGGCCGATCTGCTCGATGACGGCGAGGACGGCCTTCTCGACACCCTTGCCCTGGTAGCGGTTGGGGTCACCGTCGCGGAGCTCGATGGCCTCGAAGGCGCCCGTGGAGGCGCCGGACGGGACGGCGGCACGACCCGTGCTGCCGTCGTCGAGGCCGACCTCGACCTCGACCGTGGGGTTGCCTCGGGAGTCCAGGATTTCCCGGGCTACGACGACGTCGATGGACGGCACGAGCATCTCCTTCTTGGATGTGACACGGCTACGGCAGTAGCGCGGTGGCTCTGCGGGATGAGCCTAACCGCCCAAGGCCGATCGGCCACGTTGCCGACCACCTCTTGGGCAGAACCGAGAGTAAATTGTTTCCGAACGGAACAAAGAGCGGTGCAAAAAAGAACCCCGCTCCGGTGCGTACGGGGGAACACGCACCGGAGCGGGGAGCCCGCGAGGCTGTCACTTGAGGTGCAGCTGCTGACCCGGGTAGATGAGGTTGGCGTCGGAGACGATGTCCTTGTTCAGCTTGAACAGCTTCTGCCAGCCGCCCTTGACGCCGTGCTTCTCGGCGATCGAGCTGAGGGTGTCGCCCTTGACGACCTTGTACTCGCCGTCGCCCTTCTTGACCTTCTTGCCGGTCGGGGTGGTGACGGTCTTCGTGCTCTTCTCGGTCTTCGCGGCCGGGCGCTCGGCGGAGCGGGAGGCGGCCTGCGAGTCGCTGGAGCGGTTGGTGTTCGCGCTGGGGGCGCTGCCGTTGTAGGCGGCACCGGACAGGCCCGTACCGCAGACCGGCCAGGCGCCCTTGCCCTGGGAGGCGAGGACCTTCTCGGCGACGGCTATCTGCTGCGCCTTGCTGGCCTGGTTGGCCTGCGGGGCGTAGGCGGTGCCGCCGTACGCGGCCCAGGTGGAGGCGGAGAACTGCAGGCCGCCGTAGTAGCCGTTCCCGGTGTTGATGGACCAGTTGCCGCCGGACTCGCACTGGGCGACCTTGTCCCACTCGGAGGCGGTGGCGGCGGAGGCGTTGCCGGCCGCCATCAGCGGAGCGGCGATGGCGACGCCGGTGACACCGGCCAGCGCGGCGACGCGGGTGGCCTTGGACGGACGACGGTGCTTGCCCTTGCCGGAAAACAGCATGGTTCGATCCCCTCACCGACGCCTGCGAGGTGAGCTGTCGGGTTCGGGCCGGTTGAGTTGCCCGGCCGTGCTCTCGCTCTCACGAGACACGGCTACACCCCTAGCCGCCCGTCAACTGCCCGGGACGGCACCTACCTTGGGTCCCCCGCTCCTGCCTACGGCGCTTTACGCGACGACTGTTCCCGTACGACCGCTGGCAGGATTCGGCGTTGCGGCAGCCGGGGCTCGTGTTGACGAGCGGTGACGACGGTAGACACGCGCTCCGCCGAATTTCAAAGACGATCAGGGCTTCTGAGACTCATCCCACACTTTCACTAAACCGGACATTCGGTGGCGAAGTGTGACGTGAACTCCCGTTGTTTTTCGCCCTATTCGGCACCGAGTTTCAGGGTCTGACCGGCGAAGATGTGATTCGGGTCGGTACCGATGGCCTTCTTGTTCTCGGCGTAGAGCGCACGCCACCCGCCGTCCAGGTGAAGGGAGTCGGCGATGGAGGCGAGGGTGTCGCCGGCGTGGACGGTGTACGTGTCGTGCGTGCCGCCGTCGGCCTTGGTCGCATCGGCGGCCTTGCCTGCCGTCTCGTCGGCGCTGGCGCCGCGGTGGCGGCCGGTGCCGGTCGAGCCGGTCGAGCCGGTGTCGACGAGGGTCCAAGTGGACGCCGGGGGCTCGGGATTGTCCGAGTCGTCACCCTTCGCCTTGTCTGTCGGCGAGCTGTCGGCACCCTGTGAGCCGCCTGTGGCCTTCTTGGACGCAGAGGTGGAAGGCGAGGCGGATGTGCCGGATTCGGTGGAGTTGTCCCTCGCGCTCGCGGAGGTCGAGGGGGAGGCGCTGGACGACGAGCCGGAGGACGAATCCGACGAAGAGGACCCATCGGAAGCGCTGCCCGAGGAGTTGGAGAGACCGGTCCAGTCCGAAGACCCGGAGGAATCGGACGAACCGGAACCGCCGCCCAGCACACCGGTGTCGATGTCGGCCGAACCCGAGTCCTTGGTCAGCCCGGAGGTCAGCCCGCAGGTGTGGAAGGCGCCGACGCCCTGGTCGTCCAGGAGCTTCTCGGCGACGGCTATCTGCTGGTTGCGACTGGCGAGGTCGGCCCGGGGGGCGTAGTCGAGGCCGCCGTACTTCTCCCAGTTCTCCTGGGTCAACTTGAGCCCGCCGTAGAACCCGTTGCCGCCGTTCTCGCTCCAGGAGCCGCCCGTCTCGCACTGCGCCACCTTGTCCCAGGTGGTGCCGTCCGCGGCGCTCGCGCCGCCGGCGGCGAAGAGCGGGATCGCGATGGCGGAGCCGGTCACCCCGGCCGCGACGAGGATTGCCGGAGCCTGACGGGGGCGACGGTGTCGACCGTTCCCGGAGAGCATGCGGACGCCTTTCACAAGACAGCAGTGACCGCGCGGCGCATGACACCGACAGGCGTTCGATACCACCGCGCTGGTCCGTGAACGTATCCGCTGCCGATCACTTGTCACAAGTTAATGCCGCGTAGATCACGTGAAGATCACAGACTTGAACGCACGTCATCTTTGACCGGTTCGCCGCGGCGGCGCATCCGCCGGCGGGCTGCGGCTACGGTCGTCCTGTGAACGTCCCGAACACCGCACCCGAACTCTTCACCTGGGAATTCGCCGGCGACCCGTATCCGGCCTACGCCTGGCTGCGCGAGCACTCCCCCGTCCACTGGACGAAACTTCCCAGCGGGGTCGAGGCATGGCTGGTGACCCGCTACGCCGACGCACGTCAGGCGCTCGCGGACGGGCGGCTCTCGAAGAACCCCGAGCACCACGCCGAGGACGCGCAGGGCAAGAGCAGGACCGGCATTCCGGGTGAGCGCAGCGCCAACCTCATGACGCATCTGCTCAATATCGACCCCCCGGACCACACCCGGCTGCGCCGTCTCGTCTCCAAGGCGTTCACCCCGCGCCGGGTGGCCGAATTCGCGCCGCGGGTGCAGGAGTTGACGGACGACCTCATCGACCGGTTCGCGCCGCACGGCGAGGCCGATCTGATCCACGACTTCGCCTTCCCCCTCCCCATCTACGCGATCTGCGATCTGCTCGGCGTCCCGCGCGAGGACCAGGACGACTTCCGCGACTGGGCGGGGATGATGATCCGGCACGGCGGCGGTCCGCGCGGCGGTGTCGCCCGCTCCGTGAAGAAGATCCGCGGCTATCTGGCCGAACTCATCCACCGCAAGCGCGGCGACCTCGGCGAGGACCTGATCTCGGGTCTGATCCGCGCCTCCGACCACGGCGAGCACCTCACGGAGAACGAGGCCGCCGCGATGTGCTTCGTGCTCCTCTTCGCCGGCTTCGAGACCACCATCAACCTGATCGGCAACGGCACCTACGCGCTGTTGCGCAATCCCGGGCAGCGGCAGCGGCTCCAGGAGTCGATCGGGCGCGGTGAGAGCGCACTGCTCGACACCGGTATAGAGGAGCTGCTCCGCTACGACGGTCCCGTGGAGCTGGCCACCTGGCGCTTCGCCACCGAGCCGCTGACCATCGGCGGACAGCGCATCGCCACCGGCGACCCCGTCCTGGTCGTCCTGGCCGCGGCGGACCGCGACCCGGCCCGCTTCACGGAGCCCGACACGCTCGATCTCTCCCGCCGGGACAACCAGCACCTCGGATACGGCCACGGCATCCACTACTGTCTCGGCGCCCCCCTGGCCCGGCTCGAAGGCCGTACCGCCCTGGAGACGCTGCTGCGCCGGCTGCCCGATCTCGAGCTCGCCGCCGACCCCGCCGAGCTGCGCTGGCGGGGCGGGCTCATCATGCGCGGGCTACGAGACCTGCCCGTGCGGTTCACCGCCGCCTGACCGGTCGCGGCCCTCCGTCTCCCTGATCGCGTCCCGGTAGGCCCGGGCGGCCGCCCGCAGCGCGGCCTCCGGGTCCACGCCCGCCGCCTCGGCGCGCACCGCCAGCGCGAGCAACTCGTAACCGACGCCCTCGGCTTGGGGCAGCGGCACGTCCAGGCCGGCCGTCCGCACCCGCGAAGCCAGCTTCGCCGAGAGGGCCAGGCCCGGCTGGCCCAGCGGTATGCCCTCCGTCACCGAGGTGCGCTGCTTCTCGACCGCCTTGGTGCGCAGCCAGTGCTCCTTGACCTCCTCGGGCGTGGCGGCGGTCTCGTCGCCGAAGACGTGCGGGTGGCGGTGGATGAGCTTGGTGACGATGCCGGCGGCCACGTCGTCGACGGAGAACGGGGCGTCCGCGTCCTCCTCGGCTATCCGGGCGTGGAAGACCACCTGGAGCAGGACGTCGCCCAGCTCCTCGCGCAGTTCGTCGCGGTCGCCCTCCTCGATCGCCTCGACGAGTTCGTACGCCTCCTCGATGCCGTACTTCGCCAGCCCCTTGTGGGTCTGCTGGGACGACCACGGGCACTCGGCGCGGATGCGGTCCATGACCTGGACGAGGTCCAGGAGGCGGGCGCCGGGGAGGTCGTAGGAGGCCGGGAGCAGCTCCAGCTCCGGCATCTGTATCCGTCCGGAGCCCGCCAGCCGGGCCAGCCCGTCGGTGAGGGCCGGCTCGCCCTCGCCGGTCGCGACCACCACGACCGTACGGCCGCCCGCGCACGCGTCGACCAGATCCTCGGCGGTGGGCGCGGCCTCGTCGACCCGGATGCCCGCCTCCCGCAGATACGGCAGCTGCGGGTGGGCGCCGTCCGAGCACAGCACGCGGTCGGCGGCGTGCAGGGCCTGCCAGGCGGGCCAGGACAGCAGGCCGGGCGCGACACGGTGGCTGGTGGTGAGCAGGACGATGCGGCCGGGGGCCTGTCCGGAGCTGGTTGCGTTCACGATCCGAACGTAACGCACGCCGCCGACAGCCCCGGAAGTCGTCCACAGGGCTGTGGTCGGCCGGGCCGCTGTCCACAGGGGCCGCGGCCCCGGCGGACCGTTACGCCGTCTGCTGCGTCCCGGTCGCCGTGACCTCGCGCACCCACGGGGTCTTCGCGTCGACACGGCTGCTCTTCTGGACGTCCCAGGTGCCGTAGCGCGGGTTCAGGTCGACATGGAGTTCCTTGGACGCCTTGGACAGCGCGTTCCAGAAGGCCGGCTTGCTGGTGTCGGCGCCGAGGGCCTGGGCCAGCTTCTGGGCCTCCAGCTGGAGGCGCAGGTTCTCGTCGAGGCGCTGCGGGGCGACGCCGTACTGCTGGAGCCAGGCCGTCTGGAGGGCCTTGGAGCCGCCGACCTGCTGCTCGAGGCCGGTGCGCATCTGCTGGACCTCCTTGGGCGTGACGCTCACGCCCGCGTCCTGGGCGGCGCGGTGCAGCACCCGGTCGATGACCATCCCGTGCAGGGTGTCGCGGGTGAGTCCCGCGGTCTGCGAGACGGCCTGCTTGTACTGCGCGTCGTCCTTCACGGCCGCCCGCTGCGCCGCGCGCACCTCGTTCACCCGGGTCTCCAGCTGCGCCACGGTGATCCGCTGACCGCCGACGACGGCTGCCGCACCGGGGTGCGCATCGCTTCCGCAGGCGGTCAGGACGGGGGCCGCGGCGGCGATCGCGGCGGTGAGGACGAGCGCGGTGCGACGGCGGTGCAAGGGAGCCTCCCGAGGAGATTGTGCGACGGTGCACAAAGTCTTGCGGTGATCGATGGTAGGCAGTGGGTCGGCTGTGGCCAACCCATTCGACCAACGATTCACGGCGACTTCGGGCACCGCCGCGCCTCGGAGGGCCGGTGGTCAGCCGGTGATGGCCACCGGGGCGTCCCACGCGTCGCGGTCCACGGTGATCGTGTAGCCGTTGCGCGTCTCCTTGCTGTTGACCAGGTACTGGTGGGCGCGGCTGTGGTTCGTGTACTGGGTCGCGCCGAACGGCCAGTCCGCGGTCGTGGTGTTCTGCTTGTCCCACAGGGCGTACCAGAGGTTGCCCGGCAGGTCCGTCTTGTCACTGGCGTTGGCGATGGCCTTCGCGCTGGAGCTGGTGAAGCCGTAGTAGCCGGCGCGGTAGACCTTGGCGTGCAGTTCCTTGTCGAAGGCGCGGACATAGGTGAGCACGGCGTTGTTGCACGACGTGTTCGTGATGTCGTACGACTCCATGTCCAGGTAGATCGGGCTGCCGGCCTTCATGCCGAGCGCCGATGCCTTGGCCACGGCGTCGTCCGCGTCGGTCCTGCCGAGGGAGGCGGCCGTGGTGGCGGTGATCCTCTCGGGGCTGGAGCCGGACTGGCAGGGCGGCTGGGCGCCGACGTAGAGCGGGATGAGCTTCCAGCCGACCGCGCTGACCGACTTCACCCAGGAGGCGGTCAGGTTGGGCTGGGAACAGCCGCGGTTCCTGCCGCCGACGTAGACGGCCGCGGCGCCGTAGAAGCCGGTGTGCCAGGCCTTCATCGCGGCCAGGGAGGGCGCGGCGCAGGTGTCGAAGGCACGGCCGGTGTACGTCTTCTGCGCGGGCCAGGTCGTGGCGGCCATGGAGCTCTGCGCGGCGAGGCCGGCCCCCGCGACCACGGCGGCACCGGCGGCGGCCCAGGTGATGTATCTGCGCCTCTTGGACTGCCGATGGCCGGCCATGTGTACCCCACCCCTGGTTGCGCGTCGGCTGCGTTGTGCGTCGCCTGGCGTAAAACGAACGGCACCGTATCCGGACCCGGTCAAGCGTTCGGGAAACGTAAGCCCCCGGGGATCACAAGAATCCCCCATGGCTCGGTAAAAACTAACCGCGCACCTGCCCCAACCACCCCAGGGTGCGGCGGATTTCGGCCGCGAGCGGGTGGCCGGGGCCGCGCAGCCGCTCCACGTCGAGCAGGAGCCTGGCGAGGGTGTCGTGGGCGGCGGCGCGGTCGCCGAGGGCGAGCAGGAGGTGCCCGATGCGGCGGCGGACGTCGTGGGCGAGCTCGGGGTCGCCGGCCACGTACTGGTTCTCGTAGTACGGCAGCAGCGCGCGGTACTCGGCGAGCGCGGCCGCCGGTTCACCGAGGGACTCCAGGCACTGGGCGGCCTCGTAGCGGAAGCGCAGCGACTGCGGGTCGGCCTGGCCGGCCTCGGCGGCGCGTTCGTCGGCGAGACGGCGCAGTTCGGGCAGTGCGCGCCGGTACTGGCCGTCGTCCATGAGGGTCGCCGCGTACTGCTTGCGCAGGGTGCGCACGACCGGGGAGTGCTCGCCGTGCTGTTCGGCGGCCGCGGGGAGGATCGCGCCGAGGATGTCGACGGCCTGGGTGATGCGGCCCTCGCCGAGGAGGCGCTTGACCTCGTCGACGGCGCGGGCGACGTCGGGTTTCTCCGCCTTCTCGACCGCCGGGGTGACCGGCGCGGGCTGGGGCGCGGGCGTGCGCGCGCGGTCCGGCCAGGGGGCGTGCGGGCGCAGGAAGGGGCGGGTGGGGTCGAGGGGCGCCCCGGTGGGAGTCCCGCGCGCGGGCAGGAGCAGCGACAGGTGCTCGTACACGTCCTGCGCGGAGGCCGGACGGTGCTGCGGGTCCTTGGCGAGCAGGCGCAGGACGAGGGCCTCGAGCGGTTCGGGGACCTCGGGGCGGATACGGCGCACGGGCACCGGTGGCTCGTACAGGTGCCGGTGCAGTACGCCGAGCGCTGTGGAGCCCGCGAACGGGACGTCGCCGCTGAGCAGTTCGTGCAGGAGTACACCGAGCGCGTACAGGTCGGTGTACGGGCCGACCGCGCCGCCCATGGCCTGCTCGGGCGCCATGTAGGCGGGCGAGCCTATGGGGGTGCCGGTGTGGGTGAGGCGGGTGGTGTCGGCGTCCATGACGGAGGCGACACCCAGGTCGAGGACGGTGACCGTGCCGTCCTGCTTCACCATCACATTGCGGGGCTTGAGGTCGCGGTGGACGATCGGCACGGCGTGCACGGCGCTCAGCACGGCGCACAGCTGGGCTGCGACCGCGACGGCCCACTGCCAGGGGTAGGGGTCGTGCTCGGCGAGATGGTCGGAGAGGTCCGCGCCGTCGACGTACTGCATGACGAGGAACAGCTCCTCGCCCTCGCTGCCCGCGTCGTGCACGGTGACCAGGCCGGGGTGGTCGACCTGGGCGGTCACCCGGCACTCGCGCACGAAGCGGCGGCGCAGCTCGTCGGCCTCCTGCCCGGCGACCTTGTCGGGGCGCAGCAGCTTCACCGCCACACGCCGGTCCAGCCGCTGGTCGTACGCCGTCCAGACCTGGCCCATGCCGCCCTGCCCGATGAGCGTGGACAGCGCGTAGCGGCCGGCGACGACCCTTCCTGCCGCCACGCTCACCTTCCGCCCTCGTGGTTGCCGTCAAAGTGGCCCGGGTGCTGGCGCAGATAGTCGCTGAGCTCGTCGAGTTCGGCGCGCACCTGGTCGATACGGGCGGGCGCGGGGCGCTGCGGCGGGCCGGGGACGGGCGGCTGGGGCGTGGGGGCGTGCGGCATCGGGGGCGTGGTGTACGGCGGTTGCGGTGTGCTCGGCACGGTCGTCGCGGTGAACGGCGACGCGGGCTGCGGATACCCGTAACCCGGCGTGGCGGGCGGCCCCCCGGCGTAGACCTGGTGGGGCCGGTGGAAGTGACGTATGTCCGCGTAGAGGTAGTAGCCCACGCAGGCCACGGCGTTCAGCAGCAGGATGATCATGCCCGCGTTGCCGTTCGGGGTGCTGAAGTCGTCGGTGTGGTCGGTGCTCAGGAAGGCGAAGCTGATGCCGAGGACCACCACCGAGGCCGCGAAGATCCACCAGTCGGTGGCCTTGCGGGTGACGATCGCCGCGCGGAGCGTCGCCACCCAGGCCAGGAACCCGATGCTGAGCAGCCCGACCGCCACGAAGACCACGCGTAGCAGCACCAGCACCCCGGTCGAGGGTCGACGGGGCGGAGGCGCGGCGTAGCCGTGGCCCTGCATGGCTGCTCCTGGGGACCTGATGGGACGAACACGAATGCTGAGTCCGAGCGTATAGGCCGACAAGGACAACGGGTCCCGGCTTGTACCGAACCGTTGTAGGGCTGGTCACGTCCCACGATCGGGAACGTCTCGGTCCGGTCGGTCCGGTCAGTCGGGCGCCACCGTCCCGTCCGTCAGCCCGTCGTACATCCCGCGCACGAGTTGCTCTCCGAGGCGGCCCGCGTGCCGGAGGGCGCGTTCGAAGTCGTCGAGGGCGCGGAAGCGTTCGCCGTAGCGCCGCTGTTCCTCCAGGGGCAGGCGGGGCAGTTGAAGGCGGCGCACGTCGAGGCGGGTGGCCGTGGACGCGTAGCTGCTGGCCTGGCGGTTGTTGGCGGTGCCGCGCAGGAAGCCGGCGAGGAACCAGGGGTCGAGCGCGGCGGGATCGGGGCGCAGGAGGACGAGGTTGCGCCCCAGGGCGGCGCCCGCGGTCGCGTCGTCGATCACGCGCGCCACCGAGCCGCCGCCGAGCACCGGCACGACGACGTCGCCCGGCTGCGTCAGCACGGCGTCCTCGTCGCTCTCGGGCAGGGCGCCGGAGGGGGCGGTCTGGGCGAGGACGTCGTGGTCGGTGAGGACGGGCACACGCGCGTGGCCGCCGTTTCCGCCGGTGCGCAGCACCAGGGCTCCCCCGCGCGCGAGTTCGCCGACGGTGGTGAACGGCCAGCGGGGCGCGGGCTGCGCGTGGTCCGCGGGCGGCGGGGTGAGCTCGGCGGTCAGCCGCAGGGTCTCGCCGAGGCGTTCGCGCACGGCGGTGAGCGCGCCCGCGCCGTCCGCCGCGGCCGGGGGCGGCAGATGGCGGGCCGGGGCGAGGTCGACGTCGTCGTCGAGGAGTTCGATGACGGGGAGCGAGCGGGCCAGGCCCGGGCGTTCGTCGAGCGTTCCGGCGCGGTCGAAGGCGCCCCAGGCGTCGAGCACGGCCTCGCGCACGGCCCGCCAGTCGGGGCCGCCGCGTCCCTCGGTGGCGTACTGCCCGGTGTCGGCGAGCAGCACCTCGGGCTGCGCGGGCGCCTTGTCGGGGCGGCGCAGCACCCACAGGTGGAGCGGGATGTTGTACGGGGGTGCCGCGCCGAGGGGCAGGGCGACGACGGCGCGCAGTGCGCCGCGGCGCAGCAGGTCGGCGCGGATCCGGCGGCCGGAGCGGCGGGAGGCGGCGGCGGGCGGCATGAGCAGGACGGCGGTGCCGCCCTCGCGGAGGCGGGCGAGGGCGTGCTGGGCCCAGGCCAGCTCGGATTCGTTGCGGGCCGGGAAGCCGTACTCCCAGCGGGGGTCGTAGGCGAGTTCGTCGTGGCCCCAGTTGCGTTCGTTGAACGGCGGGTGGCACAGGACGGCGTCGGCGCGCAGGTCGGGCCAGGCGTCGGCGCGCAGGGTGTCGCCCGCCGCGCCGCGCACGGTCGCCTGCGTGTGCAGGGCGAGACGCAGCGCGGTGAGCGCGGCGAGGTCGGGGGCGCTGTCCTGGGCGTAGAGCTCCTGGTCCGGGCGGGGGGTGACGGCGCGCAGGAGGGCGCCGGTCCCGCAAGCGGGGTCGAGGAAGGTGCGGGCGGGGCCTGCCAGGTCGGCCATGAGGCCGGCGAGTTCGGCGGGGGTGAGCGTGTACTGGCGGGGGTTGGCGTCGAGGTGGCGGCCGAGGAGGAACTCGAAGGTCTGGCGGGCGCCCGATGCGGCGGCGAGTTCGGCGACGCCGCGCAGGAGGGGGGCGGAGGGGAGGAGTTGGGGGCCGGAGGGGGCTTGCACGGCGGGTGGTGTGGGGGCGGCGGGGGTGCGGGCGGAGGTGTTCACAGCCGGCGGGGAGTTCACAGGCAGCGGGGAGTTCACACCCGGCGCCGTACTTCCGGTCGGTCTGCTGTGAACGCTGTGTCCTCGAACCGGCGCCCCGAAGCGTGGCACCAGGACCTCCTCCAGCGCGCCCGTCAGCATCGCCGCCAGCCGCTCGTCCGATCCCGCGCTCGCCTCCAGCCAGACCGTCGGCCGGTCATGGATGAGCAGCAGGGCGCAGCCCGCGTGGGTGAGCGCCGTGACAGGGCCCTCGGGATGTCCGACGAGCTGCTGCCAGACGCGTTCGCGGAGCGGGACCTCGGCGAGTTTGCCCTGCTTGCGCAGCCAGGCCTCGATCTCGGCGAGCGCGAAGGACGGGCTTGTCTCGGTGCCGCCGACGGGCTTGGGGAAGTCGGCGTGGCGGCGGCGCCAGTTGCTGACGGCGGCGCGGCCCACACCGGCCAGCCGGGCGATCCCGGCGGCGGTCACCTCTGTCGCGTTGTCCTGCACCCGCCGGCTCCCCTCGTTCGTCGCAGTGTGACGCCGAGCATACCGACGCACGCAAGATCCCTGCATTCACGGCCGTGTACACACCACACTCCGTGAATCGTGTTGACTCGGTTCACAGTCTCTGGTCTTATTGACCCAGCGAACACCGTGAACGGCAGCAGCCCGGCAACGGCAGTTCGCCACATCCGAACGTCCGAGGGGGGACATCGCCATGGGCATGAAAGGCAAGATCGCGCTGGGCGCCATCGTGGGGGTCGTGGTCATCGGCGTCGTCTCGGCGAACGCGGACGACAAGCCAAGCGGCACAGCCTCCGGCTCCGGCAAGAACTCTTCAGCCTCCGCGCAGCACGGCTCCGGAAGCGGGAAGGCGCAGGCCGCCGGGAAGAAGAAGGCCGCGTTCGCGGGCGACGGCGACTTCCGGGTCGGCTCGGACGTCAAGCCCGGCACCTACCGCACCACCGGCAACACCGATGGCATGTGCTACTGGGAGCGCGCCAAGGACGCCAAGGGCGAGATGGACTCGATCCTGGCCAACGACAATGTGAGCGGCACCAGTTACGTCACCGTCAAGGCGACGGACAAGCTCTTCAAGTCGAACGGCTGCAAGGACTGGGAGGCCGTCGGCACCAAGGCGAAGGGCACGCCGGCCGCCGGGATGGCCGGTGACGGCGGGATGTTCAGAGTCGGCTCCGACATCGCCCCCGGCACCTACAGGTCCACCGGCAACAAGGACGACTCCTGCTACTGGGAGCGCGCCAGGGATGCCGACCACTCGCTCCACTCGATCATCGCGAACAACAACGTGACCGGCACGGCCGTCGTCACCATCGGCCCGGGCGACGCCTACTTCAAGACGACCGGCTGCGGCGACTGGAAGAAGGCGGCCTGACCGGCTCCTCCCGTGACCACCGGGGTCCTGCCACCCCGGCCCCGACGCCCACCACTACCGCTCGCCGCTCACCGAGCCGGGTCCCACCGGCTGCCACGGGGCGGCACCTTCCCCCACACCCCCGGCCGGTTCCGGCCCTCGCGCGGCATGCCGTGCACTCCCCCGTCAACACCACCCTTTGAAGGACTGTCATGCGTCTCTCGCCTCGTGTCGCCACCCTGCTCGCCGTCGCGGCACTTCCCCTGGCCCTCACCGCCTGCTCCTCCGGTTCCTCTTCCGACCAGGGAGGCACGGCCTCCTCCGACAAGGCGGCCGCGACCAAGGCGAAGGACCCCAACGCCGGCCTGCCCACCGGTACGCAGCTGAAGAAGGCGCTGGCGCCCGCGTCGGCCTTCCCCGCCGGACTCACCATCGAGGCCGACGGCTCCTCGGACACCGGCGGCACGTTCCTGTCGCCGTCCGCCAGGAAGAGCGCGAAGCCGGACTGCACCCGGCTGGAGGCCACGTCCTGGATCCAGGTGAGCGGCTACAAGGGCGGCGTGTCGTTCGCGCAGAACGACTATGCGAGCAAGGACAAGACGCAGGAGGTCGCCCAGGAGATCGACACCTTCCAGGGCACCACGGCCACCGCGGTGATGAAGGCCCTTCAGTCCGTCGCCACCCAGTGCGCCACGTTCACCGACACCGACGCGCACGCCAAGGTGAAGATCACCGGCAAGTCCACGGCCGGGCTCGGGGACGAGGCGTACACGATGACGCTGACGAGCGGCACCTGGGAGAACGGCACCACGCTGATCGCGGCCCGGTCCGGCAACTCGGTGGTCACTGTGCTGTCCACGGCGGGCAGCGACAACGGCGCCGCGTCGGCGAAGAAGGTGACGACGACGGTCCTCGATGCGCTGAAGAAGCAGGGGTAGCGGGGGCCCCGCAAGTCCCGTCAGCCGGCCCGGAAACGGGCCGGCGCCTCGGTCGGGTTGCCGCCGGAGGGAAGTTTCTGCCCCGGGCAGGTCCTGAGGACCTTCTCCATCGCGGACTTCTCGGCGGCGGTCACCCACAGCCCGTACTTCTTCTTCACCGCGACCTGGGCGGCCACATAGGTGCACCGGTAGGCCTTGTTGGGCGGCACCCAGGTCGCGGTGTCGCCGTCGCCCTTGGACCGGTTGGCGCTCGCGTCGACGGCGAGGAGGTTGAGCGGGTCGTTGGCGAGGGCTATGCGCTTGCTCGCGTTCCAGTACTTGGCGCCCTTCTGCCAGGCGTCGGAGAGGGCGACCAGGTGGTCGATGTCGACGAGGCTGCGGCCGCGCCGGTAGGTCACCTTCTGGCCGGAGTAGGGGTCCGACTCCAGTACGCCGTAGGACACCTTGCACGTGCCGCCGGTGAACTTCACGTCGTCCAGGTCCCGTTTGAGGATGTCGTCACGGGTGTCGCAGCTGTTGGAGTCGGTGTCCGCCCAGGCGGCGCCGAACCTGTCCCGGGAGTAACCCGTCTTCGGCGCGCGCCCCTTCACGGTCAGCGACTCGGCGGCCGTGAGGGCCGCGCCCCCGCCCCCGGTCTCCTGCGGCCCGCCGGATCCCGTCTTGGTCTCCGCCTTGCACCCGGCCACGGCGAACACCAGCACCATGGCAGCCGCCGCCCCGCCCCTCAGACGCCTCATGGCGCGCCCTCCCCTTTGCCCGCGCGATCCGCCCCCGCACGGGCGGTCTCCTTTCGTACGGATTTCCCGTACGACTGTCCGCACACCGTAGCGAGAGGGCGCACGGAGGCGTTCATGAGGTCCAGACCAAAAACGTCCCCAAGTGGGCACTTGCCACATACGGGACGTATCGTCGTTCCTGGGCCACCTCGGGAAGGAGCTCTGGATGGGCATCTTCGACAGGTTCAAGAGCAACCGCCAGGCGCAGGACAAGGCCAAGGACTTGTCCGACGCGGCGGAACGCAAGGTCAACGAGAGAACGGGCAACAAGTACGAGAACCAGGTCGACGAAGCCCAGCAGCGCATCGAGGGGCAGCTCGGCATGGATCGTGACAGGCCCGAACAGCCGTAAGGCCACAGAGCAGCCGTCCGCGGAATCCGCCTCCCGCGGACGGCTTCGTCTGTCCGGCAGGGCGGCTACGACCCCAGGATCGACGCCAGGAACTCTCCCACCCAGCCCAGCAACTCCCGCCCGACCAAGGGCTTTCCGCCCACCTTCGCCGTCTTCGGGCGCGGTACCAGCACCTGGTGGACGGCCGGCTTGATGACGGTCCCCGGGTACAGGCGCTTGACCCTGAGCTCCTGGGACTCCCGGAGCTCCACCGGCGCGAAGCGGATGTTGTTGCCCTGGAGGACGATCTCGCCGACCGAGCAGGCACGGGCGAGCATCCGCAGGCCCGCGACCAGCAGCAGGTTCTCCACCGGTTCGGGCAACTTGCCGTAGCGGTCGACGAGTTCCTCGCGTACGGACTTGATGTCCTCCTCCGTGTTGGCGGAGGCGATGGCGCGGTAGGCCTGGAGGCGCAGGCGCTCGCCGGGCGCGTAGTCGTGCGGGACGTGCGCGTCCACGGGAAGCTCGATCTTGACCTCCAGGGGCGGCTCCTCCTCCACCCCGCCCTCCAGGGAGGCCCGGTAGTCCGCGACCGCCTCACCGACCATGCGGACGTACAGGTCGAAGCCGACGCCCGCGATGTGGCCGGACTGTTCGCCGCCGAGGAGGTTGCCGGCGCCGCGGATCTCCAGGTCCTTCATGGCGACGTACATGCCCGCGCCCATCTCGGTGTGCTGGGCGATCGTGGCCAGACGCTCGTGGGCGGTCTCCGTCAGGGGCTTCTCCGGCGGGTACAGGAAGTACGCGTATCCGCGCTCGCGGCCACGGCCCACCCGGCCGCGCAGCTGGTGCAGCTGCGAGAGGCCGAAGTTGTCGCCGCGCTCCACGATCAGGGTGTTGGCGTTGGAGATGTCGATGCCGGACTCGACGATCGTGGTCGAGACGAGGACGTCGTACTTCTTCTCCCAGAAGTCGACGACGACCTGTTCGAGGGTCGACTCGGACATCTGGCCGTGGGCGGTCGCGATCCGCGCCTCGGGGACGATCTCACGCAGCCGGGAGGCCGCCCGGTCGATGGACTCCACCCGGTTGTGGATGTAGAAGACCTGGCCCTCGCGCAGCAGTTCACGCCGGATGGCCGCGCCGATCTGCTTCTCCTCGTACGGCCCGACGAAGGTCAGGACGGGGTGGCGCTCCTCCGGGGGTGTCGTGATCGTCGACATCTCGCGGATGCCGGTGACCGCCATCTCCAGGGTCCTGGGGATGGGGGTCGCGGACATCGTCAGGACGTCCACGTTGGCGCGCAGCTTCTTCAGCTGCTCCTTGTGCTCGACGCCGAAGCGCTGCTCCTCGTCGACGATGACCAGACCGAGGTCCTTGAACTTGGTCTCCGAGGAGAACAGGCGGTGGGTTCCGATGACGACGTCCACCGAGCCCTCCCGCAGGCCCTCCAGGACGGCCTTCGCCTCGGTGTCGGTCTGGAAGCGGCTGAGCGCCCTTACGTTGACGGGGAATTGGGAGTAGCGCTCGGAGAACGTCCCGAAGTGCTGCTGCACGAGAAGGGTCGTGGGGACCAGGACCGCGACCTGCTTGCCGTCCTGTACGGCCTTGAAGGCGGCCCGGACCGCGATCTCCGTCTTGCCGTAGCCGACGTCGCCGCAGATCAGGCGGTCCATGGGGACCGACTTCTCCATGTCCTCCTTGACCTCGGCGATGGTGGTGAGCTGGTCGGGCGTCTCCGCGTACGGGAAGGCGTCCTCCAGTTCGCGCTGCCACGGGGTGTCCGGGCCGAAGGTGTGGCCGGGGGCCGCCATGCGCGCGCTGTACAGCCGGATGAGGTCGGCCGCGATCTCCTTGACGGCCTTCTTCGCGCGCGCCTTGGTCTTGGTCCAGTCGGCGCCGCCCAGGCGGTGCAGGGTGGGCGCCTCCCCGCCGACGTACTTGGTGATCTGCTCCAGCTGGTCGGTGGGGATGTAGAGGCGGTCGCCGGGCTGGCCGCGCTTGGCGGGGGCGTACTCGACGACGAGGTACTCGCGGGTGGCGCCCTGGACGGTGCGCTGCACCATCTCGATGTAGCGGCCGACGCCGTGCTGCTCGTGGACGATGTAGTCGCCCGCCTCCAGGGTGAGCGGGTCGATGGTCTTGCGGCGGCGGGCCGGCATCCGGGCGCCGTCCTTGCCGGCCGCCTTCTGGCCGGACAGGTCGGTCTCGGTCAGGACGGCCAGCTTGAGCGCCGGGTCGACGAAGCCGTAGTCGATCGAGCCGCACGACACGTGCACCACGGACGGAGAGATCTCCCCGAGTTCGACGTCGAGGCGGGCCGCGATGCCTTCGCCGCCCAGCACCTCGACGGTACGGGCGGCGGGTCCGTGAGCCTCTGTGACGTACACCGTGCGCCAGCCCTCGGCGAGCCAGCCCTTGGTGTCGGCGAGGGCCTTGGCGGTGTCGCCGCGGTAGGTCTCGGGGGCGTGCATGCCCAGCTTGAGGGTGTCTGCATCGAGGTCTTCGTCGGCGGCGAAGGGGGAGACCGACCACCACATCATGTCCAGCTCGCGGGCCCGGTCGCGGACGTCCGCGATGGACCACAGGGAGGCCGCGCCGACGTCGATGGGGGCCTCGCCACCGCCCGCCGTCGCCGCCCAGGACGCCTGCAGGAACTCCTGGGAGGTCGCGACCAGATCGGCGGCACGCGTGCGTACCCGCTCCGGATCGCATACGACGGCCATGGCGCCCTTGGGCAGCACGTCGATCAGCAGCTCCATGTCGTCGACCAGGACGGGGGCGAGGGACTCCATGCCCTCGACCGCGATGCCCTCGGCGATCTTGCCGAGCAGTTCGCCCAGCTCGGGGTGCTCGTCGGCGAGGGCGCGGGCACGCGCGCGTACGTCGTCCGTGAGCAGGAGTTCACGGCAGGGCGGCGCCCACAGGCCGTGCTCGGCGACCTCGAGGGAGCGCTGGTCGGCGACCTTGAAGTAGCGGATCTCCTCGACGTCGTCGCCCCAGAACTCCACGCGCAGGGGGTGTTCCTCGGTGGGCGGGAAGACGTCCAGGATGCCACCTCGTACGGCGAACTCGCCGCGCTTCTCGACGAGCTCGACGCGCGCGTACGCGGCGGCGGCGAGGGCTTCCACGACCTCGTTCAGGTCGGCGGTCTGCCCGGTCCTCAGCGCTACCGGTTCGAGGTCTCCGAGACCCTTGACCTGCGGCTGCAGCACGGATCGTACGGGGGCCACGACGACGGACACCGGGCCGGTCTCCGGGTCGTCGGGGCGGGGGTGGGCCAGGCGGCGCAGGACGGCGAGACGGCGGCCGACGGTGTCGCTGCGGGGGCTGAGCCGCTCGTGCGGGAGCGTCTCCCAGGAGGGGTAGTCCACGACGCCGTCCGGCGGCAGCAGCGAGCGCAGGGCGGCGGCCAGGTCCTCCGCCTCGCGTCCCGTCGCCGTCACCGCGAGCAGGGGGCGGCCGGTCTCGCGGGCGAGGGCGGCGATCGCGAAGGGGCGGGCGGCCGGGGGGCCGACGAGGTCGATGTGCATGCGGTTGCCGTCTGCGGCCGCCTTGACGGCTTCTGCGAGGGCGGTGTCCTTGACGACGGCGTCGAGCAGACCGTGCAGGCTCATTCGGGGCGGCTTTCGTCCGGGGGGCGGGCAACGCGAAGGGCCCGACGCGCGCGGCGGGCCGGGGGTTTTCCAGGGTACGTCGCCGGTGGCGCGAGTGCCGGAGCCTTCTCGCCCCCGCCGCCCCTGCCCGTCCCGTACCGGGGGCCAGCCCCCGGACCCCCGCTCCTCAAACGCCGGAGGGGCTGAATGTCACTGCCCGGCACCGGTGAGTCCCCCAAGACTCCCCGGTGCCGGGCGCTCCCCCGCAACCCCCGCGTGCGGTGGCTATTCGGTGGCGATCGCGTTCAGGACGTTCATCCGGCCCGCCCGGAACGCCGGGATCAGGGCGGCGAACAGGCCCACGAAGGCCGAGCCGAGGAAGACCGCGATCAGGGTGGACCACGGGATCTCGAGGACCTTCAGGCCTTCCAGGGCAAGCAACTGCTGGGCCGTCGCACCCCAGCCCATGCCGAGGCCCAGCCCCAGCAGGGCACCGAACAGGGCGATCACCACGGACTCCATGCGGATCATCCGGCGCAGCTGGCGCCGCGACAGGCCGATCGCGCGCATCAGCCCGATCTCCCTGGTCCGCTCGACCACCGACAGCGCCAGGGTGTTCACGACACCGAGGATCGCGACGATGATCGCGAGGGCCAGCAGGCCGTAGATCATGTTCAGCAGCTGGCCGATCTGGTCCTTCAGCGCCTGCTTGTAGTCGGTCTGGTCGCGCACCTTGTACTGCGGGTATTCGTGCAGCGCGGACTTCAGCGACTTGTACGCGGCGTCCTGCTGCCCGTCCTTGGCGGTGGCGAAGACCAGCTGGTCCAGGGGCATCTTGTCGGCGGGGACGTACTTGGCGAGCGTGGCGATCGCCGTGTACTTCGAGCCCGAGTCGATCAGACCGTCGCTGCTGGTGATCGCCCGGACCGTCAGATTCGCCGTCGCGCCGTTCCTGAAGGCCACCTTGATCTTCGAACCCAGGTGGATGCCGTGCGCCTTGGCGAACTTGTCGTGGACCGACATCGAGTCGGGCTGGTACGCGTCCTTGAGGTTGCCGGCGACGGTCTTCGTACGCAGGTCGGTCGCGTACGTCGGGTCGGCCGCCGTGATGTCCGTGTCCTTGAGCAGCTTGCCGTCGGGAGTGGTGTAGTCGGCCTTGGCCATCCTGTACTCGGTGACCCGCTCGAGACCCGGCGTCGACTTCACCGCCTTCACGGCCTGCGGGACGATCGGCTGCCCCTTGTCGTTCCCGATGATGAAGTCCGTGCCGACGGTCTTGTCGAGCTGGTCCGTCGCGGAGGCGACCATGGACGAGCCGACCACCGACAGACAGGCGACCAGCGCGAGCCCGATCATCAGGGCGGCACCCGTGGCGCCGGTACGGCGCGGGTTGCGCAGCGCGTTCCGCTCCGCCATCCGCCCGACGGGGCCGAACATCCGCAGCAGTACGGCGCCCAGGACACGCACCACGCCGGCCGCGAGCAGCGGGCCGACGACGACGAACCCGATGAGCGAGAGCACGACGCCGAGGCCCAGCCACGGCGTGCCGTCCTTCGCCTTGTCGACGTTCGCGGCCAGGTAGAGGCAGTAGCCGCCCGCACCGGTCAGCACCACGCCCACCAGGGCCCGTATCCGGCCCGCCTTGGCGTCGGCCGGGGTGCCCGCGTCGCGCAGTGCGGCCATCGGGGAGACCTTGCCGGCCCGGCGGGCGGGCAGGTAGGCGGCGAGGACGGTGACGACGACACCGAGGAGGAGGCCGACCACCGGGGTCGTCCAGGCGACCGTCAGGTCGGCGGTCGACAGGTGCATCCCCATCGAGCCCATGATCTTCATCAGGCCGACCGCGAGGCCGACGCCGGCACCGACACCCAGCACCGACCCGAAGACACCCAGCAGCAGCGCCTCGACCAGCACGGACCGGTTGACCTGCTTCCGGCTGGAGCCGATGGCCCGCATCAGCCCGATCTCGCGGGTCCGCTGCGCGACCAGCATCGAGAAGGTGTTGATGATCAGGAAGATGCCGACGAGGAAGGCGATCCCGGCGAAGCCGAGCATCGCGTACTTCATGACGTTCATGAAGCTCTCGACGTCCTTCTGGTTGGCTTCGGCGGTCTCCTTGGCGGTCTGCACCTTGTAGCCGGTGCCGAGGGCGGCGACCACGTTCTTCTTCAGCTGCGGGTCACTCGTGCCGGAAGCGGCGGTGACGTTGACGTTCGTGTAGACGCCGGTCTGTCCGACGAGCGTCTCCTGCGCCGTCCTGGTGTCCAGATAGAAGATCGCCGCGCCGGGGTTGGTGACCTGGAAGTCGGCGATGCCGGAGATCTTCGCGTGGTGCGTGCCGACCGCGCTGATCAGGCCGAGTCCGTCACCGAGCCTGAGGTGGTGCTTGTCGGCGGTGTCGCGGTCCACCATCACCTGGTCCGGCCCCTTGGGCGCCGTACCGGAGGTGATCTTCATGGTGCGGGCGTCGTTGGAGTTCCAGTTGCCGACGATGGTCGGGGCGCCGCTGCTCGGCGACAGGTCGTCCTTCTGGGCGTCGACGACGGTCACCGAGGTGGAGAAGACGGTCCCCTCCGCCGACTTCACGCCCCGCGCGGCGCGCACCTTGCCGACCACGGACGCCGGCATGACCGGCGGCTTGCCGTTGTCGGCGGTCGTCTCACCGCTGTCGGAGGCGCTCTTCGCACTGACGGTCACGTCGGAGGACGTGGCCGCGAACAGCTTGTCGAAGGTGGTGTTCATGGTGTCGGTGAAGACCAGCGTCCCGCAGACGAAGGCCACCGACAGCAGCACGGCTATCGCGGACAGGGCCATGCGCCCCTTGTGCGCGAAGAAGTTGCGCATCGACGTCTTCAGCACGGTCATGACGTGCGCCCCCGGGCGTCGAAGTCCTTCATGCGGTCGAGGACCGCGTCCGCGGTCGGCTTGTACATCTCGTCGACGATCCGGCCGTCGGCGAGATACAGCACCCGGTCCGCGTACGAGGCGGCCACCGGGTCGTGCGTGACCATCACGATGGTCTGCCCGAGCTCGTCGACCGAGCGGCGCAGGAAGCCCAGCACCTCGGCCCCGGCACGGGAGTCGAGGTTCCCGGTCGGCTCGTCACCGAAGATGATCTCGGGCCGAGCGGCCAGCGCCCGGGCCACGGCGACGCGCTGCTGCTGGCCGCCGGAGAGCTGGGTGGGCCGGTGCTTGAGCCGGTCGGACAGCCCGACGGTGTCCACGACCCGCGCCAGCCACTGCTTGTCGGGCTTGCGCCCGGCGATGTCCATGGGCAGCGTGATGTTCTCGAGCGCGTTCAGCGTCGGCAGCAGGTTGAACGCCTGGAAGATGAACCCGATCCGGTCCCGGCGCAGTCGCGTGAGCTTCTTGTCCTTGAGCCCGGTGATCTCGGTCTCGTCGAGGTAGATCTGCCCCGAGGAGACGGTGTCGAGCCCGGCCAGGCAGTGCATGAGCGTGGACTTGCCGGACCCCGAGGGGCCCATGATCGCGGTGAACTGCCCGCGGGCGATGTCCACGTCCACGTGGTCGAGGGCGACGACACGGGTCTCACCGGCCCCGTACGCCTTCACGACCTGCCGCGCCCGCGCGGCTACGGCCGTACGCCCTCCAGTGCCCCCGTGCCTGGGAATGGTCACGGCCGAAGTCATGGTAAATCTCCTATGTCGGTTATGAGGACGACGCACGAGTGCTGCGTCGGACCGGTCCTGCCGGACGTGCTGTGCTGGTTACGCGGATGAGTCTGGCCTCGCGGAGGGGTCCGGCGCGCTGGTGCCCGGCACCCTCTTGTGCTGGGGAAAACCCCACCCCCGCCGGTTCGGTCAACCACCCCTCACCGGCGCCCCAGCGACGTAAGACCAGGTTAAGGACGCCCTGGGCCCCGCTCCTCCTCCGGCGGTACGAACCCTCCCCGGGCCGTAGTACGGAGGAACCCCTAGGGGCAGTCCACCGACGGGTGGAGACGCTCTCGGGGTTGCGGTCCACCCTCCGGCCCAGTCAGCTTCCACCCTCCCGTCGCGTCAGGGTCAAGTGGGAAGCTGTTCGGCGGCGGATAGATGCAAGGGGAATGCAATGGGGAGGGATCCTGTGGACCAGGGGGAGGCCGGAATACGGACGGCTGCAAAGGAGCGCACGCAGGGCACGCGCGGACGCGGCGCCGTGGTCGCCGCGCTGATGCTCGCCATGGCGCTCGCCGCCCTCGACTCGACGATCGTCTCGACGGCCGTCCCGCAGATCGTCGGTGACCTGGGCGGCTTCTCGGTCTTCTCCTGGCTGTTCTCCGGCTATCTGCTCGCCGTGACGGTGACGCTCCCGGTGTACGGCAAGCTGTCGGACACCTTCGGCCGCAAGCCGGTCCTGATAGCGGGCGCCTCGGTGTTCCTGGCCGGTTCGCTGCTGTGCGCGGTGGCCTGGAACATGGGAGCGCTGATCGCCTTCCGCATCCTCCAGGGCCTGGGCGGCGGGGCCCTCCAGGGCACGGTGCAGACGCTCGCCGCCGACCTCTACCCGCTCAAGGACCGTCCGAAGATCCAGTCCAAGCTGTCCACGGTGTGGGCGGTGTCTGCGGTGGCCGGCCCGGGCGTGGGAGGCGTCCTGGCGGCCTACGCCGACTGGCGCTGGATCTTCCTGGTCAACCTCCCCATCGGCGCACTGGCGTTGTGGCTCGTGGTCCGCCATCTGCACGAGCCGCAGCGGGAGTCGGCCGAGCGTCCCCGTATCGACTGGGCGGGCGCGCTCGCGGTGTTCGCGTGCGGGGGCGTCCTGCTCACGGCCCTGGTGCAGGGCGGGGTGGCCTGGCCCTGGCTGTCGGGGCCGTCAACGGCCCTGTTCGGTACGGGACTTGCCCTGGCCGGGGTGGTGGTCCTGGTGGAACGCAGGGCGGCCGAGCCGATCATCCCCGGGTGGGTGTGGCGGCGCCGTACGATCGCGGCGGTCAATCTCGCCCTGGGCGCGCTGGGACTGCTGATGGTGGCGCCGAGCGTGTTCCTGCCGACGTACGCGCAGTCGGTGCTGGGCCTGGCCCCGGTGGCCGCCGGCTTCGTCCTGTCCGTGTGGACGCTGAGCTGGCCGGTCTCGGCGGCCCTGAGCCAGCACGTGTACCGGCGGATCGGCTTCCGCAACACCGCGATGCTCGGCATCGGGACGGCGGCGCTGATCCTGTTCGCGTTCCCGTTCCTGCCGTACCCGGGCGAGGCGTGGCAGCCGGCCCTGCTGATGCTGCTGCTGGGCGCGGCCCTGGGCCTGTTCCAGCTCCCGCTGATCGTGGGGGTGCAGTCGACGGTGGGGTGGGCGGAACGCGGCACGACCACGGCGTCGGTGCTGTTCTGCCGTCAGACCGGCCAGACGGTCGGGGCGTCGGTGTTCGGCGCCGTCGCCAACGGGGTGCTCGCCTCGCGGCTGGGCGGCGCGGGCGACCTGGACTCGGTGACCCGGGGCCTGGGCGCGGACCGGGTGCCGGAGGCGACCCGGCGGGCCATCGCCGACGCCGTCCACGCCGTGTACCTCGGGGCGTCCTGCGCGGCGGCACTGGCGTTCGTGGTGCTGCTGGTGCTGGCGCCGCGCAGGTTTCCCGTACTGACGGACTGAGGTGGTGACTCCCGCCTAGTGAGCCGGTGTTGCCGCCAGGTGGCGCTCCGTGTCCAGGGCCGCCGCGCAGCCGGTGGCCGCCGCTGTGACGGCCTGGCGGTAGAGGTGGTCGACGGCGTCGCCCGCGGCGAAGACGCCCGGGACGGAGGTGCGGGTCGTGGGGTGGTCGACCTTGATGTAACCGGCGTCGTCCAGGGCGAGCTGCCCCTTGAACAGATCGGTGCGGGGGTCGTGCCCGACGGCGACGAACAGACCGGTCGCGGGGAGGGTGCGGGGCTCGCCGGTGACGGTGTCGCGCAAGGTGAGGGAGGCGAGCCGGTCCTCGCCGTGCAGGGCGGTGACCTCGCTGTTCCAGGCGAAGCTGATCTTCGGGTCGTTGGCGGCGCGGTCCTGCATGACCTTCGAGGCCCGCAGGGTGTCGCGGCGGTGGACGATCGTCACGGACCGGGCGAAGCGGGTGAGGAAGGTGGCCTCCTCCATCGCCGTGTCGCCGCCGCCGACGACCGCGATGTCGCGGTCCTTGAAGAAGAAGCCGTCGCAGGTGGCGCAGGACGAGACGCCACGGCCGGAGAGTTCGTCCTCGCGGGGCAGGTTGAGTTTCCGGTGCTGGGAGCCGGTGGCGACGATCACGGTACGGGCGTGGTGCGGGGTGCCGGTGGAGTCGGTGACGGTCTTGACGGGGCCGGTGAGGTCGACGGCGGTGATGTCGTCGTCGACGATCTCGGCACCGAACCGCTCCGCCTGTTCGCGCATCCGGTCCATCAGATCGGGGCCCATGATCCCCTCGGGGAAGCCGGGGAAGTTCTCCACCTCGGTGGTCGTGGTCAGGGCGCCGCCGACGAGGAGGGAGCCGGCGAAGACGAGGGGGTTCAGCTGGGCGCGGGCGGTGTAGAGGGCTGCGGTGTAGCCGGCGGGGCCGGAGCCGATGATGATCGTGTCGCGTACGGCGTCGCCGGTGCGGGTGCTGGTCAAGGCGGGTCCTTCGGTCGGGGCGGGTCCGTGACGTGGTCGACGGGTCGGATCAGTCGATGGCCTGGGCGAAGGTGAAGAAACGGTGCGGGTCGTAGGCCCGTTTGACCGTCTGCAGTCGGGCGTAGTTCTTGCCGTAGTAGGCCTGGCGCCAGGTGGCGAGGGCCGGGTCCATGTAGTTCTGGTACGCCTGCTGGTTGGAGTACGGGTCCATGGTGGTGTGGGCGGCGTTCACCCAGGCCTGGGCGCGGTCTCGGTCCTGCGCGGCGGGGTCGGCGGTGGACAGGGTGACGGCGTAGCCGGCGTTGAAGGCGCAGTCGCGGTGCACGAACGCGGTGGCCGTCGGGGAGATCTCGTTGATACGGCCGCCGTAGGGGAACAGGCCGAGGAAGCGGAACTGACCGGGTACGGGGTCGGCGGTGAAGGCGCCCAGGGCGGCCTGCGCGGCGGCCGGGGTCCAGGTCTTGGCGTAGTACTGGTTGCGCTGGGCCGTGTAGGTGTCGCGGGGCAGCAGCGCCTCGGGTGAGAACCCGATGCGGTGGCATTCGCCGACCGTCTTGTCGCCGCAGCCGTAGACCTGCATCATCGCCTGGGCATAGGGGAGTTCGCTGCTGGAGCGGCTGGTTCCCGGGTGGCCGACGGCGGCGGTCAGGCTGTCGAGCAGGGCGTCGCAGTCGGCCTTGACGCCGTGGTACGCGCCGGTGAGGACGACGCTGGGCTCGGTGCCCGCGGGGGCGTCGGTGGAGAGCAGGAACATCAGCTCGCAGGCGAGCTCGCGGGGGCCCGAGGCCATCCAGTCCTGCCAGGCCAGGATCAGCTTGACGGCGTCGGAGTAGCGGAAGTTGAGGTTGAAGAGGGTCAGCACCGGGATCTGCACCGGCCGTACCTCGTAGTCGGTGACGATGCCGAAGTTGCCGCCGCCGCCTCCGCGCAGCGCCCAGTACAGGTCGGGGTGCTCGGTGGCGGAGGCGCGTACGGTGCGGCCGTCGGCGAGGACGACGCGGGCGGAGACCAGGCGGTCGGCGCCCATGCCGTACTTGCGGGCGGCGTGGCCGAGGCCGCCGCCTTGGAGCCAGCCGCCCATGGCGACGGTGGGACAGGTGCCGCCGGCGACCTGGACGCCGTACGCGGAAAGGGTGTTGACGACGTCGACGCCCTGGCTGCCGGGGCCGACGTGGACGGTGGAACCGGCGACGCGGACCGCGTTCAGCCGGGAGACGTCGATGACCAGGCCGGGGCTGGTGGAGTAGCCGGCGGCGCTGTGGCCGCCGCTGCGGACGGCGGTGGCGAGACCGTTGTCCTGGGCGAACCGGATGCAGGAGGCGACGTCGCTCTCGGTGGCGCAGTAGGCGACGGCCTGGGGGTGGACGGCGTCGAACTGGGCGAGCTGGAGCCGACGGGCGGTGTCGTAGCCGGTGTCGTCGGGCAGGACGAGACTCCCGGTGAGCATCCCCCGCAGGGTGCCCCACGGCACCGCCGTGGCGGGCGCGGCGAGGACCAGGCCGCCGGTGGTCCCGGTGAGGGCGGCCGCCGCGGTGGCACCGGCCGAGGCGCGTATGAGGGTACGTCTGCTGAACATGTGGATCGCTCTCCGTTCCGTCCGTGGGCAGGACGTGGGTGTCCCGGCGGGGGGCGGGACGGCTGGGTGGGACAGGTGCAGCATCCGCGAGTTGGGCCCGGACGCGCCGGAATCGGGGCGGAGTTCGTCATCTCCCGGAGACACGGGCGGTTCGGCCGGCGGTGGCGGCCGCGGGGAGATCGTGCAGGACCAGGGAGTGAGCGGCGATGCGGCAGCCGTCGGCCACGGTGACCGGGCCCAGCACCGAGGCGCCCGTGCCGATCAGGACGCGGTCGCCCAGCACCGGGTGCCGGCGGCTGGCGCCGTCGCTGTCGCGCAGCCAGCCGCGGGAGCCGAGGGTGACACCGTGGTACAGCGTCACATCGTCGCCGATGACCGCGGTTTCGCCGATGACGACGCCGAAGCCGTGGTCGATGAACGCCCGTCGGCCGATCCGGGCACCGGCGTGGATCTCCATGCCGGTCAGCAGCCGGGCCAGCCGGGTCAGCGCGGCGGCCCGCAGCCGGCGCCCGCGCAGGTACTGACGGTGCGCCAGCCGCTGCAGCGTCAGCCCCTGCCAGCCGGGGTGCAGCAGCGCCTCCAGCCGGCCCGAGCAGGACGGGTCGCGGTCCAGCACCGCCTGGAGGTCCTCGCGGATCAGCCGGGTCAGGGAGGCCCCGCCGTTTGCGGTCATCGGGCCGTGGCCGCGACGGGCCGGGTGTCCAGGCGGCGGATGCGGTACATCGTGCGCTGGAAGAGTTCGTCCGCGGTGAGGGTGGCGAAGCGTTGGGGGGTGGTTTCGGCGCCCGGGGCGTGCAGGGGGGTGAGGGTGGTCCAGGGGGCCGGGTGGCAGAACTGGACGATCGAGAGGCGGCCCTCCTGCTGGTCGGGGCGGGCCACCACGCGGTGGACGGCGGCTCGCGCGAGGCCGTTGGTGAGCCGGTCGAGGACCATGCCGACGTTGACGACCGCGTGCCCGGGCGGCGCCTCGACGGATGTCCACTCGCCGTCCACCAGCACCTCCAGACCCGCCGCCGTCGCCCTCGGCAGTGCGGTGATCAGGTCGAAGTCCTGGTGTTCCTCCGCCCAGACGTGGCGGTCGGAGGGCGCCTGGTCCATCGGCGGGTACCAGGTGGCCCGGTTGACTACGGGGCCGTCCTCCAGCATGTCGGCGAAGTAGTCGGGGTGGGCGCCCAGTGCATCGGCCAGGGCACGTACGACATCGTGCTGGAAGCGCAGCATCCGGGTGTGCAGCTCGCGCAGCGCGGAGCCGATGCCGGGGACCAGGTGGTCGGGGAAGTACGGGTCGGGGTAGCGGGCCGGGTAGCGCAGGCGCAGCGGGTGGTGCTCGGGCAGCGGGGCGCCCCAGTGGAACAGCTCCTTCCAGTCCGGCACCGAGCCCTTCTCCGCGTGCTCCACCAGCGGCGGGGTGTAGCCGGACTGGCCGTTGCTGCCGGGGACCCGGCACTCCTCCTTGGCGTCGGCGTCCAGCGCGAAGAAGGCGTGGAGGAAGGCGTACGCCTCGTCCAGGAGGCTTTCCGGAACGGTGTTGCGGACGAGGAAGAACCCGTCCCGCAGGGCGGCGCGCAGGTGCTCCCGGCTGCCGGGCCGTTCCAGGTCGATTTCCTTGAGCATGGTCGGTCCCTTCACGGGTGACGTGGTCTCGTTCATCGGCCGTTCCTGCGGAACGACAGCACCAGGTACTCGAGCCAGTGGCCCTGGTACTGGAAGTTCCTGTCGATCACCAGGCGGTCGGCCGGGGCGAGCCCGGCGCCGGTGTACAGATCGGTGACGGTCTGTTCGGTCAGCCACCAGTTCAGGCGGCCGTCGGCCAGGGGGAGTTCGGCGACCTCGCCGTCGGGGCTGAGGAACACGCTGACGACGAGGGCCCCGCCGGGGCGCAGCAGGCCGGCGCCGTGGGCGGCCCAGGCGGGCCAGTCGGCGCGCCGCTGGTGGTGCAGGCAGCCGTTGTCCACGACGAGGTCGAGGCCGGTGCGGGCGAACTCCAGGAAGTCGCCCTGCCGGAAGCGGACCCGGCCGCGGGCGGGCGGCGCGGCGTCCCACACGTCCAGCAGGTCCAGGCCCGTGACGTCGGCGCCGAGTCCTTCGGCGAGCTCGGTGGTCTGCCGGCCGCGCCCGCAGCCGACGTCCAGGACCCGCCGGCGCCCCGGCCCGTCGGCGGCGGGCGCCTGGGCGAGCGCGAACCGGGTCACCCGGTCATTGGTCTCGGCGCCGGTCCACGAGTCGCGCCCCTCGCCGTACCAGCTGCCGAAAGAGTCGGCGACGATCCGCCGGTAGGAGGAGTACGACGTGTCAGTGATCGGCGGCATGGGTCCACTCCTCGGCTGTTCCGCGGCCGGCGGCGACGGCCACCGCGTGGCTGCCGCGTGGGCCCTCGTCGACGATGCGGGACGCGTGGAGCCACGCGCCCGCGGCACTGCTGGAGACGGCGATCTGCTGGGTGCGGCGCAGTTGCCGCATGGCGTCCAGCGCCTCGGCGTAGCCGGTCTCGGCGAAGCTGAAGTCGTCCTCGTACGGGGCCAGCAGAGGCTGTTTCAGGCCGTGGCCGAGGCCGCCGGTGCCGCTCATGCGGCGGGCGCCGCCGGGAGCACGGCCGTCACCGTAGGGCGCCTCCGCGGGGAAGACGGCGACGGGTGTACAGCCCGGCCAGCGCGTGTGCAGGGCCTGCGTGGTGCCGACGAGCGTGCCGGCGGAGCCGACCGCCGCCGCGAGCGCGAGGGGCCGTACGCCTTCCGCGGTGAGCCGGGCGGTGATCTCGGTGCCGGTGCGCTCGCGGTGCACGGCGACCGCCTCGGGGGCACAGTGCTGGAGGAGCAGCCGGCGCTCCTCGCGGGCGGCGATGCGTACGGCCTCGTCCATCGCGCCGAGGAATCCGGCGCCCTCGGGCCCGTGGGTGACCCGCGCGCCGTGTCGGAGCAGGGCGGCGACGAGACGTTCGGTTGAGCCGTGCGGTACGGCCAGGTGGAGGTCGAGGCCGAGCACGGCGCACATCTCCGCGAGGGCGAGGGCGAGCGAACCACCCGAGTACTCCACGAGCCGTACGTCCCGGGTGCCGGCCCGGGCCACGGCCGCGCACAACAGGGCGTACGCGGTACGGGCCTTGACGGTGCCGGTCAGATTGGCGGCCTCCGTTTTCAGCCATACGGTGCCCCGGCCGCCCCGGCTGGGCACGGGCACCAGCGGAGTGGCCCCCACGACGGGCCGCAGTGCCGCCAGCCGCGGCAGCAGCCCGAGGGCCCGCCGCTCCAACGGGGCAAAGGGCGCCTCGATGTCGGCGCGGCCGGGGGCACGGACGGTCAACTCCCTTGCGATGTCGGGGAGCAGGGCAGCAGGTGGGTTTGCGATGGAGGTCTGCGTCATGACGGCCGCTCACTCGTCGCCAGCCGGAAACCCACCGGGTACAGCGGCCCGGGGAACGCACCATGGCGGCGGCGGGTGCGGGTCAGGTCGCCGAAGCGGGCGAAGCTGCCGCCGCGGGCCACCCGGTAGCTGCCCATCGACTCGACCAGGTGGTCGGCGACGTGCTCGCCGCCCGGGTAGGGGACGTACTCGTCGGCGGTGAACTCCTCCACGTTGCCGCCCATGTCGTGCGCGCCGAACGGGGCCTGGCCGGCGGGGAAGGCGCCGACGGGGGTGGTGGTGTGCACGCCGGACTCCCGGGTGTTGGCGGCCTCCGGGTCGAACGCGCCCTCCCACGGGTACGGGCGGCCCTCCGGGCCCTTGGCCGCGTACTCCCACTCCGCCTCGGTCGGCAGCCGCCACGGGTGGCCGGTGCGCTCGCTCAGCCAGCGCGCGTACGCGTCGGCGTGCTCGGCGCGGATGCCGGCGACCGGGTGGTTGGAGCGGTCCCAGGGGTAGGCGCCCAGGTACCAGGTGGTGGGGCGGTCCGCCAGGCCGGTGTCGGCCAGGAAGTCGCGCCACTCGCCGTTGGTCACCGGATAGCGGGCGATCCAGAAGTCGGCGATCTCCACGGGGTGTTCGGGCGTCTCCTTGACGATCCAGGACTCCTCGACGCCCTTGTCGGCCCAGGCCCGGGTGACATACCCGACCTCGTCGGCGGGCAGCCCGATCGGGACCGTCGCGCCGGGGACGAAGCAGGTGGCGGGTACGGGGGTGATGCGCGGGTCGCCGAGGACGGCCAGCATGCTGCCGGCGGCGAGCCGTGCCGCCAGGGACAGCGTCGGGTCCTCGACGGCGGCGGCCAGCCGCAGGGAGTCCGCGGACTCGGGGCGCACCCGCGGGCGCGGGTAGCTGTGCACCCGGTCCGGGTCGGCGAGGTCCGCCTGCTCCTTGAAGTGCGGGGAACGGGCGACGTCTTCGAGGTTCATGCGCTGGCCTCCTTCAGCAGCGCCAGGGTGTGCCCGCTCTTGGCCTTGGCGGACAGATAGCGCTCGTTGTGCGGGGTGAGGTGGACGGCGGTGGGCAGCACGGCGTCGACCCGGACGCCGAGTTCGCGCAGCTGCGCCACCTTGTCGGGGTTGTTGGTCATGAGCCGGATGCGGGTCAGGCCCAGCGCCCGCAGCATCGCGGCGGCGGCCCGGTAGTCGCGCTCGTCCTCGCCGCGCCCGATGATCCGGTTGGCGCGGAAGGTGTCGATGTCCTGGTCCTGAAGGACATAGGTGTCCAGCTTGTTGTACAGGCCGATACCGCGGCCCTCCTGCCGCAGGTACAGCAGCACACCGCCCTCGGCGGCCATCGCGGTCAGCGCCTCGTCCAGCTGGGGCCCGCAGTCGCAGCGGGCGGAGCCGAACACGTCGCCGGTCAGGCACTCGCTGTGCAGCCGCACCAGGGGCACGCTCTGCGGTGCGTACGGCAGCACGCAGGCGACGTGCTCCTGGGCGTCGGGCAGGTCGTGGAAGGTGACGAGTTCGGCGGGGCGGCCGGCCGCGCGGTCCAGGGTGATGGGCACCCGGGCGCGGACCGAGACGGGGTGCGGCAGCGTGCTCAGCGGGTTCATGCGGCCCTGCTTTCCGACGTACGGATCTCCGCCGTACGACTCGTGGTACGGGTGGTGAGCAGCTCGTTCAGGTGCAGCGAGGTCCGTATCCCGGCCCGGCCGGCGCGGTCCTGGCCGACGACGAGGACACGGCCGTCCCAGCCGGCCACGGCGACCGTGCCGTCGGTGAGCCGGAGCATGCAGGACAGGCCCTGGGCGAACTCGGCCAGCACCCGCCCGGAGGCGAGGGTGGCCGCCGAGTCGTCCCAGTCGACCTGCCAGGCGTACAGACCGAAGTCGTAGGAGCCGGCCAGCACGACGGGCCGCTCGGCGGCGCCCAGCAGCGCCACGCACTTCACGGACTCGTCGGGGCCGAGCAGGGTCTGCACGCGCTCGGCCCGCCAGCCGCCGTCGTCCTGCCGGACCAGCCGGCCGGCCTTGACCGTGTGGTCGCGCGAGGCACTGGCGGCGGCCTCGGTGCCGAGCGCGGCGACCGCGTTGACGAGGTTGCCGTGCTCCCACAGTCTGCTGCGCCCGCGCGGACCGCCCGCCTCGACGGTACGGTCCGTGGCCGCCGACAGGAACCCTCCGGCCACGGCGGTCAGCGACTTCACGGACCCGTCGTGCGCCTCGATCCGCTCACGTACGTCGAGGGTGTCGGGGTCGAGCAGGAGGAACTCGCCGTTGTAGGTGCCGGCGACGAGCGTGCCCTCGTGGACGGTGAGGGAGGGCACGGGCGCGCCGAGACCGGCGCTGGCGGTGAGCGTCGTGCCGTCGTGGCGCAGGACGTGCCCGGAGTAGGTGCCGGCGTAGACGGTGTCGCCGTCGGTGGCCAGGGAGAGGATCGGGCCGTCGGTGAAGGCGGTGGTGCGGACCGCGCCGTTGTCCTCGGCGGCGGATCCGTCGGTGCGTACGGCGACGACGAGGCCGGAGTCGGTGCCGATGAGCAGCTCGTCGCCGCGCTGGGCCAGGGCGTTGGGGCCGTGGGTGGCGCCGTCGGGCGCGGTGATCTCGCGGCCCGTGGTCAGGTCGTACAGGTGCGGGCCGTTCCAGAAACTGCCGGCCGCGACGACACCGCCGGCGACGGCCACCGAGCGCGGCCACACCCGCCGGTCCTCGACGCGGTGCAGGCGGGTGCCGACGACGTCGAACCAGTGCAGGGCGCCGTCGTAGGCGCCGACGACGAACGAGGAGTCGTCCTCGGCCCAGGCGACCGCGCGGGCCGCGGAGGTGGACACGGGCACCGTGCGGACCAGGTCGAGGTCGGCGGAGAGCAGGTCGACGGCACCGTCGTCGCGGGCGACGGCGAGCAGCCGGCCGGAGTGGGACCAGGCGCAGCCCTCGATGGAGGAGTCGTAGCGGCGGGTGACGGGCGCGGTCGTGCCGTCCGGGTCGCTGACCGCGACCAGGCCGTCCTCTCCGACGGTGGCGACCAGGCCCTGCTCGCTGACCGACACCATCATGCAGTGCGCCTCGTGCGAGCCGACCTCGGAGATGAAAGTGCCGTCGACGGCCGACCACAGGGTGGCGCGGCCGTCCTCGGAGACACAGATGAGCCGCTCGCCGTCGGGCAGCCAGGCCACCGAGTTGATGTCGTCGGTGTGCCGGGCCAGCACGGTGTGCAGGGTGCTGCGGCCCCGCGCGTCCACCCGCCAGACCGCCACCGTCTTGTCGGCGGACGCGGTGGCCAGCACCTCGGGGTCGGCCGGGTTCCAGGCGGAGGCGTTGACCAGACGGCGGTGGCGCAGCCGGGTCAGCGGAACGGGGCGGGAGGGGTCGACGGTGTCCCAGACGATCACGGTGCCGTCGTACGAACAGGTGGCCAGTCGCTGTCCGTCGGGCCTGAAGCCCACATGGGTGAGGGGGGCCGAGTGGCCTGATCCGGAGGCCGGGAGATCAATGGTTCGCACGCCGTCTCATCCTTTTCTCGGGTGGCTCGGATTGATTCGTTCGCCGAGCACCGAAATTAGGCGGGCGGATTGACGAATGGCGAGCGGACGGAACGCAATCTGGCAACTTCCGATATTCCGGCGGGCGCTCTTGACAGGCGGCCGGTGCGGGCTACTTGACCCATTCCCCCGGGACTCCTTGAGGGGAGCGGCGACCTGGCGGACGCTGATCGCAAACGCTGGACGACCGGGTCGGGGAGCTGAGGGGCGTGCACATAGTTCTGGTGGAGACGACATCCGTCCGCGGATTCGACATGGTCGCGGAGATGGCGGACTCGGGAATCGAGGTGAGTTTTGTTTCCGGGAATCTGGCCGCCTATCGCGGGAAACCGGGATTCGAGCTCGCCTCGCGTGCCGCGCGTCTCGTGGAAGTGGAGAACCTGGCCGCCGGAAACCTCGCCGAGCGGCTGCGCGGAAAGCTCGGTCCCACCCCGCCGGACGGGGTGATCGGCCGCGACGAGGTGTACCCGTTCGCCGTCGCCGAGCTCGCCCGGGACCTCGGTCTGCCGCACGAGTCCCTCGAGACGGCCCGGATCCTCGGCGACAAGGCCGCCGTACGCGCTCGCCTCGCGGAGCACTCCGTGGGCTCGCTCGACTGGCGCCTGGCCACCACCGAGGCGGAAGGGCTGGCCGCGGTGGACGAGATCGGGCTGCCCGTGGTGGTGAAACCCACGGCGGGCGGCTGGTCGGTGGGGGTGACCGTCGCCTGGACCCGGGCGGCGGCGGCCCGTGCGCTGTCCGAGGTGCTCGGGGCGCCGCCCGGCCGGGACGGGGCCCCGCCGAGGGCGCTCGTCGAGCAGTACGCGGTGGGCCGGCATGTCAGCGCGGAGCTGCTGGTGCAGGGCGACCGCGTGGTACTGCTCGGATTCGCCGAGCGGCTGCCCGCGCCGCCCGGACAGGCGGCCGAGCTGGGCGGCCACTTCCCGGCAGCCATCGACCAGGAGGCGGCGGCCCGTGCCTTCGTCCAGGACGCCGTCCGCGCACTCGGCATCCGCGCGTCCGCCGTCCACGCCGAACTGCTGCTCACCCCGACCGGCCCCGAGCTGATCGAGATCAACGCCCGGGTCGCCGGCCATGTGGTGACCCGTCAGATGTCCCTGGCACTGGGCCGCTCGCTCACCCGGGACCTGGTGGCGCTGGCCGTCGGGGAGCCGGTGCAGGAGGCTGCGCCGGCGGAGAGCGTCGTCGCCCTCCACCAGCTCTGCAGCCCCGTCGACGCGGTGGTACGCGGCGTGAAGCCCGCGGACGCGCTCACACGGGACGTGATCGAGACCCACGTGGCCGTCGGCGCGGGTGACCGCGTCCGGGCCCTGCGCACCAACCACGACCGCTTCGGATACGTCCTGGCCCGGGGCCGCACCGGTGAGGAGGCGGCGCGGGCGGCGGCACAGGCCGCGGAACGCATCGTGACGTCGCTGGAACTGGAGCCGGTGGCGGCGGGGGTGGAGCCGGAGGTGGCCACGACGCGGTCGGCGCGGCCCGGCACCGGAGAGCCGCCGGCAGGGGCCCGGCCGGCCCTGGACGGCCCCGCGACAGCGGCACGCCACGGCAGCGGCACGCCCACCGCGGCGACCCGGCCCCCCACCGCCCGGGCCGTCGCCGCCCGGTCCACAGCCGCCGAGCCCGTCCGCGCCGACGCCCCCTCCGGCGACCACCTGCTCCTCCTGCTCGGTGCCGATGACCCCGCCGAGCGGGTCCTTGCCGCCCTCGGGGCCGTGACCGCGCAGGTGAGCGTGGTGTGGACCGGGGGGCCGGAAGGCGAGGGCGCGGCGCGGGCGTTGTGGGGGCGGCAGTACCACGGGCAGTGGCACAGGGCGGCGACGGCGGCGGAGGTCAGGGCCGCCGCGCGGGTCGTGCATGCCACCCGGCCGGTCCGCGCAGCCCTCACCTTCTCCCCGGCCGCCGTCCCGGCCCAGCTGCGCGAGGACGCACCCGGCTCGACGGCCACCGCTCCCCCGCCGCCCGGCCACACCGTCCTGGTGGCAGCACACCAGGGCGATGTCCACGTCCTCGCCGTCATCGACGAGGAACCGGACACCCGCGTGTGCCCCTCGAGCCTGAGCCCGCACCAGAGGGCGTCGCTCACCGAACGCGCCGTACGCGCGGTACGCGAGGCCCGGTCGGACGGCGTGGTCCGCTGTGTCTTCCCCACCGCCGGACCGGACACCCCCGTGCTCCTCCCCGGCCTCGACACCGCCACCATCGACCTCTACGACGCCACCCACACCCGCAGCCTCGTCTGCGCCGTCGCCGACACCGCCCTCGGCCGTAGCCCGCGCGGAGCGCATCGCGGCACCGTCGCCGTGCAGAGCGAGCTGCGAGCGCCCGCCCGCCGCTTCCGGGTCGTCGAAGCCACCACCGCCGGTCAACTCGGCGCCCGACCAGGGCTGTTCAGGGCCGAGGTGTTCATGGGGGCCGGTGCCGAGCACGACGGGGCCGAGCCCCCCGTATGGCTGCGGCACACCGTCGTCGCGGACGGACACGGACCGGCGCGCAAGGCCGCCACCCGGCTGACCCGGTCCCTCGTCCTGCGCACCGCCGACCGGGACCGCACCCACGTCCTGCTCCTCGACCGGCTCGGCGCCGCCACCTGGACCTCGGCGGACGGTACGACCCCCGTACTGCCCGCCGACCGCTTCCGGACGAGTGTGCTGACCTCGGCCGCCGGCACCGGGCCCGCCGACATGACCGTGCGCACCGACCTCACCGACGACTTCTCTCTCACCGCCCTCGCCCGTGCCGTCCACACCGCGCATCCCGTGCACCGGGTGGCCGCCATGTCGGAGCGGCTGCTGGAACCCGCCGCCCGCATAAGGGAGTTGCTGGACGTTTTGGGGGAACGGCCCGAGGAGGTACGCCGGTTCATGGACAAGGCCGTCATGAAGCGGATCGCCCGGCGGCACGGGATCCGTTGCGCCGACGGGCTGCTCGCCCGGACCGCCGACGACGTGACGGAGATGTTCGACCGCCACGGGAAGGTCGTCCTCAAGCCGCGGGCCGCCTCCGGCTCCCAGGGCGTGGCCGTCGTCTCCTCCTGGCCTGCCCTGCAGGCCTGGCTGCGCGAGGAGTTCGTGCCGGGCACGCAGCTGTGCGAGGAGTTCGTCGACGCCCCCATGTGCCACATCGACGCGGTCGTACACGACGGCGAACCCGTGTGGAACGTGTCCGTCTACGAGCGGGACACCATGGCCCTGAGGAGCGGCCTGCCCCTGTCGTCGGCCACCGTCGCCGACCCGGCGGTGCGCGCCGCGGCCGGCCGGCTGCTGGCGCAGGTCGTGGACGCCTGGCGGGTGCGTTCGGGGGTGCTGCACCTGGAGGCGTTCGTCACCGGCGAGCGGCTGACGTTCTGCGAGGTGGCCGGCCGGCCCGGCGGCGGTGGGGTCACGGAGGCGTTCCTCGCCACCGACGGCATCGACCTGCGCCACGCCAAGCTCCTCGCCGACGCGGGCGAGGACCCGCTGAGCGGGCGCCGGGACCCCGTCGCCGCGTACGCCGGCTGGACCGTGCACTACAGCGGGGGCGGACGGCTGCTGGAGTACGACGACTCGGCGGTGGCGCAGTACGCCCACTTCCGGTCCGTGCCGGCACACGTCGGCGACACCGTCCCCGCCTCGACGTTCTCCGGCACCGGCGTGAGCACCCATGTCTTCGTCCACGACTCGCACAGCGAGCTGTCACGGCTGCTGGCCCGCGCCGAGCGCGAGATACGCGTGGTGACCGCCCCGGTGGACGAGGGGGTACGGCGGTGATCCTCGGCATTCTCGGCAGCGCCGCCAAGGGCTCGGTGACCCGCGAGATCCTGCTGCGGGCCGGCGAGCGCATCGACCGGGCCGGCCGCGGCTTCGAACTGGTCGACCTGGCCGTGGAGTTCCCCGAGCCGCACGCCCTCGCCGACTACGACGACCCGCCGCCGGGCAGCCAGACCGCGCTGCTGCGGGCCCGCGTCGCCCGCGCCGACGGCGCCGTGCTCGCCACACCCGTCTACCACGGCTCGTACAGCGCACTGCTGAAGAACGCGCTGGACCACCTCAAGGGCGACGCGCTGGCCGGACGGCCGGTCGGCCTGATCGCCGCGGGCGGCGGGCCGCGCAGCGCCGGTGTCGCCTGCGACCAGCTGCGCACCGTCGTCCGGGCGCTCAGCGGCTGGGCGACGCCCACCCATGTCGCCACCACCGCATCCGACCTCGTCCACCCGGACGCCCTCCGCTTCCTCGACCGGCGGCTCGACGTGCTGGTCGGCGAACTCCTGTCCTTCCGTTCGGCTCCTGCATCCTTCCCCGTCCTGACCTGAAAGGCCTCACATCATGGGCTCCCCCCACCTTCTCCTCCTCGCCGGGATCGGCGGCCACGCCCCCGACGAGGCCCTCGCATCGCTGGCCGGCGTCTCCGACACCGTCAGCGTCGTGTACGTCACCGCCTGGCGCCCCTCCGAGCAGGTACGGGCCGACTGGCAACGGCGCGGTCTCGGCGGCGAGTTCCTCGACGCCCCCGACCTGGACGCGGCGGTCGAGGCCGCGGTCGCCCTGCACGGCCGACTGCCGCTGGACGGCGTGGTGACGTACTCCGAACTGCTGCTGCGTCCGCAGGCCGAGATCGCCGAGGCGCTGGGTCTGCCCGGCAACCCGCCCGAGGCGGTGGCGGTCGCCCAGTCCAAGGCCCGCCAGCGCCTGGCCTTCGCCGAACACGGGGTGCCCTCCCCCGAGTTCGAGGTGATCACCAGCGAGCGGGACCTCGCGGCGGCCGCCGCCCGGGTCGGGCTGCCCGGGGTGTTCAAGCCCTCCCTGGGTGCCGGCAGCCAGAGCGTCCGCCTCGTGTCCACCTACGCGGAGCTCATCCACGCCTTCGCCGCCGCACGCGCCGAGAAGACCCCGTTCCTGCAGTCCGACGAGGCGTATCTGCTGGAGCAGCGGATGGCGCTGGAGACGGACGGCGACAGCGGATATGCGGCCTACTGCAGTGTGGAGTCGCTGCTGGCCGACGGCACCGCCCATCACCTGGCGGTCTCCGACCGGCTGCCGCTGGAGCACGGCTACGCCGAGGAGGGCGTCGTGCTGCCCGGCCGACTGGACGGGGCGACGCGGGCGGCCGTGATCGACGTGGCCGACCAGGCGATCCGGGCGATCGGGCTGACCGTCGGCGCGGTGCACACCGAGATCGCGCTGACGCCCGACGGCCCCCGTGTCATCGAGGTCAACGCGCGCGCGGGCGGACCGCTGCCCACCATGTTCAAGGTGGCCGCCGGGTACGACTACGCCGCCGAGATCGGCCGCAGCGCGCTCGGCCTGCCGCCGTCCGGGCTGCCCGAGTTCACCCGGGTCGCCCTGCTGCGGTTCCTGCCGATCCCGGCGGGCAACTGGCGGGTGGCCGGCCAGACCCCGGTCGCGGAGGTCCTGCGGACCTTCCCCGAACTCGTCTACGTCTCCCCCCGTTTCGAGTCCGGCCAGCGGGTCAGCCGCCAGGGCACCCTTCATCTCGCCAGCTTCATGGTGGACGCCCCCGACCGGGCCGCCGCCCGCGCCGCCGCCCGGCGAGTGGAAGAGGCCCTGGCGATCAGGCTGGTGCCGGGATACGACGCGACGACAAGGGCGGACCGTGACTGACCGGGCCGCCGTGAATCAGCCGGCGCCGCCCCGCAGGTTCTACGGAGTGGGCCTGTGCGACGCGCTCGGCCTCGGCATGTATCTGTCGTCGTCGGTGCTGTTCCTCGACCGCGCGGCCGGTCTGACGAACCAGCAGATCGGCGTGGTGCTCGGCACCTCGGGCGTGGCGTCGCTGCTGGGCGCCATGCCCATCGCCCGGGCCGCGGAACGCTTCGGCGTCCGCTCCGTGCTGAGCGCGCTGTTCGCGATCCGCTGCGCGGCCTTCCTCGCGCTCGCCTCGGTCGCCTCCTTCGGGCAGGCGCTGGTCGCGGCGGCGGTGGCCGGGGTGCTCAGCCGGGGCATCGGCCCGCTGATCGAGTCCGGGCTGATCAGCCGGGTCCCGGGCGACCGGGCCGTGGGCACGCTGGCGCGGCTGCGGACCCTGCGCAACGCCGGCATGGCGGCCGGCGCGCTGCCCGCGGGCGCCGCGATCGCCGTCGGTGAGGCCTGGGCATACCGGGCGGTGCTGGTGGCGTCCGCGGTGCTGTTCCTGTGCTGTGCGGTGGTCTGCCGCGGCTTCCCCGCCTCGGCCGCCGCGCCCGGCAAGCCGGTGGGGCGCGCCCGTGTGCTGCGCAACCGCGCCTTCCTCTCCATCACCGTGCTCTACGGGGCGCTCACGCTGTCGGCGCTGCTGCTGGGCATCGGGATGCCGCTGTGGATCGTGCAGCGCACCCAGGCGCCGCCGTGGACCGTGACGCTGATCCAGCTGCTGAACACGGCGGTCGTCGTAGCCCTGCAGGTACGGCTGAGCAGGGGCTCGGAGCGGCTCGCGCGGGCGCGGGCGCTGATGTGCGGCGGGGGTCTGCTGGCCGGGACGGGCGCGCTGGTGGTGCCGTTGACGGCGCTGGGCGGGGGAGGGTTCGACCTCGGGGTCGTGGTGGCCGCGGCGCTGCTGCTGTCGCTGGGCGAGCTGATGATCACCGCGGGCACCACCGGGGCGGCGTTGCAGCACATCCCCGAGGGCCACAGGACGAGTCATCTCGCGGCGCTGAATCTGGGTTTCGCCGTGACGACGGTCGTCGGCCCGCCGCTGATCAGCACCAGTGTCGGCTGGGACTGGGCCGGCTGGACGGGCTGGGCGGTGTTCTTCGCGACCCTCGGCGTGCTCGCCCTGCGCGTCCCCGAACCCCCGGCCCGGTTCCGACGGGAACCGGTGGATCAGGAGGAACGGAATCAGGAACACCAGGCAGCAGACGCGACCTGAGCGAAGGGCGAGGTGTGAAGGGCGACGCGCGAAGGGCCGTGCCACCGGTTGGCGGCACGGCCCTTGCGGGTCTCAGTCGAAGACCGGGCCCTTTGTGCGGGAGCGCTTGAGCTCGTAGAAGCCGGGGGCTGCGGCCAGCAGCACCAGGCCGTCCCACAGGTCGAGTGCCGCCTTGCCGCGCGGCGCGGGCGTGACGACGGGACCGAAGAAGGCCGTCGACGTCCCGTCGGGTCCGGGCAGGGCGATCACCGGGGTGCCGACCTCCTGGCCGACCCGGTCGATGCCCTCCTGGTGGGAGGCGCGCAGTTCCCGGTCGTAGGTGTCCTGGTCGGCGTACTCGATGAGCTCCGGGGCGAGGCCGGCCTCCTCCAGTGCCCCCACGATCGCCTCCCGGCTCGGCCCGAGGCCCTGCCGGTGGATGCGCTCACCCAGCGCGGTGTAGAGCCGGCCGGTCACCTCCTCGCCGTACTTCTGCTGGGCGGCGATGACCACCCGTACCGGGCCCCATCCCTCGGTCAGCAGCCGGCGGTAGCGCTCGGGCAGGTCCTCGCGGCCCTCGTTCAGCACCGCCAGGCTCATGACGTGCCAGCGGATGTCGAGGGCTCGGTGCCCGGCGACCTCCAGCAGCCAGCGGGAGGTCATCCACGCCCATGGGCACACCGGGTCGAACCAGAAGTCGACGGGAACGGGCTCAGCGGAGGTCACCGTGTTCCCCCTCCTCGTGCGCGATCCGCTCCAGCAGCAGGCGCGCACCGCTCCCGGCGCCCGTGTCCGGCGTCCGGGCGACGGCCACGGCCACCAACTGCCCGAGCAGGGACGCGAGCCGGCCCTCGCCGACGTGGTGGATGGCCATCGCGCCCTCCCAGAGCACGGTGCGCACGCGGTCGGCGGTCAGTTCGCGGTCTCCCGCCGAGGCGAGAAGCAGCCGCCGCGCGAGACTCCGCTCCAGCGGGCCGGGGCACCAGGACCCGGCGGCCAGATCCTGGGTCAGCGCTGCCGTCAGCTCCGAGAGGCGGTCTGCGGCCGGGGCATCCTGCTCGCCTCGGACAAGAGTGGTGTCGGTCATGTGAGGTGGCTTCCGCTTTCTTGTGCTGCCTGGCCGCGCCGACCGCGGATGCGGTGCCTGCGGCGCGGGTGCCGGGGATACGGCATGCGCACACGCTCGGCGGGACCGGCCAAGGCTGGACCAAGGGCCGACCAAGGCACCCTCGCGCGACGCGAGCCCCGACGGCGGCGAGGCACCGACGACGCGATACAGGCCCGCGCCGCAGCAGGACGGACCGGTACACGGACCGTGCGCCCGTGCTCGGGTCCCGGCCTCTCACCACCGAAACCGCCACCTGAAGAGCACACCTCACGGCGGCCGAGGCGTCGGCGCCCCCGGCGCCGGTGTGCCCGCGGGCCCCGGCCGAAGCAGTCGGGCCTGGCCGGGCTCATCCGTCCTCCACGTCCAGTGCGAAGTGCAGTGCCGAGATGTTCATCCGGTGGGCGTGGTAGAAGCGGTGGGCGGCGAAGTTGGTGGTGCCGGAGTCGAGTTCGATGCGTCGGCAGTCGGCCGCGCGGGCGCGTTTTGTGAGGTGGGCGAGGAGGGTCGCGCCGATGCCGGACGAGCGGCGGGCGGGGTCGGTGACGAGGTCGTCGACGAAGAGAATCCGGCCCCGGCTGGTCGCCAGGACCCGGTGCGTGGCGACCGCCGCGCAGTGGCCGTCGGTGTCGTACGCGGCGGTGAAGGTCAGGCCCTGCGCGTGCGCCTCGGCGGCGAAGTCGTCGAAGTCCGCCTCGGTGAGCGCGGGCCGCAGGGCCAGCAGGAGTGGTCGTATGTGCGCGGACATCCGGCGGTCCCCGGGTGCCACGTCGGTCGGGGTGAGAGACACGACCGGCAGGGTAGAGGCACAACGGGCTTGTCGGGAGGCGGAGTTGACACGCCGTTCGGCCGACCTGACACAGGGGGAGGCGACCTGACGGACCGTGGTGCGCAATCGCCGCCGACGCTGCCGCGCGCCGCGGGGGCGGTGCCAGACTCGGCGACCATGCGTGCCGCTTACACAACCCAACTCGGCTCCCCCGACGTCATCCGCCACGGCGAGCTGCCGCCGCCCGTGCCCGGCCCGCACGACGTGCTGGTCGACGTCGAGGTGAGCGCCGTCAACCATGTGGACACCTTTGTCCGCTCGGGTGCCTGGCGCACCCCCCTCCAGTTCCCCTTCGTCATCGGCCGCGACCTGGTCGGCACGGTGGCCGCCGCCGGCCCCGGCGCCACCGGCTTCCGGGTCGGCGACCGGGTGTGGTGCAACAGCCTGGGCCACGACGGCCGTCAGGGGGCCGCCGCCGAGCAGGCGGTGGTGCCCGTGGACCGGCTCTACCATCTGCCCGACGGGGTGGACCCGGTGGACGCCGTCGCCCTCGCCCACCCGGCCGCGACCGCGCACCTGGCGCTGTTCACCCACGGCCGGCTGCGCGCCGGCGAGACCGTCGCCGTGCTCGGCGCAGGCGGCAACGTGGGCAGCGCGGCCGTCGTGATGGCGGCCCGGGCGGGCGCCCGGGTGATCGCCGTCGCCTCCGCCCGCGACGAGCCCTATGTACGCTCCCTGGGCGCCGACCACGTCGTCGACTACCGCTCCGCCGACGTCGCCGGACAGATCCGGGCCGCCGCTCCCGACGGCGTGGACGTCCACATCGACACCTCCGGCCGCAACGACCTGGAGAGCGCGGTGGACCTGCTGGCGAGTCGCGGCCGGATCGTGCTGCTTGCCGGGCTGCGCACCCGCCCGGTGCTGCCCGTGGGACCGCTGTACCTGATGGACCGCTCCGTGCACGGCTTCGCCATCTCGCACGCCGACACCGGCCAACTCGCCGACGCCGCCCGCGGCATCAACGGGCTGCTGGCGTCCGGCCGGCTGCGCCCGCGCGCCACCGAGGTGCTGCCGCTCGCCAGGGCCGCCGAGGCACACCGCCTTCTGGAGGAGGGAAAGGTGCACGGCAAGCTCGTCCTGCGGATACGGGAAGCCGGAAAGGAATAGACCGCAATTCGACTTGACGGACCCCGGACGGCTTCATTGCCCGCGGTATCCCGGAATCGGCAGGATTACCGCCATGACAGTCATCGACGAAAACACCACCGGCGAAACCGTCGACAACGAACCCGTCAACAACGAATCCGTCATCAACAATTCCCCGCTCTTCGAACTCGACGCCCGCATTCGCGTCCTTGCGAGCCCGGCCGAGATCTACGCCGTGGTCAGCGATCTGACCCGGAGCAAGGAGTGGAGCCCCGAGTGCATGGGCGGCGAGTGGATCGAGGGTGAGCCCTCGGCGGTCGGCTCGGTCTTCCGCGGCGAGAACCTGCGCAGCGAGGACGTGGTCGGCTGGGCCCCCCTGGTGCGCGGCACCTGGTACACCGAGGCCCGTGTGGTGGCTGCCGAACCCGGCCGGACCTTCCGCTGGATGATGCTCACCCATGCCCGTGAGGACCAGGAGTCGATCTGGGGCTTCGACGTCGAGGACGCCGGCGACGGCACCTCCTGGCTGGTCCACCACTTCCGGATGGGCAAGGCCACCGCCGGCATCCACAAGATCGTCGCCGATCTCGACGAGGACGCCCGCAAGCGGTTCGTCGACGACTGGACGGCGAAGCTCGAACAGGACCTCGACGACACCCTGGCCCGTATCAAGGACGTCATCGAGAACAGCGCCGGCTGAGCGATCGGCCGAGAGATCCGCAATCCCTTCAGGAATCCGCAGCCATGGACGAGAGATCGGTTACATGTTTCTCCAGCGAATAGGAAGCAAGGGAATTCGGCTGGGCACGCTGTTCGACCGAGCGGCGGCCCGGCATCCGGCGAATTTCGTGATCCTGGATCACGACCTGGACATCGCGCCCCACCTCGGCCGGCGCATGACGCTGACCGAACTGGCCGACCTGGTGGACGACTTCGCCTCCCGGCTGTGGTCCGTCAAGGTGCGGCCCGGGGACCACGTCGTGGTGCACAAGAGCGACGGCTTCGACATCTCCCTGCTCGCCTGCGCCGTCGCCCGCACCGGAGCCATCCCGGTGCTGCTGTCGCCGAAACTGGACGGCGCGACGGTCGCCGAACTGCTGCGCCGGGTCGGGCAGCCGTTCCTCGTCACCGACCAGGACAAGCTGGACCACCACCTGCCCGCCGAGGTCTTCGACCTGTCGCGCAAGGTGCTGCTGGCCTCGGGCGAGCACGAGGGCGCAACCCCGTTCGCGTCGCTGGCCGGCGTCCAGCGCGTCCCCGCGGTGGCCATGCCCATCGACCACCCGACCCTCATCACACACACCTCCGGCACCACGGGCACCCCGAAGCTGGCCGTGCACACCGGCATGAGCTTCCAGTCCCGCTACCGCCCGCAGGCCACCGTCGTCGGCGCCGCCGTGCGCCGCAGCGAGCCCATCGCCGTACATGTGTCGTTCGTGCACTCACGGATGTTCACGGCGATGCCCATCTCGATCCTGCAGGGCCATCCGCTGATCGTCCTGCGGGACGACGACCCGAAGACCGTGGGCGACCTGTTCAGCCAGATCCCGCCGGGCTTCATCGAGGCCCACCCCAACACGTTCCTGCGCTGGGAGGTGCTGGGCGACGACCCGCGCGGGCCGCTGGCCAACGTGAAGTACTTCTCCAGCACCTTCGACGCCATCCACCCGCGCACCGTCAACACCCTGCTCAAGGCCTCCCGCCGCAAGGGCCGCCGCTTCGCCCAGGCCTACGGGCAGAGCGAGGTCGGCCCGATCGCCGCCCGTACGTACTCCCTCAAGGACGGCGCCGACTTCAACGGGCGCTGTGTCGGCGTGCCCTTCCCGGGCATGACCGGGGTGCGGGTGGTCAGCCGCAACGGAGAGCCGGTCACCAAGGACAACCCCGGCTTCATCGAGGTCAGGAGCGACGGCAGGATCGTCACCTACCTCGGTGAGCACCAGCGCTGGCAGCAGCAGGTCAACGACGGCTGGTGGCGGATGGGCGACCTCGGCTACCGCACCAGGTTCGGCTGTCTGCACCTGCTGGACCGCGAGGTCGACGAGATCCCCGGCGTCCAGTCCACCCTGGAGATCGAGGACAAGCTCTTCACCCGCCTGCCCGAACTGGTCGAGGTCATCATCATCCCCGGCCCGGACGGCCGCGCGGTGCCGGTCGTGTGCACCCGCGACGACGCCCCGCTGGACGACATCGCGTGGAAGACAGCGGTCGTCGACCTCCCGGCTCTGGCGGACCCGGTCCAGTGGCGCCTGGAGGATCTCCCCCAGACCGCCACCACCAAGATCAAGCGCCTGGAACTGGCCCGCCTCCTGGCAGCCGGCCCCGGCCGCTGACACCCCTCACCACCCGCATCCGCAACGGCGAAGCCCGTCCGGCGGCCGGTCTCCCCTTCCCGGCCGCCGGACGCCCCCTGTCCAGAAACGGAGTATCCGCATGAGCAGCACTCTCGAGGTCTGCATCATTGGTGCCGGCCCCCGCGGGCTGTCGGTACTGGAACGGCTGCTGGCCAACGAGCGCCACGCGCCCGCGCACGGCGCGGTGACGGTCCACGTCGTCGACCCCTCCGCGCCCGGCGCCGGCACGGTGTGGCGCACCGAGCAGTCACAGCATCTGCTGATGAACACCGTGGCCTCACAGATCACCGTCTTCACCGACGACAGCGCCCACATCGACGGCCCCGTCGAGCCCGGCCCCAGCCTCTACGAGTGGGCCCAGAGCCTGGCCCTGCTGGGCGACCCGGCCGAGTTCGACACGGCCGCCCTCGACGAGGCCCGCCGCCTGGGCCCCGACTCCTACCCGACGCGCGCCTTCTACGGCCGCTACCTGCAGAACTGCTTCGAGCGCATCGTCCGGTCCGCGCCCGCCCATGTCGAGGTCCGGGTGCACCGCTCCCGCGCCGTCGCCGCGGCCGACACCCAGGGTGTGCCCGGCGGCCCGCAGGGCATCCGCCTGGAGAACGGCACCCGGCTCAACGCCCTGGACGCCGTCATCATGGCGCAGGGTCACGTCCCGGCCCGGCTGTCCGCCCGCGAGGCCCGTACCGCGAGCCTGTCCCGCATCCACCACCTCACCTACGTCACCCCGGCCAACCCGGCCGACCTCGACCTGAGCGGCATCCGCCCCGGCCAGAACGTCCTGCTGCGCGGCCTCGGTCTCAACTTCTTCGACCACATGGCCCTGTTCACGCTGGGCCGCGGCGGCCGCTTCGAACGCGTCCCGGACGGCGGGCTCGTCTACCGCCCCTCCGGCCAGGAGCCGAAGCTGTACGCCTTCTCCCGGCGCGGTGTCCCCTACCACGCACGCGGCGAGAACGAGAAGGGCGCCACCGGCCGCTACTACCCCCGCCTGCTGACCGCCGAGTACATCGCGACGCTGCGCAAGCGCTCCACCACCGGGGCCCCGGTCTCCTTCGGCAGCGACCTGTGGCCGCTGATCTCGCGCGAGGTGGAGAGCGTCTACTACGGCGCCCTGCTCGCCGAGCGCGGCGACGGGGAGCGCCGTGAGGAGTTCACCGAGCGGCTGCTGGCGCTGGCTCCGGACGCCGACCCGGCCGCCCTGCTCGACGCGTACGGCATCCCGGCCGGGCAGCGCTGGGACTGGGAGCGCCTGTCGAAGCCGTACGGCGAAAGGGAGTTCACCGACCGGGAGGACTTCACCGGCTGGCTGCTCGGCCATCTGCGACACGATGTCGAGGAGTCCCGCAAGGGCAACGTGACCGGCCCCCTCAAGGCCGCCCTGGACGTCCTGCGCGACCTGCGCAACGAGATCCGGCTCGCGGTCGACCACGGCGGCCTCGACGGCAACTCGCACCGCGACGACCTGGAGGGCTGGTACACCCCGCTCAACGCGTTCCTGTCGATCGGCCCGCCGTCCTCCCGCATCGAGGAGATGATCGCGCTCGTCGAGGCGGGCGTACTGACCCTGACCGGCCCGGGCACCCAGGTCCGTATCGACACCACGGCCCAGGTGTACGTGGCGACGTCGACGGCGGTGCCGGGCGAGCCGGTGCGGGCGACGGCGCTCATCGAGGCCCGGCTGCCGGAGCCGGACCTGCGCCGCACCGACGATCCGCTGCTGCAGCACCTGCTCGACACCGACCAGGCGACCCCGTACCGGATCGCGGGCGCCGGCGGCACCAGCTACGAGACCGGCGGGCTCGCGGTCACCGAGCGCCCGTACCGGCTGCTCGACGGCCGGGGCCGTGCCCACCCGCGGCGCTTCGCCTACGGCGTCCCGACCGAGTCGGTGCACTGGGTGACCGCGGCCGGCATCCGCCCCGGCGTGGACTCCGTCACCCTCGGCGACTCCGACGCGATCGCCCGCTCGGTGCTGGCGCTGCCGCCGGTTGCCCATGTACCGGTCGGGGTACGGCCGGTGGACGCCGAGGGCGATCTGTCCGGGGTGATCGTGTGACCTCGCCGCCCGACGCCCTCGCGGACGTCGGACTGCTGTCGCCGGTGCGGGCCGGCACGCCCGTCGAGGCGGCCACCGGCGACCGGGCGTGGCTGCAGGCCATGCTGGACGCGGAGGCCGCCCTGGCCCGGGCGCAAGCCTCGCTCGGTACGGTGCCGAAGGAGGCCGCCGAGACCATCACCCGGGCGGCCGACGCGGACGGGCTCGATCTGCGGGCCCTGGCGGTGGCCGCCCGGGAGACCGCGAACCCGGTGGTCGGCCTGGTGAAGGCGTTCACCGCGGTGGTGGCCGAGAAGGACGCCCGGGCCGCCGAGTTCGTACACCGGGGCTCCACCAGCCAGGACGTCCTGGACACCGGCACCATGCTGGTCGCCCACCGCGTACTCGGGATCATCCGCGCCGACCTCGGACGCACCGCCGCCGCTCTGGCCGGCCTCGCGGCCCGGCACCGGGACACCCCGGCCGTCGCCCGCACGCTCGCCCTGCACGCCGTACCGACGACGTTCGGCCTACGGGCGGCCGGCTGGCGCCAACTGGTCCTGGACGCCGAGTCGCGACTCGCCCGCGTCCACGAGAACGGGCTCCCCGTCTCACTCGGCGGAGCGGCCGGCACCCTGGCCGGCTATCTGGAGTACGCAGCGGTCGACACCGAAGCCCGGCAGCCCGAACCAGGCAAGTACGTGGACCGGTTGGTCGACGCCTACGCCGTAGAGACCGGGCTTGCCCGTCCCGTGCTGCCCTGGCACGCGCTGCGTACACCGGTCGCCGACCTGGCGGCCGCGCTGGCCTTCACGGCCGGGGCGCTCGGCAAGATCGCCGTCGATGTGCAGTCGCTGGCCCGCACCGAGGTCGGCGAGGTCGCCGAGCCCGGTGGGGCCGGGCGCGGCAGCTCCTCCGCCATGCCGCACAAGCGCAACCCGGTCCTGGCCACGCTGTTGCGCAGCGCGGCCCTGCAGGTGCCCGCGCTGGCCGGTGCGCTCACCCAGTGTCTGGTGTCGGAGGACGAGCGGTCGGCCGGCGCCTGGCATGCGGAGTGGCAGTTGCTGCGCGAGTGCCTGCGGCTGGCCGGCGGCGCGGCCCACACGGCGGTGGAGCTCGCCGAGGGGCTTCAGGCCCGGCCCGGACGGATGCTGGCCAACCTGCAGTTGACGGCCGGTCAGACCGTGTCGGAGCGGGTCGCCGCCCGACTCGCCCCGCTGCTGGGCAAGGCCGAGGCCAAGGCTGCGCTGACCGAGGCCGCACGGACGGCGGCCGCCACCGGACGTCCGCTGGCCGAGGTGCTGGCCGACCTGCCGGTGCTGCCGTCGGAACTCTCCGCCGATCTGGCCGGGTTGTGCGACCCGGCCGCCTACACCGGCGCCGCGGGAGCCCTGGTCGACCGCGCGCTGCGGTACTGAAACCCGCGCACCCCCTTCCCACCGGTCCGCCCGGAGAAAGCCGAGGAGAAGATGACGAGCGCACGCACCGCGCGAGGGCGGTGGATCGAGAACTGGGACCCCGACGACGAGGACCTGTGGGAGCGGGGCGGCGGCCGGCGCATCGCCCGGCGCAACCTGGTGCTGTCCGTGCTCTCCGAGCACGTCGGCTTCTCCGTGTGGAGCATGTGGTCGGTCCTGGTGCTGTTCATGTCGCCGAGGATCGGACTGGCCTTCGCCCCCGACGAGAAGTTCCTCCTGGTGGTGGTGCCCACGCTGGTGGGCGCGCTGCTGAGGCTGCCGTACAGCTACGCGGTGACCCGGTTCGGGGGCCGCAACTGGACCGTGTTCGCCTCGCTGGTGCTGCTGGTCCCGGCCGCCGCGACGGTGTACTTCGTGCAGCGGCCGGGCACGCCCCTGTGGGTGTTCCTGCTGATCGGCGCCACGGCCGGGGCGGGCGGCGGCAACTTCGCCTCCTCGATGACGAACATCACCGCCTTCTACCCGCAGCGCCACCAGGGCTGGGCCCTCGGCCTGAACGCGGGCGGCGGCAACCTGGGCGTCGCCGCGGTCCAACTGCTCGGCCTGCTGGTGATCTCCACGGTCGGCGACACACATCCGGCGTACGTGGCGGCCGTCTACCTGCCGCTGATCGCGCTGGTGGCGGTGGCGGCCGCCCTCCGCATGGACAACGTGGCCGTGCTGCGCACCGAGCGCGGCGCGCAGCGCGAGGCCGCCGCGTGCGCCCACACCTGGTGGATCTCCCTGCTGTACATCGGCACGTTCGGCTCGTTCATCGGCTTCGGGTTCGCCTTCGGTCTCGTCCTGCAGAGCCAGTTCGGGTCCACTCCGCTTCAGGCCGCCTCGTTCACCTTCCTCGGGCCGCTGCTCGGTTCGGTGGCCCGCCCGCTGGGGGGCAGGATCGCCGACCGGTTCGGCGGTGCGAGGGTGACGCTGTGGGCGTTCGCCGGGATGGCGGCCGGGACCGGCATCCTGCTCCTCGCCACCCGCAGCGGCTCGTTCCCGTTGTTCGTGGCCGGGTTCACCTCGCTGTTCGTGATGAGCGGCGTCGGCAACGGGTCGACGTACAAGATGATCCCGGCGGTCTTCGCCCGGCAGGCGGAGGTGGCCGTCACCTCCGGTCATGACGCGGCCGCCGCCTTCGCCCGCTCGCGTCGGCTGTCCGGGGCGGTCATCGGCATCGCCGGTGCGGTGGGCGCGCTCGGCGGTGTCGCCATCAACCTCGTGTTCCGCTCCGCGTACGGCGGGCCGGGCGGCGGCGAGCCCGCGTTCTACGCCTTCCTCGCCTTCTACGCGCTGTGCGCGGCCGTGATCCGCGTGGTGTACCTGCGGGGCGAGCGCAGGTCCGCTCCCCTGTCGGCCGGCGAGCAGCAGCGGACCTCCCATGTCCGTTGAACCGGAGAGCGGGCGGGAGAGCACCACCCACTGCCCGTACTGCGCGCTGCAGTGCTCCACCGTGCTGTCGGGTGAGCGGGGCGCGGTGGCCGTGCGGCCCTCGGCCGGCTTCCCGGTCAACCGGGGCGGGCTGTGCCAGAAGGGGTGGACGGCGCCGGCCCTGCTCTCCACCCCCGACCGGCTGCTGACACCCCTGGTGCGCGGGGCCGATGGCCGGCTCGCGCCGGCCGGCTGGGACGAGGCGCTCGACCTGGTGGCCGGGCGGCTCAAGGAGCTCCGGGCCCGGCACGGCGCCGACGCGGTCGCGGTGTTCGGCGGCGGCGGGCTGACCAACGAGAAGGCGTACACGCTCGGCAAGTTCGCCCGCGTGGCCCTCGGCACGAGCCAGATCGACTACAACGGCCGGTTCTGCATGTCGTCGGCGGCAGCGGCGGCCACGGCGGCCTTCGGGCTCGACCGCGGGCTGCCGTTCCCGGTCACCGACCTGGCCGGGGCCGAGGTGATCCTGCTGGCCGGGGCCAACCCGGCGGAGACCATGCCGCCGCTGATGCGCCACCTGGAGGGCGCGGACCTGGTCGTCGTCGACCCGCGACGCACCCGCACCGCCCAGCAGGCCGCGCTGCACCTGCAGCCCGCGCCCGGCACGGACCTCGCCCTGGCCCTCGGCATGCTGCATCTGGCCGTCACCGAGGGCCTGGTCGACAAGGAGTACGTCGACGAGCGCACCAGCGGCTTCGACGCGGCCTGGGAGCAGTGCGTCGCCTGGTGGCCGGAGCGGGTGGAGGAGGTCACCGGGGTGCCGGCGGCCGACCTGCGGACAGCCGTCCGGATGCTCGGCGACGCCCGCCGGGCCTACGTCCTGACCGGCCGGGGCGCAGAGCAGCACAGCAAGGGCTCCGACACCGTCGCCGCGTTCATCAACCTGGCCCTCGCGCTCGGTCTGCCGGGCCGCGAGGGCAACGGCTTCGGCACGCTGACCGGGCAGGGCAACGGGCAGGGCGGCCGGGAGATGGGCCAGAAGGCCGACCAGTTGCCCGGCTACCGCTCGCTCACCGACCCGGCGGCCCGCGCGCACATGGCGTCCGTGTGGGGCGTGGCCGAGGACGCCCTGCCCGGGGCGGGCCGCAGTGCGTACGAGCTGCTGGACGCCCTCGGCCGTGCCGACGGCCCCCGAGCCCTGCTGGTCTTCGGCTCCAACCCGGTCGTCTCGGCACCCCGGGCCGCCCACGTCACCGAACGCCTGCGTGCCCTCGACCTGCTGGTGGTGGCCGACTTCGTGCCTTCGGAGACGGCGGCCCTGGCCGATGTGGTCCTGCCGGTGGCCCAGTGGGCCGAGGAGGAGGGCACGCTGACCAGCCTGGAGGGCAGGGTCCTGCGCCGCCGCGCCCATCTGACCCCGCCCCCGGGTGTACGCACGGACCTGGCAGTCCTGCACGCTCTGGCCGTCCGCCTCGGCCAGCCCGCCGCCCGGTTCCCGACCCGCCCCCGCGAGGTCTTCGACGAACTCCGCCGAGCCACCGCCGGCGCCCCGGCGGACTATTCCGGCATCACCTATGACCGCCTGGACACGGGAGAGCCACTGCACTGGCCGTGCCCCACCGAGAACGACACCCACCGGCACAACACCGCCGGAAGGGCCCGCGACACAGCCGAAGACCGCGACGACACGTGCCTAGGCCCGGGCACGGGCGAAGACCGGCACGACACGTGCCTAGGCCCGGACACGGGCGAAGGCCAGTACGACACGGGCGAAGGCCGGGACAACGCGGGCGAACGCCCGGACGACACGCGCCAAAACCCGGGCACGGGCGAAGACCGGCACGACACAGGCGAAGGCCGCGACAACACGGGCGAACGCCGGGACGGTGCGGGCGAAGACCCGGACAACACGTGCCAAGGCCCGAGCACGGGCGAAGACCGGCACGACACAGGCGGACGCCCGGACGACACGCGCCAAAACCCGGACACAGGCGAAGGCCGGGACCACGCGGGCGAAGGCCGCGGCAACACGGGAGAACGCCGGGACGGTGCGGGCCAACGCCCGGCCGACACGCGCCAAGACCCGGACACGGGCGAAGACCGGCACGACACGGGCGAAGGCCCGAACAACGCGGGCGAACGCCCGGGCGGCGCGGCTGGAAAGCAGCGTGATGCAGGCGGAAAGCGAGGCGGTCCGGTCGGCGGTGGCCGGGACGGGGGCACCGGGGGTGGCGGTACCAGTCCCCACCCCGGGACCCCCCGCCTCTTCCTCGACCGTTTCGCCCATCCCGAGGGGCGTGCCCGGTTCACCCCCGTCGATCACCGGCCGGCCGCCCAGGAGCCCGGCGGCGACTTCCCGCTGTACGGGACGACGGGCCGGGTACTGGCCCAGTACCAGTCGGGTGCTCAGACCCGGCGGGTGGCCGAGTTGCTCGCCGCCGCGCCGGAGGCCGTCGTCGAGGTGCATCCGGACACCGCACGCCGACTCGGCCTGGCCGACGGCAAGTTCGCCGAGGTCGGCTCCGTGTACGGCACCGTCCGGGCGCGGGTACGGCTCACCCGTACCGTGCGCACGGACACCGTCTTCGTGCCGTTCCACTTTCCGGGCGCCGCCCGCGCCAACCTGTTCACCGGCGACGCGCTCGACCCGCGCAGCCGTATGCCCGAGTTCAAGGTGAGCGCGGTGCGGGTGACCCCGGTGGGTGAGCAGCCGTGACCGGCGTCGTCGTCGCGGGCGGCGGGCCCGCAGCGCACCGGCTGGCCGCCCGGCTGCGGCAGTACGGGTACGCGGGCGGGGTGACGGTGGTGGGCGCCGAGCCGCGCCCCGCCTACAACCGTGCCCTGCTCGGCTCCGTCCTCGACGGCACACTCGGCGCGAGGCACCTCTCCCTGCCCGCGCTGCCCCCGGACATTCGGCAGCTGACGGGCGTACGGGTGCGGGCCCTGGACCGCGTGCGCCGCACGGTACGGCTGAGCGACGGACGCCGACTGCCGTACGGCGTCCTCGTGCTGGCCACCGGTGCACGGCCGCGGGTGCCCGCGGTGCCGGGCCTGGTCACCGCGGGCGGCCAGCTCGCCGAGGGGGTGCGCACGGTACGCACCGCGGCCGACTGCCGTCCGCTGTCCGAGGGGCCCGCCGTGGTCCTCGGCGGCGGGGTCCGCGGCGTCGAATCGGCGCTGGCGCTGCGCCGGGCGGGGCACGAGGTGGCGCTCGTCCATCCCGCCGCTTGGCTGATGGACCGTCACCTGGACGCGACGGGCGCCGCGGTGCTCGCGGACTGGCTCGCCGACCGGGGCGTCACGCTCCACCTCGGCCGCCGGGCCGAGGAGTACACACCGGGCAAGGTGGTCCTGGACGACGGCCAGGTCCTGGCGGCGGGCACGCTGCTGCTGTGCACGGGCACGACACCGGAGGTGCGGCCGGCCCGGGCGAGCGGTCTCGACGTGCGCGAGGGCGTGGTCGTCGACGACCGGCTCCGCACCAGCGACCCGCACATCCACGCGATCGGCGACTGCGCCGAGCACAAGGGCATCCCCGGCCGGACCGTGCTCGACGCGTGGGAACAGGCGGACGCGCTCGCCCGGATCCTCACCGGACAGGAGCGGCCGTACACACCCGGACGGCGCGTGCTCAGGCCGCGCACCCCGGGCAAGGACATGGTCGTCCTCCCACCGGCCGGGCCGCCGCCAGGGCGGGACCCCGCCGAGACCGTCTCGCTGCTGGACCGGACGGGCGGCCGCTACGCCCGCCTCGTGCTGCGCGACGGACGTATCCACGAGGGGATCGTCATCGGCTCGGCCTCCGCCGTCGCCGCCGTGAGCCGGCTGTACGTCCATGACATGCCCGCGCCCGCAGACCTGCTGGCGCTGCTGACCGGCGCCGACGGCGAGTACGCGGGCGACGGGCCACCGTCCGAGGAGGCCGTGGTGTGCCACTGCAACAACGTCACCCGAAAGGCCCTCATGGACGCCTGGCACTGCGGCGCGCACGACCGGTCGGCGCTGGCCCGGGCGACCAGGGCGACGACCGGGTGCGGCAGCTGCGCCCCGCTCGTCCGCGACCTGTGCGCGGCGCTCGCCGCCGGCACCACCCCCGAAGGAGGGACCCCGTGAGGACGCGCACCCTGGTGGTGGCAGGCCACGGTATGGCGGGCCACCGGCTGGTGGAGGAGGTGCTCGCGCGGGACCGGCACGGCGAGTGGCGGATCGTCGTGCTCGCCGAGGAGCCACGGCCCGCGTACGACCGGGTGGCGCTCTCCTCCCTGGTGGACGGTGCCACCCTCGACGACCTCGCGCTGGCCGGTGCGGACCTCCTGCGCGACCGTCGCCTGGATCTGCGCCTGCGCACGCCGGTGACCGGGGTCGACCGCCGGGCCAGGACGGTGACCTGCGGCGACGGAGGTGTGGTCGGCTACGACGCACTGGTGCTGGCCACCGGGTCACGGCCGTTCGTGCCGCCGGTGCCCGGGCACGATCTGCCGGGGTGCTTCGTGTACCGGACGGTGGAGGACGTCGAGGGGATCCGCGCGGCGGCCGAACCGGGCCGGGCGGCGGTGGTGGTCGGGGGCGGGCTGCTGGGCCTGGAGGCGGCGAACGCGCTCCGGATGCTCGGCATGCGCGCCCAGGTGGTGGAGATGGCCCCGTGGCTGATGGCCCAGCAGATCGACGAGGGCGGCGGCCGGGTGCTGGCCGAGGCGATCAGTGGGCTCGGCGTGCGGGTGCACTGTTCGGCGACACTGCACGCGGTCCGCGCGGGCGCCGACGGCCGCGCCGACCGGGTCCAGCTCGCCGACGGGACGGTGCTGGACGCCGGGCTCGTGGTCTTCGCCGCCGGGGTGCGACCGCGCGACGAACTCGCCGCCGCGCTCGGGCTCGAACGCGGTGAGCGGGGCGGCTTCCTGGTGGACGAGTGGTGCCGCACCGCCGACGAGCACATCTGGGCGATCGGCGAGTGCGCGGCCGTGGCGGGCCGCTGCCACGGTCTCGCGGCCCCCGGCTTCCGCATGGCCGAGACGGTGGCCCGACAACTGCTCGGCGCTCCGTCCGAGGCCTTCGCAGGAGCGGACACCTCGGCACAACTCAAGGTCCTGGGCATCGAGGTGGCCGGCTTCGGCGACGCCCACGCCCGCACCCGGGGCGCGATCGAATACATACGGAACAACCCCCGCACCGGCACCTACGCGAAGCTGGTCCTGGGCCCCGACGCCCGCACCCTCCTGGGCGGAGTCCTGGCGGGCAGCACCCGCGCGTACCCGGCGCTGCGCACCCTGACGGGCCGGCAACTACCGTCCGCTCCTGAGGAGTTGCTGGCCGAAGGCCCCTGAGGACCCTCCGCGGCGCGGAACAGCAAGACCCTGCCGAGCATCCCGGTGTGGAGGAACCGGATGCTCGGCAGGGTCTTTCTCGCGCCCCCGCAACGGGGGGTGGGTACGGGGACGCGGTTCGGGGTGGCCCGATGGGGTCCACGGCGGCACCAGGGATGGGGTGCGGCAGGGGACGGCCCGCGGGGGTGCCGCAGCCCTGGGGTGGCAGGTACGGCAGCGGGAGGTACCGGTCGGGTACGGGTTGTCAGTTGTCGTACGGCCGACGGGCCTTGGCCTCCCTCGTGGCCAACGCCCACCAGCTCAGCTTGTCCCACAGCACCTTCGCCGCGGCCTCCGCGTTCGCGCCCTCGATGAGGTTGCCCTCGGCGTCGAACTGCGACCAGGGGCCGTGGAAGCTGACGGCGTCGCGGACCGGCACGGCGTGCAGCTCGGTGAAGATGTGCTTCAGCTGCTGGACGGCGCGCAGGCCACCGGCGAGGCCGCCGTAGCCGACGAATCCGACCGGCTTGGCGTGCCACTCGTGCTGGGTCCAGTCCAGGGCGGCCTTCAGGGACGCCGGGAAGCTGTGGTTGTACTCGGGCGTCACCACCACGAAGCCGTCCGCCTCGGCCAGCCGCGCCGAGAAGGCGCCGAGCAGTTCGGCGACCTCGGGTTCCGGCTGGTCGCTCAGCCCGGTGGGCAGCGGGTAGTCCGCGAGGTCGACCAGGTCGACCTCGATGTCGTCGCGCTGGTCGGCGGTGCCGACGAACCAGTTCGCGATGGTCGGGCCGAAACGGCCCCTGCGTACGCTCGACAGGATCACGGCCACGCGGATGCGGTCACTCGACATGTCAGCCCTTTCACGGCGGTCCTTCCTCGGTCCTCCATCAGGGAACCAAACCCGCATGCCGGTTTCCAAGTCGTATCGAAGAATCCGATGGGACATGCCGCTGCCGGGCCCGCCTGGAACAGGCGGACCCGGCAGTGTGCAGGTCAGTCGACGCTCTGCAGGATGTGCGGCTCGGCGAGGTCCTCCTCGTAGCCGGCCAGGCGGATCGGCGCGGATCTCGCCCAGACCTCCAGGAAGCCCGGCTCCGGGGGCGACGAGCCACGCCCGTCGCCCCGTACCGGCTCCTCGGCCGTCCGCCGGTGGGCCGTCACCCGTGCTCCTGTGTGACTGCCTCGGCGAGCTGCCGGGCCAGCTCCAGTCGGCGGATCTTCGCGGTGGCCGTGCGCGGCAGTTCGGACAGCCGGCGCTGGACGGGCTCGCAGAGGGCGGGCTGGTCGGCGACGGCGGCCTTCCAGCGCCCCAGGTCGAGCGGCTCGTCCCCGCGGGTGCACACGACCGGCACCGGCCGCTTGTCGGGACCGGGCACGACGACCAGTTCGGTCAGCTCGTCCAGCTTGTGCAGTACGGCGTCCTCGATCTCCAGCGTGGACTCGATGCCCGGGATGACGTCGACCTCCCGGTCGAGCAGGTGCAGACAGCCCCACTTGGTGCGGTAGCCGACGTCACCGCCGCGCCACCACTCGCCGACCACCTGCTTGTCGAAGCGCTCCTGCTCGCCGTAGTACGTCAGCGCGCGGCCCGCCGTGGCCACGTCGATGTAGCCGGGGGTCTCCTTGGTCGGCTTGGCTCCGTTGCGGGACACCAGGCGGTACTTGGTCATGCCCGGGGTCGGGTAACCCTGGCAGCGGCCGTCGGCCTTCAGGGCGTTGCGGCGCCGGTAGGTGCGGGCGGCCAGCGGGCCGCACTCGCTCTGGCCGTACACCTGGAGGAAGACCGGGCTGCGGCGGTCCGATGCGTGCAGGAACTTGTGCATCGTGCTCGGGTGGATCGCGTCGAAGGTGCTGTTGAAGTACTTGACGTTGGAGACCGGCCCGCGCGGATCGTCCAGCATCGCCTCCCACTCCAGGAAGGAGTTGGGGTGCGTCTCCAGCACGCCCGGACGGTGGCGGACCAGCATGTCGGCGACGTGCGCCGGGTCGCCGTCGTCCATGAACACCATCGGCATGCCGCGCATCTGGAGCACGGCGAGGCCCAGGTACATCCGCGAGTGGACGTACGACACGTGCATGGCGGCGGTCTCGCGCTTGCGGATGAGGGAGACCACCTTGTCCTGCCAGTTGCCGCGGGCGCCGAGCGAACGCGCCGAGTGCACCACCAGCTTGGGGATGCCGGTGGTCCCGGAGGTGTGGGTCATCAGGGCCGGCTGGTCGGGGTCGAGCAGCACCGGGCGGCGCTCCGGGGCGCCCGCGAGGTCCGCCAGGGACACGGCGTCCGCGTGGGAACCGGTCACGGTGACGACGCGTGCGGTCAGCTCGGTGAGCGGCAGGTCGGCCAGCGAACCGGTCAGTTTGGCCTCGTCGGTGAGCAGGGTGGGCCGCTCCAGCCGCTGAAGCAGCTCGCCGATGGTCTCACCGTCCAGGTGCGGGGAGAGCATCGCGGGCACCGCGCCGATCCGGGCCGTGGCGCAGGCCAGCACCGTGATGTCGAAGCTGGACGTCTTGTGCACGGCCACGTGCTCGCTGGGGCGCACGCCCGCGGCCCAGAGCCGGTTCGCGGTCTCGGCCACATGGCCGGCGAACTCCGCGACGGTCAGCTTCCGGCCCGCCTCGGGGAAGGCGTCCATGTCGTGGTCGAGCGTGATGGGAGTGTCGCCGAACTTCTCGGCCGCGCGCTCGGAGACGACCCCGAGGTAGAGGAACTTCTTGCTCTTCGGCACCTTGAACATCAGGACTCTTCCTCCGAGAACCGACACATGAGATAGGGGAATTACCTCTTATAAATTCCCATGGAATTCCGACCCGGGAAAGAAAGAGGCGCCCAATATGTCATCTCACGGCGCGAGGAAATGAATGGGCCGGGTCGCGCGGCTGCACGACCCGGCCTTCTGGATTTCCCCGCCTTCCTGCGGAAAGGTTCAGCCCTTCTTCAGCCCCTGCTTGAGCGCCTCGGCCACCTGGAGGGTGCGGACGGTCTGGTAGCCGACGGCGGCGAGGTTGTCGTCGGTGACGTTCTGCGCGAGGTGCCCCGGGATGGCCTGCAGGCCGGAGGTGGCGCTCACCCCGTACGGGTTGCCGTTGCTCGGCGCGAGCAGGATGTCGTCGGTGACGCCGGGCGGCACGATGACGGCGCCCCAGTGGTAGAAGACGTTGCTCAGGGACAGGATCGTGGACTCCTGGCCGCCGTGCGGGGTGCCCGTCGAGGTGAACGCGGACATCGCCTTGTTCATCAGGCCGCGCCGGGCGTGCAGTTCGAAGGTCTGGTCGATGAAGTGCTTGAGCGGGCCGGCCAGCAGGCCGTAGCGGCCCGGCGTGCCCCAGACGATCGCGTCGGCCCAGTCGAGGTCGTCGATCGTGGCGACCTCGACCTCGCGGGCGGTGGTCCGGTGCTCGTTGTTCGCCTCGCTCCATTCCTTGTAGTTGGGCGCGAGCGGTTCGTCGGTGATTTCCGCGACCCGGCGCAGCCGCACCTCTGCTCCGGCCTTCTCCGCCGCCTCAGCGGCGGCGACAGCCAGCTTGTGGATGTTTCCGGTGGCCGAGTAGTAAACGATGGCGACATTGGTCATGGCCGTACTGCTCCCTCAATTGGGCAATTGGGTTGGGTGCTCGCGCCGTTTGCGGCTGCTGGGTGCCTTCTCATGGTGGCGCGACGCGCGCCGGGCGGCCAGCGGAAAGGATTAGTCCGTCAGGTCGGCTCCCACCTCCACTCCCGGCGGGTTGTCGATGATGTAGCGCCACAGCCCGTCGGCGCCGCGGCGGGCGACGTCGGTGGCTGTGCCCTCGATGTGCACGTGCTCGCCGTCGGGCCTGGTGCCGTCGATGACGAAGTCACCGATCAGCAGAGCGGTGTCGTCGTAGACGTAGGTGTGGCGCAGGCTGATCTCGATCGGGATGCCGAGGGCGAGGAAGCTGCTGGTCGCCTGTCGGCGGCCGTCTCCGGTCACCACCACGCCGGGCGTGAGGACCCGCACCGCCTGCGGTTCGAAGAGCCGGTCGATGGCGCCCAGGTCCTTGGCGTTGAAGGCCTCGACGAACGTCCCGGGCAACAGGGCGGGGTCGCTGACTGCCATGGTGTCTCCTCCTGTCGTCCGGTCGGTCAGGCGGCGGCCGGGACGCCGGCTGCGGCCTTGAGGGCGGCGGCGACCTGGATGGTGCGGCGGGTCTGGTAGGCGATGGCGCCGACGTTCTCCTCGTGGATGAAGCCGGCGCGGCTGCCGGCGACGGTGCTGGCGCCGTACGGGTTGCCGTTGTTCTTCTCGTAGAGCACCTTCTCGGCGGAGCCGGTGGCCACGATGACCGAGCCCCAGTGGCAGATCGCGTTGTGCAGCGCGAGGATCGTTGTCACCTGGCCGCCGTGCTCGGCGGAGCCGGAGGCGAAGGCGGAGACGGCCTTGTTGAGCAGCCGGCCCTGGATCGACAGCGGTGAGGTCGTGTTGATGAACTGCATCAACTGCGGGGCGGCCAGCCCGAAGTGGACGGGCGAGCCGAGCAGCACGGCGTCCGCCCAGTCCAGGTCGTCCGGGGTGGCCTCGGGGATCTCCGCGGCCCTGGCGGCATGCTCCTCGGAGCCGGGCCGCCCGGTGGCGGCGAGTTCGGCCACCCGGCGCAGCCGCACCTCGGCCCCCTGAGCCTCCGCGGCGTCCGCGGCGGCCTGGGCCAGCTTGTGGGTCGAGCCGGTGGACGAGTAGTAGATGACGGCGACGTTGGTCATGGTCGGGTACTCCCTGGGCGTACGGGTGTCGGGACAGGGGTGGTGGTGGAGCGCGCGGCGCTGCCCGCATCGTGGGGCGGCGGTCCGGGACGCGACAACGAAGGGTCGACAAGTGCGTCAGGTCGTACACGCCCCCGGCCGACAACAAGCGCCAGGAGCAGGTCCCGCGGGCGCGAGGTGGATACCGGGGACCCGGACGCGACAGCCAAGGGCCGACGAGCGCGTCACGTCGTACGACCACCCCCGCAGAACCCCGTCGAAGCGCCAGGACGGCCACCGCGCACGGCCCCGCCGACGGCGAGCATCAAGGCGGCCGCCGGAAGGCAGGGGTGCGCGGTGAACTGTCCGAAGAACAGCCGAAGGTTGCACGCCGGACAGGGTGCGGCAACAACGAGCCGACACCCGCCTCAGCCCGTACGGCTGCCGTCCGCGGAACAGCCGCCGGAAACAGGACCGGCAGGACGGACCGGCCGTGAAGGCGGACAGAAGTTGCGCGCCGGGCAGGGCGCGGCAGCATGAGGTCGGTGGGTGCGTCAGGTCGTGCGACCGGCGCGCACGAGTCCGCCGACGGCCAGCGTCAGTGCGGCCGCGAGGAGCAGCGCCAGTGGGGTGAATCCGCTGAAGAGGGCCGCGAGTTGGGCACCTGCTCCGGCTCCCGTGTTGAGTGTGAAGCCGTACAGGGCGATTGCCGTGGTCTGGGCCGCCGTCCCGGCGCGGGCGCCGACCGACTGGATGAGTGCGGGGCCGAGCGTGGCGAAGCCCGCCATGAAGGCGAACAGGGCGGCGCCGAGCTGGATCGCGTCGTCCCGGGCGCCGGCGGCGGCCAGCATTGCCGCGGCGGTCACCAGGAGAGCCACAGCCGCACGCCGGGGAGCCGGGAAGCGGGCCAGGGCGGGGGCGGCCAGGACGGCGCCGAGGAGCGCCGGGAGGGCGCTGGCGCGCAGAGCGAGCAGCGGTGCGCCGCCGCCCGCCACGGACGCGGGGCCGTACAGCTGGACGCCGGTGTAGACGGCCGTCAGGCTGCCGGCGCCGACCAGGATGACCAGGTACAGCGGGATCATCCGGGCGCCCAGGGCGGGCCTGAGGCCCGACAGCCCGCCGACGCCGGGGCCCCGCCGTTCCTCGGGCAGCAGCACCCGCCACGAGACGGCGGCCCCGGCCAGCAGCAGCGGCACGGTCCCCCAGAACACCCACCGCCAGCCCAGCAGCGACGCCACGAGCTGCGCCTCCACCTGGCCGATCACGACCGTGGCCCCCATGCAGGCGGAGACCACGGTCAGCGCCAGGGAGACGCGGTGCGGGGCGATGCGGGCGTGCAGATAGGCGTACGACATGGGGATGAACGAGCCGGCGAACAGGCCCTGCACGGCGCGCAGCGCGACCCCGGCGCCCAGTGAGGACGCCAGCGGCAGTACGGCGGTCAACAGGGCCATGGCCAGGACGTTGACCACCATCACGGTGCGCCGCCCCCAGCGCGTGGACAGCGGCCCGCTGACCAGCGAGCCCACCGCGTGGGCGAAGGCGAACGCGGTGGTCGAGGCCGCCGCCGACCCGGTCGGCACACCCCAGGCGCCGGCGAGTTCGGGCATCAGCGGGATGGTGACGTACATCTGGCCCACCACGAGCACGCCCATGACGGATACCGTCGCGGTGGTCGCCGCGAGCGGCGCGGGGCGCGGTGGGGCCGGGGACGACACCTCGGCAACCGATGTTTTCGACATACATCGATCCTCCGAGGGATCCTCGGCCACCGGCAATCGGCCACCTCACTATGCGTCAAGTCGGCTATGGATCAACGGCTTTGGCGGCGGGCAGGGCTTGACGGCAGACATGCCGAACCCCCGCACCAGGCGGGGGAAGGTCGATGCGGAGGTCCGGCGGTCGGGATCAGACCTGAGCTGCCTGCGGCTCCTCGCTGGCGGTGGCCGCGGCCCCGCCCTGGGCGACGGCCCGCTGCTTGCTCGGCTTCTGCAGGCCGAGGGCGACCAGCGCGGTGAGCGCGATGCCCGCCGCGGCGATGAACACCGCGGTGCGCAGGCCGTCGGTGGTGGCCGAGCGCAGCGCCTCGCCCTTGAGGCCGCCGAGCCCGGAGTTGGCGATGGCCACCAGGACCGCGAGGCCGACCGCGCCGCCGATCTGCTGCGTGGTGGAGGCCATGCCGGAGGCGATGCCCTGCTCCATCGGGTCCACGCCGACGGTGGCGGCGCCGAACATCAGCGTGTAGCCGGCGCCCTGACCGAGCCCCAGGACGAGCATCCCGGGGATCAGCGAGACGTAGGAGCCGTCGGTGGCGAGGGTGAGGCCGACGATGACCGTGCCGACCAGGCCCACGAGCAGGCTGGCGATCATGATGGCGCGCAGGCCGAACTTCGTGGCCAGACGACCGGCCGTCTGGGCGCCGACGGAGATGGCGACCATCGGGACCAGGAAGGCCAGGCCCGTCTCCAGCGCGCTGTAGCCGTGCACGCCCTGGAAGTAGACCGTCAGGAAGTAGAGCAGGGTGCCGAAGGTCGCCATGTAGAAGAAGGTGACCGCGGAGCCGGTGCTCAGGTTGCGGTTGGTGAACAGGCGCAGCGGCATCAGCGGGTCGGCGGAGCGCTTCTCGATGACGAAGAAGGAGATCAGCAGCACCACGCCGAGGACGAGGGCGCCGACCACCGTGCCCGAGCCCCAGCCCGACTCCGGGCCCTGGACCAGGGCGAAGACGACGGAGGTGGTGCCGATGGTGGAGGTCAGGGCGCCGGCCAGGTCGAACGAGCGGCGGGCGCCGCCGCCCAGCTGGTCACGGGAGATCAGCGGGAAGGCGAACGCGATCGCCAGGGCGGCCAGCGGCACGTTGACGAAGAAGACGGACTCCCAGCCGAACGCCTGGGTGAGGACGCCGCCGAGCAGCGAGCCGAGGATCATCCCGGAGCCGCCGGCCGTGCCCCACACGGCGAAGGCGCGGTTGCGCTCCTTGCCCTCGGCGAACTTGGTGGAGACCAGGGTCAGGGTGGCCGGGAAGAGGAACGCACCGCCGATGCCCTGCACCGCGCGGGCGGCGACCAGCGTCCACGGGTCGGAGGCCAGGCCGCCGAGCAGCGAGGACAGCCCGTACAGGGACAGGCCGAGGACGAAGATGCGGCGCGGCCCCCACAGGTCGCAGGCCCGGCCGCCGAGCAGCAGGAACCCGCCGAACGCGACGGCGTACGCGCTGATCACCCACTGCAGGGTCTGGGCGGAGAAGCCGAGCCCGTCACCGATCTCGGGGAGCGCGACGTAGACGATGTTGTAGTCGATGGAGATGATCAGCTGGGCGAACGCCAGCAGCGCCAGGAGGAGTCCAGGGCGCCGGCGCGGTGCCTCGGTGGCGGCGCCTGTGGCCGAAGACGGCATGACTGTGCCTTTCACTGGGGGGTCACAAGGGGAATCGGTACGCGGTACGGGTACCGGGGGTGCGCTTGCGGTCGTGCGACTTTGCGGCTGTGCGAGTTTGCGGCTGTGCGGCTTGTCCTGTCAGGCCTGGTCGAACCAGTGGCGTACCTGGTCCGGCACGGCGGGGTTGGTCCGCCGGACCTCGTCCGCCAGAGCGGCGATCGTGCGGTCCGCCAGCCTGTGCCGCCAGGCGAGCTCCGCCTGGGCGAAGGCCTGGGCGACGGTGCAGGTGGTGCGGTGGGCGTCCGGGCCGGCGATGCCGCCTGCCGGGCCCTGGTGGCGGATGCCCGTGCACAGGAAGGCCCGTGCCGAACCGTCTATGGCCGCCGCCACGTCCATCAGGGTGATCTCCTGCGGTGCGCGGCCGAGACGGAATCCGCCGCGCGGGCCGGAGCGGGACGAGACGATGCCGGCTCGTCCCAGCGCGTTCATCTGCTTGTTCAGATAAGCCGTGGGCAGGTCGTGGAACTCGGCCAGCCGGGCGGCCGGCACCGCCCTGTCAGGAAGGATCCAGGACAGGTTGATGCAGCAGTGCACTGCCCATTCCACGCCCTCTCGCAGCTTCATGTTCCTGGACATTACGCATCCGCAATGTCCGCGGACAGGGCTCGCCTCTTTTAATGTCAAGTCGCCCGGGTCGTGCCCGTTCTAGCTGGTCAGAACCTGTTTCAGCTCGGCTTCGAGGCGACCGAGGTCGGCCTCGTGGCCGTGTGCCGCGATGTGTCCGTCGGGCCGCACCAGCCAGTAGCCGGCGCTGCGGCAACCGGTGGCATGGGCGCTCTCGCGGCGGCGCAGCACGACCGTGCGCACCGCCCCGCCGTACCGGCGCGCGACATGCCCGGCCTCGGTGCGCCAGGCGTCCGAGGGCGGTGTGAGGACCAGCGTCCAGGCCTGCGGGTCGACATCCGGTCCGCTGATGCCGTACGCCAGCGCCTGCCGCCGTGGGAAGACGGCGCCGTCCTTGAGGCCGCCCGGTATCCGGCCCGTGAGCCGGCAGCCGGACAGGCCCGAGGGCCGCTGCGTGTCGCGCACGGGTGGGTAGGCCAGGCGCCGCCCGGCCATCACCGGTGTGTAGAACCGCGAGACGACACCGGTGCGGTCGAGCAGTTTGAACGCGGTGTCCCTGGCGAGCACCTTGGCCCGGCTGTTCGCCACCCAGGCCCTGGTCTGCAGGTCGGTGTCGCGCACGATCTGCCGGGTGGCCTCGGAGCGTTCGGTGCCGTAGCCGGCCAACAGCGAGGCGGGTGACCGGCCTTGGATGACGGCAGCCAGCTTCCAGCCCAGATTCTGGGCGTCCTGAAGGCCGTTGTTCATGCCCTGGCCACCGGCCGGGCTGTGCACGTGCGCGGCGTCCCCGGCGAGGAAGACGCGCCCGACGCTGAAGTCGGAGGCGTGCCGGGCGTGCACCCGGAAGACGGCCTGCCACACCGCCTCGGTCAACCGCACCCCGCGCGGCCCGCGCTCGTCGAGGATCTCCTGCATCATCTCCAGGGAGACCTCACGCCGGCCCTGCGGCATGACGGACAGGAAGCGGTACACGCCGCCGGGCATCGGCACGACGACCAGGGCGCCGCTGGGCGCCTGGTAGAACAGGCACTCGTCCGGCGGGAGCCGACCCTCGATCCGCGCGTCGATCAGCGCGAAGGCCATCTCGTAGGTGCTGCCCTGGAAGCCGATGCCGAGCTGGCCGCGGACCGCGCTGCCGGCGCCGTCGGCACCGACCACGAAGGGCGCCCTGATCCGGTCGACGCTGCCGTCGGGCAGCTCCACCACGGCGGTGACGCCGTCGCTCGCGCCGATGTCGCCGGAGTAGTCCACGCCCTCCAGGGCCAGCAGCCGCACCCCGCGCTCCACCTTGCCGCCGAGTTCGGCGAACCGCTCGGCGAGCAGGCGCTCGGTGACGTGCTGCGGGAGCACCCGGCAGGCGGTGTCCTCGGTGAGGGCGAAGGAGGCGAGGGGCTTGCGTTCGGAGAAGTAGCTGAGCCGGCCGACCCGGACGGACTCGCGCATGACGCCGTCGGCCAGTCCCGCGTCCTCGAGGATGTCGAGGGCGCGGGGCCACACGGACAGCGCTTTGGGGGTGGTCGACGGTGCCTCGGCGCGGTCGATGACACGTACCCGTATGCCGCGGCGCATCAGCTCCACGGCCGTCAGCAGTCCGGTGGGGCCGGCCCCGACGACGAGCACGTCCATGTCGGGCGCGATGTTGTCGATGGCGCTCATTCGGTGCGCACCCCGGCGGTGACGCCCCCGGCGGGCTCCTTCGGCAGCCGGTCCAGGCTGATGCCGAAGTACTCCTTGTACGCCTCCAGCGCCTCGGCCTCGTCCGCGAGGGTGCGCTTGGAGCGCTCCTCGCCGGCGACCATGCTGACCTGCTGGTTGGCCTTGAGGGTGACCAGGCCGTCCTCGGTGCGGATGGAGCAGAACAGGCCCTGCAGGAAGGAGGAGTCGGGCGAGGTGCGGTACCACCACAGGGTGGGCGCGAAGTCGGGGATGGTGACCGGCCGGTCGGCGACCCGGTAGAGGGGCTTGCCGCCGAGGTACACGTCGACGGCGCCCTCGCCCGCGTCGTGCAGCCGGTACTCGCCGTGCGGGTCCTGCTGCACCTCGCGGGAGGAGAGGTTGAGCGGGAAGCGGCTGTTGCGGCCGAAGCCGACGTCGACCAGCCAGTCCTCGCCGTCCGCCTTCACGCGCAGCGCCAGGTGGCCGAGGAAGGGGCCGAGGACGCCGCCAGGGCGGTGCACCCAGCCGGGCAGGATGTCGACCTCGTAGCCGAGCGAGGTGAGCAGGAAGTACAGCGCGGGGTTCACCTCGTAGCAGCCGCCGCCGCGGTTGCCGTACACGATCTTCTCCAGGACGCGTTCGTCCATGAAGATGTCCGTGCCCTCCATGTGGTAGTCGAGGTTCTCGAAGGGCACCGACAGGAGGTGACGCTCCATCACGTGGCGCAGTCCCTCCAGGTCCGCCCGCTCGGGCCGGGTGGCGCCGATGCGGCGCAGGTAGTCGTCCATGATGACGTTCGACATCGCCGTCTCCTCAGAGGTCGGAGGTGGTGGGTGAGGGGTGGGTGAGCTGCCAGCGCAGCAGCGACAGGCCCATGGCCATGCCGCCGCCGAAGCCGGCCAGCAGTACGAGGTCCCCGTCGCCGAGCTGCCCGGAGCGGGCCGCGTGGTCGAGGGTGACGGGGACGGAGGCGGCTCCGGTGTTGCCGAAGTCCTCGTAGGTGAAGCGGGTACGGCCGTCCTGGATGCCGACCGAGGCCGAAAGCTCCTCCAGCATCCGGCCGTTGGCCTGGTGCGGTACGAAGTGGTCGATGTCGCCGGCGGTGAAGCCGGCCTCCTCGACGAAGGCGGTGATGGCCGGGGTGACCGTGGCGTTCACGAAGTCGCGGACACCGCGGCCGTTCATGGTGAAGTAGTGGCGGCCGTCGGCGAGGGTCTCGGGGCTCGCGGGCAGCCTGCTGCCCCCGGCCGGCACCTCGATCAGATCGCGTTCGGCACCGAACCCGGCCAGCCGCCCGGCGAGCAGGCCGTGTCCGGTCCGGGCCGGGCCGAGCACCACGGCGCCGGCGCCGTCGCCGAAGAGGATCGCGGTGCGCCGGTCCTCGGGATCGAGGATGCGGGAGTAGATGTCCGCGCCGATGACCAGCGCGTACGGCGAGTCGGAGCCGGCGAGGACGTGCTGGGCGGCGTTCAGCGCGAACACGAAGCCGCTGCAGACCGCGTTGACGTCGAAGGCGGCGGTGCCGTGGCCCGCGCCGAGACCGTCGGCGACCACACTGGCGGTGGGCGGCTGAGGCTGGTCGGGAGTGGACGTGGCGACGACGATCAGAGCGAGGTCCGCGGCGCCGACACCGGCGGCCTCCATCGCCGCGCGGCCGGCGGCGACCGCCAGGTCGGAGGTGGCCTCGTCCGGTTTGGCCCGGCGCCTGGTGCGTATTCCGGTCTTGCGGACGATCCATTCGTCGGTGACCCCGGCGGCCGCTCCCACCTCGTCGTTGCCGACCACATGAGAGGGCAGACAGGATCCGGTGCCCAGGATCGCGATGCCGGTGTTCGTCCGGCCGGTCCGGGCCGTACCCGTGGTGATCATTGTGTGACCCTTCCGTCAGAGTTCGGGCCTCCCCGCGCAGCCCGATGCTCCCGAGACGGCTCGGCTGCGGGCAAAGCCCGGCCCGCGAAGCCGTCAGGTCGCCGGGGAGTACGTCAGATAGGGCGGCCGGCCCGGCGCTCGGGCCGGGCCGGCCGCGGGAGTGTCAGGCCGCGGGGGCCATCGGGAGGCCGGTCAGCAGGCCGCGTACCAGGTCGCCGATGATGGCCACGCCGTTCTGGGTGAGCACGGACTCGGGGTGGAACTGCATCGAGGCGAAGAACGCGCCGCGCAGCGCGTGCACCTCCTGGCTCCGCGGGTCGCGGGCGATCTCGACGACGCCCGCGTCGTCCGCCTCCGTCTTGTCCTCGGCGCTCACGGCCGCGAACGTGTTGTAGAAGCCGACGCGTTCGCGCCGCCCGAACAGGTCGACGTCCACCTGTACGCCCTGGTTGGGGGTGGCCCTGCGGCGCAGGTCCAGGCCGAGCCGCCGGCTGAGCACCTGATGGCTGAGGCAGATCGCGAGGAACGGTCGCCGCTCGGCCAGCAGCCGTGCGATCGCGCCGTCCAGGTGGGCGATCTTGGGGTGGGACAGATCGCGCGGATCGCCCGGCCCCGGCCCCATCACCACCAGGTCATGACCGTCGACGTCGTACGGCTCGTCGAACCGACGCACCGTCACTTCCAGTCCCAGTGAGTACAGTTGGTGCCCTATCATCGAGGTGAAGGTGTCCTCGGCGTCCACCACCAGGACCCGGCGCCCCCGCGGCAGGGCGGGCTGCCCGGCGGGTGACGCGCCCCGGGCGAGCCAGAACCCGGCGATGGTCTCGTTGCGCCGCTCCAGCGCCCGCCGCACCTCGGGATGCGCCGCGAACCGCGCCCGGCCCTCGCCCTCCAGCGCGGCGAGCAGCCCGGCGGCCTTGGCACGGGTCTCGGCCACCTCGGACAGCGGGTCGGAGTGGCGCACCAGGGTCGCCCCGACGCCGATGCGCAGGGTGCCGCCCGTGTCGATGTCGGCGGTGCGGATGCAGATCGCGGAGTCGAGGGACGAGCGGCCCTCGGGGTCCCGGCCCATCAGGGCGACGACCCCGCTGTAGTAGCCGCGGCCCTCCTGCTCGTAGCGGCCGATGACCCGGCAGGCGCTCTCCAGCGGGGAGCCGGTGACGGTCGGCGCGAACAGCGTCTCGCGCAGCACCTCGCGCGGGTCGCGGTCGGTGTGGCCCTCGATGAAGTACTCGGTGTGCGCGAGCCGGGCCATCTCCTTCAGGAACGGACCGGTCACCCGCCCGCCTCCCGGGCAGATCCGGGCCATCATCTTCAGTTCCTCATCGACGACCATGTACAGCTCGTCGGCCTCCTTGCGGTCGGCGAGGAAGTCCATCACCTCCGGGAGGGTGGGCCCGGAGGCCGGGTAGCGGTACGTCCCCGAGATCGGGTTCATCACCGCGGTGCCGCCGTGCACACTGATGTGCCGCTCGGGGGTGGCTCCGACGAGGGTCCGGTCCCCGGTGTGCACGACGAACGTCCAGTACGCGCCCTTCTCGCGCTCGACGAGGCGCTTGAAGAAGGTCAGGGCGGAGCGCGGGGTGTAGTCGGAGATGTCGACGGTGAAGGTCCGCTTGATGACGAAGTTGGCGCCCTCGCCGGTGCCGATCTCGTCGGCGATGATCCGGCGGACGGTCTCGGCGTAGGCGTCGTCGTCCACGTCGAAACGGCCACCGGTGGTCCGTATGGGCTCGTCCGGCAGGAGTTGCAGTACGGCGGCCAGCGGCACCGTCTCCTGCCCGGTGACGCTCAGCGCCAGCAGCGGGGTGCCGTCGTCGTGCCCGGTGAAGCCGCGCTCGGATATCTGCCGGTACGGGACGAGGGCGAGGACGTCGTGCCGGGGGGCGCCGGTGGCCTCGGCGGCCCCGGGCAGCGGGATGTCGGCCAGCGCCGCGTGCTCGCTCACCTCACCGACCAGCACGTCGAGCACACCGGTGCCGGTGGCCTCCGGGCGGTACAGCAGGGCGAACGGCGGCGGCGTGGGGCCGAGGATCTGGTCGAGCGGACCGCCCTGGTACGGGTGGCCGGCGCGGATGCCGGTCATGCGAAGACCTCCTTGGCGGTGGTGACGACCGCGCAGCGCGCGGCGGCGTACTCGACGGCCATCCGGTGGTGGCTCTCGTCGAAGTCGGCGACGGCGTCGGCGACCAGGAACGTCTCGATGTCGTGGCTGAACGCCTCGACGGCGGTGACCAGCACGCCGACGTGGGCGTAGACCCCGCAGACGATGAGCTGGTCGCGCTGGTGGAAACGCATCCGGGTGAGCAGATCGGTGTGGTGGAAGGCGCTGTAACGCCACTTGGTGAGCTGCCAGTCCCCGTCGCGGGGCGCCAGCGCGTCGACGACGGCCCGGTCGGCGGGCGCCGGCCGCATGCCCGGCCCCCAGAAGTCCTTGAGCAGCCCGCGCTGGTGCTCGTTCATCCCCCCGGGCTGGGCGGTATAGGCGACGGGCACCCCGAGTTCGGCGCACCGCTCCCTCAACTGCGCCGCGTTCGCTATGAGTTGACCGCGCAGAGGCTCGGGGAACGGCTTCAGGAAGTAGCGCTGCATGTCGTGCACGAGCAGCACGGCCCGCTCGGGATCGGGAATCCAGGGGGCGGTGTTCGCGGGCAGCTCGGAGGGGGTCGGCAAGGGGTACGACTCGATGGGCGGAAGTCCGGCCATGACGAACTCGGTGTCCTTTCTGGGAGTGTGGGTTGACGGAGTTGCTAGGCGCCCAAAGCCGCCCCGCCGTCGACGGTCAGGGTGTGCAGCGTGATGTGCGAGGCCTGATCGGACAGCAGGAACGCGACGGCATGCGCCACATCCCTCGGCTGCGCCAGCTTCCCCAGCGGTATCCCGACCCGGAACGCCTCGAGGTTCCCGGCGAGCGTGGCCCGCGGCCCCGCGTCGTCGTGCCACATCGAACTGAGCATCGGCGTGTCCGTGGACCCGGGCGCCACGATGTTGCACCGGATGCCGTGCCGCGCCACCTCCAGCCCGAGGCTCTTGGTGAACATCTCCGCGGCGGCCTTGGAGGCGGCGTACGCGGCCATCCCGCTGCGGGGCGTCGCCGCCGCGTTGGAGGCGACGGTGACGACGGCTCCCCGCCCGCGCGGCACCATACGGCCCACCACCGCACGCGACAGATGGAAGACGCCGGTGGTGTTGACGGCGAACGTGCTCGCCCAGTCGTCGTCGCTGAAGGTGCTGACCTCGCCGAGCCGCAGCACGCCGGCCGCGTTGACGAGGTAGTCGACGGGACCCAGCCGCTGTTCGATCTCGACGACTACGGCTTCCACCGCGGCACTGTCGGTCACGTCGGCGGGGAACGGCGCCACCGGCAGGCCGTCCGCGCCGAGCTTCTCGGTCACCTCACCGAGCTGCTCGGCGTCACGGTCGACGGCGGCCACCGCGATGCCCTGTTCGCCGAGGACCCGGGCGACGGCCGCGCCGATGCCGCCGGCGGCGCCGGTGACCAGGGCCAGTCTGCTGTCACTTGAGCTTGCGCTGTGCATGTCGCGCGTTCTCCTTCGCTTGCCGTGCGGGCGGGGACGGTCGGTCGGGGCGGCTCACGTCTGCCAGGCCGAGACCACGGAGATGGCCTGGCCGGCGTTGAGCCGCGGGTCGCAGAAGGTCTCGTAGGCGTCGCCGACCCTGTCTGCCTGGCTCACGTCGGACACGCACTCCAGGACGGCGTCGGGCGTCGTCTCCAGGTGCAGTCCGCCGGCGGTACCGCCGTGCTCGACGACCGCGTGGTGGAAGGCGGCGACCTCACGCTCGGCCGCCTCCACGTAACGGGTCTTGAAACCGCCGGGGGTGGTGACGGTGTTGGCGTGCAGGGGGTCGGTGAGCCAGATCGCCGGGTGCCCGGCCGCACGTACCGCCTCGACGAGCGGCGGCAGCGCGTCGGCCGCCTTGTCGGCGCCCATGCGCGCGATGAGGGTGAGCCGTCCCGGCTCGCGCAGCGGGTCCAGGCGTCGGCACAGCTCCAGCAGGTCGCCGGGGCTGGTGGTCGGTCCGACCTTGCAGGCCACCGGGTTGGTCACGCCGGCCAGCAGGGCGACATGCGCGCCCTCGGGCCGGCGGGTGCGCTCCCCGATCCACGGCCAGTGCGTGGAGGACAGCAGCATGCCGTCGTCCTCGCTCCGCAGCAGCGGCACCTCGTAGTCGAGCAGCAGCGCCTCATGGCTGGTCCACACGACGGGGTCGATGCGGTCGGGCCCGGCGGGCTTGTGCCAGCCGAGGTGGCGCATGATGTCGTCGGCCGCCATGTAGCCGGTGAGCAGGCGCAGCGGGTCGGGGCGGCGGCCCTCCGGGGTGGGGTCGGGGTCGTTGACCATGTGGCCGCGGTAGACGGGCAGTTCCAGGCCGCCGACCACTTCGGTGGGCCGGGAGCGCGGCTTGGTGAACTGTCCGGCGATGCGGCCCACCCGGATCACCGGCTTGCCGGTGATGAGCCGGAGCGCCCCGGCCAGCAGGTCGAGCACGGCCGTCTTGCGGGCGACGTGCCCGGCGGTGCACTCGTCGGGGTTCTCGGCGCAGTCCCCGGCCTGGACGACCAGGGCCTCGCCGGCCGCCACGAGGGCGAGCTGCCGGCGCAGGGTGCGTACGTCGTCGGCGCCCACCAGTGGGGGGCGGCTCGCCAGGTCCGAGCGGACGCGGCGCACCTGGGCCGGATCGTCCCACGCGGGCTGCTGGGGAGCGATCTTCAGTTCGATGTCGAGCAAGGATTCGTCCACAGTGGTCTCCAGACACGGACGGCGGACAGCGCGGCGTACGCCACGGCTGCGGATACGGGTGCTGACACGGGGCGGACAGGGGTGCGGGAGAAGGTCGGTGAGGGTGCGGGTCACAGGCGGGGCGCCCAGCCGACCGCGTCCCAGAAGCCCAGCTGGGCCAGCTTGGGCGTGCGGGCGACCTGCACGACCTCGGGGCCGCCGAGGACGAGGGTGCTGGGGGCGTCGGGGGTGAACGGCGTCCAGTCCGGGGTGTTCGGGGTGCGTGGGACCGACGTACGGGCGAAGGCGGCCACGGCGTCGATGAGGACGTCGGACAGCAGCCGCTCGACCGGACCGTCGCCGTGGACGGCGGCGAGTTGCGGGAGCCGGTGGGTGCCGAACAGGAAGGGCGAGGTCGCCTCGTGCGGGGTGCCGAAGTGCGGCGGACGCGCCGGGTGGGCGAACTCCATCGCGTACAGGGGGGAGTTGCCGCTTCGGGCATGGCGCTCGGCGAACCGGACGATCTGGTGCCGGAAGTAGGCGTCGCCCCAGATCTCGGTCCACAGCGTGCGCGGGTCGCGTGGCAGGCCGGTGTCGGCGGCCGCGGCCCGATAGGCGGCGAGGCAGGTCTCCACGAGCCGGTCGTCCGCGCCCGCCTCGCCCAGCAGCAGCACCTCGCGCACGGCCTGCCTCAGCTCGGCCTCGTCGCGCGGGGCGGGGGCGGGCTGCGGGGAGGCGGGGCCGGTGTAGAACGAGCCCTCGGTGCTGGTGTGGACCGACAGCACGGGCACATCGGGCGTCGGCAGCCGGTGGTCGTACGCGGGCATGGTGCGCCCGTCGACGACCGGGCCGCGGTACCAGCGACCGCTGGCGACGATGCGGTCCTCGGGGCGCGGGGCGAAGAGCTCCTCCCAGGCCCCGGCGAGCGCGGCGGCCGGCACCTCGCGCAGACCGGCGACGGTGCTGCCCAGCCGGCTCGCGACGGCCTCGTACGCGGTACGTGAGTCCTCGGGCGTCAGGGCGGTCGCGGGCGGGGTGGCATGGCTGGGGCTGATGGAGACGATACGGCGGATCAGACCGCGCAGGGCGGGCAGCAGCGCCAGCTGCCAGGCGGTGGCGCCGCCCGCGGAGGTGCCGCAGACGGTGATGTTGCCGGGGTCCCCGCCGAAGGCGGCGGCGTTGGCGTGCACCCAGCGCAGCAGCGCCTCCTGGTCCTGCAGCCCCCAGTTGGCGAAGTGCCCGGTGTCCGGGTCGGCGAGCTCCTCGTGCAGGCCGAACCCGAGAACGCCGAGCCGGTAGTTGAAGGTGACGACGACGAGATCGCCACGCTCGGCGAGCCGGGCTCCGTCGTACACGGGCATGCTGCCGGCGCCCGCCTGCCAGCCGCCGCCATGGATGTAGACCAGGACCGGGCGGCTGCCGCCGGGGCCGGGCGTCCAGACGTTGGCGTACAGCGAGTCCTCGCTGCTGGGCGGCACGGGCCGGTTGGGGATGACGCTCTGGAAGGAGACGTCGGTGAAGCGCACGGCCTCGCGCACCCCGTCCCAGGGCTCGGGCGGCCTGGGCGAGGCGAAACGCAGGGCCCCCAGCGGGGGCCTGGCGTACGGGACACCGCGGAACACGGCGCAGCGGCCGGCGCGTTCACCCGCCACGAGTCCGGCCGAGGTGCGCACCACCACCCGGGTCTCGGCGGCGCGGGGGCGGGGCGGGTCCGCGGCGACGGCGGACACACCCCGCCGCTCGGCTTCGGCCTGCGGCTGGCTGGCCATGGTGAACTCCTCGGGCACGGGGACGGCTTGGTCCGCCGATCGTGTGCCGCCGGTTCGGGGGTCGCCAAAGACCGCCCCGACAATCCGTCAGCTGCCCTGCGAAGTCCGTCAGCTCGTCGTCCGGGTGGGACGCGGAGCTGACTCAAACGCCTGGAACTCTGCCGGGTGAGCTCTCACCGCGCCGTACACTGCGCCGCGCCCCGCTCCCCCGCACCGCCGCGGGGCCGGCCTCCGCTCCGGCCCCGCGCGCTGTATCCGTCATGCCGTCGCCCTGTCGGCCTCCGGCATCCGGTCCGCCGTGCCGGAGAGGACCGCGACCGCGTGGGCGGCCGAGGCGAGGGTGGCGTGGCGGTGCCAGCCGCTGAAGGAGCGGCCGGAGAAGTCCCGGATGCCGACCCGCTCGGCGATCTCGCTGAAATCCCGGTCGACCCGCCGGGTCAGCCGACTCAGCCGCAGCAGCTGCGCCGGGTGCAGGTCGGTGATGTCGGTCAGCCACAGCTCACCGGGCCAGCGCCCGCCGTTCTCGCCGACGCCGAGCAGCACCAGCTCACGCCCTGCGGCGAGGCGGCTCGCACCGCGCCGGGGCAGCCGCACCCGGACGGCCGCGATCAGCCCCGCGTGCACGGACCTGCCGTCCGCCGCCGGCCCGCGCTGGATGACGGGCTGACGCAACGGCCGTGCCGCCAGCATGAGTTGATGTGCCGTCATCTCGGTGTCGGCGAGGGTGCGCGGCAGCCCCGGGTCGACCGCGGTCACCTGCAGGTTGGCGCTGACGCGCAGCAGCATCGGCGCGCCCGCGCCCTGCAGCCGGCGCACCAGACCCGGCACGTCGGACTCGCGCGCGTCCATCACGGCCGGGCGCACGGGCAGTCCCCAGTCCCGGGTGATGGAGCGGTAGGCCTCCACGCAGCACTGGTCCATCGTCTCGGCCGACATGTGCTCCGGGATCGACGCCTGCCGGCGCCGCGTGGCGTCCTCCAGCCAGGTCTCGGGCAGGTGCAGCCGCCAGTTGACGGGCGTGCTGTGCTCCTCGGACACCGCCCAGACCCCCACCGCCTGCTGGGCGTTGAGCATCTGGCCGCGGCTGGGATCGAAGCGGCGGTCCACCCCGACCGAGCTCTCGCCGGCCTTCGGTATCACCATCGGCCACAGCACATAGGCACGGGCCGGGGAGATCTCCTCCAGGTGGTGGGCCAGGGCCCGGCGGACGGGGCTCCAGTCCCAGGTGGAGCCGCTGATGAAGTGGTGCAGGCTCTGTTCGGCCGCCTCTCCGCCGAACAGCGAGGAGATGTTCCGTATCGACTTGCGGCCCTCGACTCCGAGCAGGCCCCGGACGTACTCCACCCCCCGGCGCCGCTGATCGCTGCGCGGCAGGGACTCGAAGAGCACCTGGCCCAACTCCCCCAGCACACTCTCCTGCGACGCCTGCTGCGCCCGGTGGAACGGCTCCCCCGGTGTGGTGCGCGTGTGCAGCCCGATCTGCATTCCATCCCACCTCGCCACTCGGTCCCGGCTCTTCGCCAAGGAGCCTCGGACCGGGCGTCCAAGGAGCCGCCAAGGCACGGGAAACGACCAGGTCAGGGCCGCGGCGACCGAGGGTGGCAGGGGTGCGGTGCGCGGACCGGTCAGAACCTGTGCGCGGCCTCGGCACCGGGCACGACGGCCGGTCCTTACGTTGGCGGGCGGTGATGGTGTCGGTGCGTTCGCTCACTGCGGCGGGGCCGGTTGCGCCCGGCCGCAGTGAGCACGCTCTTTTTCCCGCTTCTCTCGGAGGCCGTATGTCCCGCTTCGACTCCCGGTTCGCCAGGCGCCCCGGTTTCGCGCGCATGTTCCGTCCCGGCGCCCTGACGCTGGGCGTGTTCTTCCCGCTGGAGTCGTACGACGGCCCCGTGGCCCGGATGGATGTCGCGGAGCAGACCGAGCGCGCCGTGCAGGCCGAGCGCGCGGGCTTCGCGGCGCTGTGGGTGCGCGACATCCCCCTGCTGGACCCGGCATTCGGGGACGCGGGGCAGATGTACGACCCCTGGGTGTGGCTGGCCCACATCGCGTCCCGCACCTCGCGCGTGGCGCTGGCCACCGGCTCCACCGTGCTGCCGCTGCGCAACCCCATCGACACCGCGAAGTCCGCGGCCTCGCTGGACCGGCTCAGCGGAGGGCGGCTGGTGCTCGGCGCGGCCACCGGCGACCGGGGCGTGGAGTTCCCCGCGTACGGGCTCGACCGCGACGACAGCGGCGAGCTGTTCCGCACCGCGGTCTCGACGCTGCGGCGCCTGTGGACGGAGGACTTCCCCGCCGTCGACTCGCGCTACGGCGCCCTGCGCGACGCGGGTGTGCTGCCGAAGCCGGCCGGGGGCGGCGTCCCGGTCCTGGTGACCGGGCACAGCCGGCAGAGCGTGCCGTGGATCGCCGAGCACGCCGACGGCTGGCTCATGTACCCGCGGCCACTGATCCAGCAGCGTCGTACGACCGCCCTGTGGCAGAAGGCGGTGCACGAGGCGGGCGAGCCCCGAAAGCCCTTCGCCCAGTCGCTCTACCTCGACCTGGTGGACCGCCCCGACGCCCGGCCCGGCGCGATCCACCTCGGCTACCGGACCGGCCGTCGCTATCTGCGCACCCATCTGGAGGGCCTGCGGGAGGCCGGTGTCCATCACGTCGTGCTGAACCTCAAGTACGGCCGCAGGCCGGCCGCCGAGGTCCTGCAGGAGCTGGCCGAGTATGTCCTGCCGCACTTTCCCGCGCACGAGGCGGCCACGCCGGTGGCCTCGGCCGCCTGAAGCACGGGGCTGTGCCCGTACGACCCTCATCAGCCGGAGGATGCCGTCAAGCGGCCTTCTCCGGCTGATGTGCGCCGCAACGGCCGCAGACGTGGACGTGCTGCTCGCGCTCCTCACCCGGGCGAAACCGTGTCGGCCGCACGGGCCGTGCGGCCCCGCACGGCGGTTCGAGGTCGATCTCCACGCCCGCGGGCACCATCAGCCAGCGGGCCGGTACCTTCCCGTACTCCTCGTGCCGCATGCCGCCTCCTCAGCCGGAGCCATGCCGTTCGGGCGGACCCGGTCGGACCGCCACCCAGAGGGTCGGCCCGGCCGGTCCAGGCGTGGTGGAGCCCGGGTCAACGCCCCGGTCGGACAGGGCGTCGACCCGGGCTCCACCACCACCGGGCGCTCGGGCTCAACCCGCCGAGGTCAGCACCCCCGAGACGGAGCGCGCGCCCAGGTCGCGGTCGGCGCCGGGCAGGACGTGGAGTTTCGCGTCGTCCGGGGAGGGCAGCGCCAGCCGTATCAGGTCGGGCACCCGGAACGCGAGGACGGCCGGGTCGCCCTGTTGGACCGGCACCACCACATGATGGTCGAGCAGCTGACCCACCAGGGACTGGGCGAACCAGGCGTCGCCGCCGAGCAGCCGCCGGGCCCGGGGGATGTCGAAGGGCGCCTTCCCGGTCGCCGCCAGCAGCGCCAGCGCCCGGCGCAGCGAACCGGGCAGCCGGGCGACGGCACCGGCGGCCCGCGCCAGCACGTCGCAGGCCTCGTCGTGCAGTTCCGCCGCCAGCTGACCGTCGTCCACCAGGGCGCTTGCCAGGTCGGGCAGCGTCCACATCGGGCGGGCCGCGAACTTCTCGCCCACCGCCCGCAGGGTCAGCGGGAAGTTGCCCATCAGCCGCGTCACCTCGGCCAGCACACCCGGTTCGGCGGCGCTGCGCTCGGCTCCGGCGACCCGCGCGAAGAAGTCCGCCGCGTCCCGGGCGGACAGCGGGCCCAGCGACAGGGGGCGGGCGCCGGGCAGGCCGGGCAGCCGGACCCGGGAGGTCACCAGCGCGAGGCTCGCGCCGTCGGCCGGCAGCAGCGGCAGCACCTGGTCGGTGCTCGCGGCGTCGTCCAGCAGCACCAGCAGCGACCGTCCGGCGCTGAACGACCGGAAGAGACCGGCCAGTTCCCCGGTGTCCTCGGGCAGCAGGGCCGGGTCCTCGCCGCAGTCCCGCAGCAGCCCGCGCAGTACGGCGGCCGAGGGCCGGGGGCGGTCCTCGTCGTCGTGCAGCCGGGCGTGCAGCACCCCGTCCGGGAACCGGCGGGTGATCCGGTGCGCCGTGTGCACGGCGAGCGCGGTCTTGCCCACCCCGGCCGGCCCCAGCACCACGACGGTTCTCGGGCCCTGCCCGTCCGCCTCCTCCTCGGTGAGCGCGGTCAGCTCGGCCAGTTCGACGCCGCGGCCCGTGAAGTCCGGGGCGTCCAGGGGCAGTCGGCCACTGGCGCCGGGCACGGGAGGCGCGACGGGAGCCGCAACGGGCAGGGGGACGGGTACGGGTGCGGCCTCCGGCACCGGCTGGGGCAACGCCTCGCTCAGCACGTCCTGTTGCAGCTTCTGCAGCCGCTCGGAGGGCTCGATGCCCAGTTCGTCGACGAGCCGGCGGCGCAGCCGCGCGAACGCCTCCAGGGCCGTGGCGCGCTGCCCCGACCGGTGCGCGGCGAGCATCAGCTGCGCGGCGAACTCCTCGTTGAGCGGATGGTCGGCGGTGATCTGCTGCAGCTCCCCCACCAGGCCGCGGTGGCGGCCGAGTTGCAGGTCCGCGGTGACGCGCAGCTCCAGCGCGCCGAGCCGGGAGTCGGCAATCTGCGCGATCTGCGCGGCGAGCAGCGGTCCGGTCTCCAGCCCGGCGAAGGGTTCGCCCCGCCACAGCGCGAGCGCCTCGCGCAGCACGGCCGCAGCGGTCCGCGGATCGCCCTCGCCGAGCGCGCTGCGGGCGCGGACGACCTGGTGTTCGAACTCCCACAGGTCGAGTTCGCCCGGCCGGAGGTCGATCCGGTAGCCGTTGGGTCCGGTCTGCAGCCGCTCGCGGGCTTCGACCGGGCAGCGCAGCGCCTTGCGCATCTGGTAGACGTACGTCTGTACGGTCTTGCGGGCCAGGCGCGGCGGCTCGGACTCCCACAGCTCCTCTATCAGGGCCGAGGTCGACACCAGCCGGTTGGCGTTCAGCAGCAGTACGGCCAGCGCACGCCGGGCCATCGGTGCGGTGGGGGTGCGGTCCTCTCCCTGCGCGCGGATCTCCAGGGGGCCGAGCACCCCGATCCGCAGCGCACCGCCCTCGGAGGCGGCCCCTGCGGTGTCGCTCATGGCGTCTTCTCCCTTCTCCGATCGCGCTGCGCGTCCCTCGCGCAGGACGTCCGTGGCGTGCCGGTCGATACGGTCTCGCGTTTCGTACCACTGCCGCATCCGGGATCTGCGGAGCTTTCCGATACCCGTCCTCGGGATGTCCCCCGGGTCCACTGCGACGACGCGCGCGACGTGAAGACCGAGGCGGTCGGCGACCCGGGTGCGGACGGCGGTCGCCGCGTCGTGCGGTGTGGTGCCGGGGCGCGGGTGGTAGAAGACAGCGAGTTCCTCGCCGGCGCCGCCCGTGACCGGGCAGGCCACGGTGTGCGACGGGGTGACGAAGTCCAGTTCCTCCACCGCGGCCTCGATCTCGTGGCTGTGGCAGCGCACCCCGTCACACTCGACGAGGTCGTCCGCGCGGCCGGTGACGGTGAGCACCCCGTCCTCCACATAGGCCAGGTCTCCGGTGCGGAACCAGCCGTCGGCGGTGAAGGACCGGCGGGTGTGCTCGCCGTCGTCGAGGTAGCCGCGGGTGACCGAGGCGCCGCTGACCTGGAGGTGTCCGACGGTGCCGGTGGGTACGAGGGCGCCGCGGTCGTCGACGCAGCGCACGGCGGTGCCGGGCTGGGGGCGCCCGGCGGGGACGTAGCGCCCGTCCTCGGCGGGGAGGTCCGAGAGCCGGCAGTCGACGACACCGGCGGCCGTCTCGGACATGCCCCAGCCGGGGAACATCGCGTCGCCGGGCAGCCCGAACGGGGCGAGCAGCGCCATGAAGCGCCGCACCACCGAGGCGCGCACCGCCTCCCCGCCGTTCATGATGTAGCGCAGCCGGCTCAGGTCCCAGTCCTGGTCGGCCAGCCGGTGCGCCTGGTCGTTGACGAGGGAGAAGGCGAAGTTGGGCGCCCAGGTGGTGCAGGCGCGGTGCCGTTCGGCGAGGGCGAGCCAGCGCAGCGGGTCGGCGAGGACCCAGTCCGGGCGGGCGTGTACCTGGTAGGCGCCGAGGTAGACGTCGCGTACGTGGAACAGCAGCAGCCCGCCGGCGTGGTCCAGCGGCATCCAGTTGACGGTGCGGGTCGCGCTGCTGAGCCCGTTGGCGCGGGCGGTGGCGGCGCTGCGGGCGAGGATGTTGCGGTGGCTGAGCATCACCGCCTTGGGCACGCCGGTGGAGCCGGAGGTGAGCAGCAGGGCCGCGAGGTCGTCGGGGCGGGCCGGGTGCCGGTGGTGGTCGGGGGCGTCGGCGCGCAGCTGGTGGGGGTGGCCGAGCCAGGCCCGGGCCCAGTTCGGGTGGGCCCGGGTGGTCGCGAGGACGGGCTGCTGCCGCCCGGTGACGACGCGGGGACGGCCGTAGCGCTGCCAGACCCCTTCCAGCAGGCCGGGGGCGGCGGCGCGGGCGGCCGGGGTGGTGCCGGTGCCGACGAGCAGCGGTACGAATCCGCCCAGCACGCAGGCCCAGAAGACGGCGAGCAGTTCGGGTTCGTCCGCGATGTGCAGGACGACCCGCTCGCCCGGGCGCACCCCGGCCGCACGCATCCCGGCGAGCGTCCGGGCGGCTTCGTCCAGCAGTCGCGGGTATCCCCAGCACGTCTCGGCGCCGTCGGCCCCGACGAAGCACAGGCCCTGCGCGGCGGGGGTGAGGGCGGCCCGGATCAGCGCGTTGCCGAGCGTGCCGCACTCCGGACGCGGGCCGGGCCCGCCGTCCAGCACAGACGCGCCGGTGCCGCTCATGAGGCGTGCTCCCGGCGGTACTCGGTCGGGGTGATGCCGTAGCGGTCGCGGAACTGGCGGCTGAAGTGGGAGGCGCCGTACAGTCCGGCGCGCTCGCCTATCAGTGCCACGGGCAGATGGTTCAGGGCGGGGTCGGCCAGTTCGGTGCGGCAGCGGGCCAGGCGTTCGTCGCGGATCCAGCGGGCGGGGCTGATGCCGTGCTCCTGGAAGATCTTCTGCAGGTAGCGCAGGGAGACGTTGTGCTCGCGGGCGATCGACGCCGGGCTGAGGCCGGGCTCGGCCAGCCGCTCGCGGACGTGGGCCTGGATGTGCAGCATCAGTGTCTGCCGGGCGATCTGCGGGTCCTCGGCGACCTCGCGCATGCGCTCCGCGAAGAGTGCCGCGGTCAGTCCGACGACGCTGCCGCCGAGCAGGTCGACCGCGGTCTCGACCTGGCTGCCGTGCCGGCCGAGCCCCTCCAGCAGGGAGGACAGCAGGGCGGCCAGCCCCTCGGTGCCGGACCACGGCCGGGCCGTCAGGGGCTCGGCGTCGGGGGCGGTCAGACCCACCAGACGGTGCCGCACCAGGACGTCGACCAGCCGGAAGTTCTCCGGCATGAGCACCTTGTAGGGGCGGGTGCTGTCGAAGCAGATCAGCTGCGGGGCGCGTACGATGCCGTGCCGGCCGTCCTGGAAGACCCAGACCTCGCCGGTCATCGGCCGCACGACGCGCAGGCAGCCCGCCGTCGCGGTGTCGATCTGCCGGTTCGGCCGGATCAGTTCCGTGGGACCGTCGCCCTTGACCAGAGCGACCCGCACCCCCCCGAACTGGTGGGTCCTGGTGGTGCCGTCGAGCGATTCGTCGTGCTCCCGGACGATCTGCACTCCGCCGCGGCCGAGGGGAGCGGGCGCGGCCGCGGCGCGGACCGGCTCCACTGCGTCGAGAAGTGACACCGCGTCGACCTCCATCCGTGCGTCCTGCTCTTCACCCTCCCAAGAAAACATACCTGCATGCCGGTATCGCAGTCATATCGGAGAGTTCGATAGGCGCCGCAGAAGGGCGGCGGCGTGAGCAGCCGAGGCGAGCGTGATGTGGCGGTGCCAGCCGGAGTAGGAGCGGCCCTCGAAGTCGTACAGGCCGACCCGGCGGCCGACACCGGTCACGTCCTGCGCGAGCTGCGCCGGGACGGCGGCCAGCCGCACCAGGGCGGCGGTCTCCAGGGCGGTCAGGTCGGTGAGCCAGTAGGCGGTGTCCAGGGGGCTTCGCGGGTCGCGCTGCGCCAGCAGGAGCTGACTGCGCCGCGGCCCCGGGGCGTCGGCCGCCCGGCACGGCAGCCGCGCGACCTCACGCCGGCCGGCCCCGGGCCGGGGCGCGGGCACCCGGCTGAGACGGCCGCGCGGCAGGCCGTCGACCAGCTCGCGGGCGGTGGCCTCGGGGCCCGCGGCGCGGCCGTCGGCGCCGAGCGGGATGAGCAGCTGGGAGGCGCTGATGCGCAGCAGATGGGGGAAGCCTTGGGCACCGAGCAGGGCGGCGGCCCGGCCCGCAGGGGCGTTCCGGGCGTCCAGGAGGACCGGGGGGCGCGGTGCCCCCGCCGTGCGGGCGGTGTCCAGGAGCATCCCGATCCCGGCCGACACCCCGTCCAGGGCAATCGCGTCGGCGGGGATGCCGGCCTGTTCGCGCAGCTGCCGGTCGTCCAGCCAACGGCGGGTGAGCTGGAGGTGCCAGTCGACCGGACAGCCGCCCGCCGCCGAGGCGGCCCACAGTCCGAAGGCCCGCTGTGCGTTGGCGGACCGCGCCGTGCGCGGATCGGCGAAGTAGTCGACGCCCACGCCGCCGCGCCCGGTGCGGGGCATGGTCGCGGTGTGCACGACCCAGGCCCGGGGCGGCAGCAGCCGGCCCAGGTGCCCGGCGAGCGCGGCCCGTACGGGTCGCCAGTCCCAGGTCGACTCGCTGACGAGGTGATGCAGCCGCTGGGCGTCGGCCGGATGCCCGGTGTGCGAGGCGATGTTCCGGATGGTCTTGCGTCCCGTCGCCTCCAGCAGCCCGCGAATGTACAGCTCCGCGCTGCGGCGCTGGTCGCGACGGGCGAGCGGGCGCAGTACGTCACGGGCCAGGTCGGCGACGGGGTCGGGGTCGGTGGTGCCGGCGGGCCGGGCGCCCCACCGGGGTGGGGCGTGCGCGGCCGTCGGGACGGTCATCCGGACACCCGGGAGTACGCCGCTTCCAGAAGCCCGGGGTCGGGGTCCTCGATCAGGGCGGGGCGGCCCGGGGCGTCCAGGACGACGAATCGCAGGCGGGTGCCCCGGGTCCGGCCGTCGGCGGCGAACGCGGCTCGCAGGCGCTCCCAGGCGTGCCGCGGATGGGAGGTCGGCAGCCCCAGGGCCGCCAGCACGGACCGGTGCCGCTGCACCTCGGTGGCGTCCAACCGCCCTGCCTCGCGGGCGAGTTCGGCGGCGAACACCATGCCGACGGAGACGGCGTGACCGTGCCGGACCCGGTAGCGCTCGGTGTACTCGACGGCGTGGGCGAGCGTGTGGCCGTAGTCGAGGAACACGCGCGTGTCCCCGGCCGACGCGCCTGCGCCCGGCAGTTCCCCGGAGGCCACCGCGACCTGTGCCCGCAGCGCCCTCTCGATCAACTCCCCGGTCCGCTCGCCCGACGGGTCCGTCACAGCCCCCGGGTCGGACTCGATCAGGTCGAGGAGGGTGGGGTCGCCGATCAGGCCCGCCTTGACGGCCTCGGCCAGCGAACTGGTGTGGTCGGCGGGTGGCAGCCCGGTCAGGAGGTCCAGGTCGCACAGCGCGCCGAGGGGCGGGTGGGTCACGCCCGCCAGGTTCTTGCCCTGGGGGACGTTGAGGCCGGCCCGGCCGCCGACACCCGCGCGGATCATGCCCGCCGGGGTGGTGGGCGCCAGGACCAGGCCGATACCGCCCTGCCAGGTGGCGGCGAGAAAGCCGGCCAGGTCGGCCGTGGCGCCGCCACCGAGGGCGACGACGGCGTCGGAGCCGGTGAAGCCGGACTCGCCGAGCTGCGACCACAGGTAGACGAGGACGCCGGCGTCCTTGGCCGCCTCACCGGGCGGCACGACCAGCGGCAGCACCTGGCGGCCGGTGCGTTCGAGAGCACCGGCGATCCGGTGGGCGGCGCCTGCCAGTTTCGGCGGGTGCACGATCGCCACGCGCAGCGCGTGCTCGCCGAGCATGCGCCCGGCCTGCTCAGTGAGCCCCCGGCCGATGACGACGGGGTACGGTGCCGGGCCGGCCGACCTCAGGGTGGCGGACGTGGGGGACGAATAGGTCGGGAAGGACAAGGCAGGCCTCATTCGATGGTCAGGTGGTGGAGATAGGCGCGGTGGTTGCGGGCGGTCTCCGGCACGCTGTCGCCGCCGAACTTCTCCAGCGCGACGTCCGCGATCACGAGGGCGGTCACGGCCTGCGCGACCACGGCGGCGGCCGGTACCGCGCACACGTCGGAACGCTGATGGTGGGCCACGGCGGCCTCGCCGGTGGCCAGGTCGACGGTGGCCAGGGCTCGCGGCACGGTCGCGATCGGCTTCATCGCGGCCCGTACCCTGAGCGTCTCCCCCGTCGACATGCCGCCCTCGACACCGCCGGAGCGGCCGCTGGTACGGCGTACCCCCGCGTCGGTGGGGACGATCTCGTCGTGCGCGGCGGAGCCCGGGGTGGCGGCGAGCGCGAAGCCGTCGCCGAACTCGACGCCCTTGATGGCCTGGATGCCCATGAGGGCGCCGGCCAGCCGGGCGTCCAGCCGCCGGTCCCAGTGCACATGCGAGCCGAGACCCGGCGGAAGACCGTGGACCAGGACCTCGACGATCCCGCCGAGGGTGTCCCCGGCGCGCTGCGCCCGGTCGACCTCGGCGACCATGGCGGCCGACGCGGCGGCGTCGAAGCAGCGCACGGGGTCGGCGTCGAGCCGCCCGGTGTCCTCGGGGCCGGGCAGCGCGCTCGCGTCGCAGCGCTGCCCGCCGAGCGCCACGACATGGCTGACCAGCCGGATCCCGTACGCCTGCGCCAGGAAGGCCTCGGCCACGCTGCCCAGCGCGACCCGGGCGGCGGTCTCCCGGGCGCTGGCCCGCTCCAGCACCGGCCGGGCGTCGTCGAAGCCGTACTTCTGCATGCCGGCCAGGTCGGCGTGGCCGGGGCGGGGGCGGGTGAGGGGGGCGTTGCGGGCCTGGCCGGCCAGTACGGCGTCGGGCACCGGGTCGGCGGCCATCACGCTCTCCCACTTGGGCCACTCGCTGTTGCCCACGCGGACGGCGACCGGGCTGCCGAGGGTGCGGCCGTGCCGTACACCGCCGAGGAAGTCCACCTCGTCACGTTCGAACTTCATCCGGGCACCTCGCCCGTGCCCCAGCCGACGGCGGGCGAGCGCGTCGGCGACCTGTCCGGTGGAGGTCCGCACACCGGCCGGCAGCCCTTCGAGCACGGCGACCAGCGCCGGCCCGTGCGACTCGCCGGCGGTGAGCCATCGCAAAGCAGACAATGCAGTTTCCTTCGGTGGGAGCCGTTTTTCCGGTGACGTCCGGGGTGCGGGAGGGGGCAAGGCGGCCCGTGGGGGTCAGGCGGCCGTACGCGTGCCCGTCCGGTCGCGGGGTGTGGCGGGCCGGGGCGGGGTACGGGCCGGGGCCGCGGCCGCGACCCGCTGCACCCGCCAGCCGCAGTCCTTCAGGCGCCGGGCCATGCCCGGGGCCGCGGTGGGGGCGACCATCAGCTCGACCAGACCGCTGGGCTTGCCCGGCGAGTGGTCGATGGACATGTCCTCGATGTTGACGTCGAGTTCGGAGGCGGCGCCCAGCAGCCGTGCCAGCTCGCCCGGCTGGTCGCCGATGAGGATCCGTACCGGTACACAGCCGAGGTCGAAGGCGCCCTGCTTGGCCGCGATCGCCCCGCGCCCGGCCAGCCCCCGGGTGAGCAGGTCGGCCAGCAGGGTCGTGCCCTGGGCCCGTTCGTCGGCGTCGGCGGCGGCCAGACCTCGCAGCGCGGCGACCGTGACGTCCAGGTCCTCGGCGAGGTCCGCCAGCACATCGGCGACCGCCGTCGCGTTGGCCTCCAGGATGTCGCCCCACAGCCGTACGTCGCCGTCGGCGATCCGGGTCACGTCCCGCACCCCCTGCCCCGCGAGCCGTACCGCCTCGGGGGACAGGTGCTGAAGCCGGGCCGCCACCAGCGCGGCCACCACGTGCGGGGCGTGGGAGACCGCCGCGACCGCCCGGTCGTGCGCCCGGCTGTCCATGAGTACGGGGATCGCACCGCACAGCGCGACCAGTTCCAGCGCCTTGTTGAGCGTTTCGCGCGCCGTGTGCGCGGACGGGCTGAGCACCCAGGTCCGCTCCTCGAACAGCGTGGCACAGGCGGCCAGCGGTCCGGACCGTTCCCGCCCGGCCATGGGGTGGCCGCCGACGAAGGCTGCGGGGCCGGTGCCGTGCGCTGCGGCGTCCCGCTCGGGCCCGCCCTTCACGCTCGCCACGTCGGTGTAGGCGTGGGCGAGCCGGCGCGCCTGCTGCTCGGCGAACACGGCGCCGACCCGGCCCGGCGGCACGGCCAGCACCGCGATGTCGGCGGTCTCCGGCGGGGTGCCGACGAGGCCCGCGCCGAGCGCCGCGGCGGTGCGTGCCGTGGACTCGTCGGCGTCGCTCAGGTACACGGTCACGCCGTGCCGGGTCAGGGCCAGCGCGATGGAGGTGCCGATCAGGCCGGTTCCCACCACCGCGGCGGTGCGGATCACGCCGTGTCCTGTACGGCCGCGGCCAGGTCCCGGCGCAGCGCGGCGGCGCCGCCGAGGTACACGTGCCGGATCTCGGGCTTGGGCCGCTCGGTGTCGGCGTGCGCGAGGATCCTGACCACGCGGGGCAGCGCCCCTTCGATGTCGAGTTCCTGCGCGCACATCAACGGCACGTCGGCGAGCCCCAGTTCGCGCACGGCGACCGCGGGGAAGTCGCTGTGCAGATCGGGCGTGGCGGTGAAGATGACACTGACCAGGTCGTCGTGGACGAGCCCGTTCGCGTCGAGCATCTGCTGGAACAGGCTCTTCACGCTGTCGCGCAGATGAATCCGGTCGTCGCGCTCCAACTGCACCGCGCCGCGCACTGCTCGCATCGTCATGGCACCCTCCTCGGTCGGTACGGTTCGTGATGGCTCAGAGCCCGTGTTCACGGGCTCTCAGGCCGCGGAGGCGATCCGGGGCCGGTCCTGGTGGACGGGGGTGCCGCGCTCGCGGTGGAGCTCGGCGACCTGGAAGGCCAGGTCGAGGGACTGGTAGCGGTTCAGGCGCGGGTCGCAGGCCGTGCGGTAGCGCTGGTGCAGGTCGCCGACGGCCACGTGGTCGCCGCCGCCGACGCACTCGGTGACGTCCTCGCCGGTCAGCTCGATGTGGATGCCGCCGGGGTGGGTGGCCAGGGCGCGGTGCACCTCGAAGAAGCCGCGGACCTCGTCCAGGACGTCGTCGAAGCGGCGGGTCTTGTGCCCGCTGGGCGCCTCGAAGGTGTTGCCGTGCATGGGGTCGCACAGCCAGACGACCTGGGCGCCGGAGGCGGTGACCTTCTCGACGAGGTGGGGCAGCACGTCGCGCACCTTGTCCCGGCCCATGCGGGTGATGAAGGTCAGCCGTCCCGGCTCGCGTGTCGGGTCGAGGCGGTCGATGAGGGCCAGCGCCTCGTCGGCATCGGCGCCGGGGCCGAGTTTGACCCCGATCGGGTTGCGCACCCTGGCGGCGAACTCGATGTGCGCGCCGTCGAGTTGGCGGGTCCGTTCGCCGATCCAGATCATGTGCGCGGACACGTCGTACGGCAGCGCGGTGCGCGAGTCGATGCGGGTGAGCGCCGACTCGTAGTCGAGCAGCAGCGCCTCGTGGCTGGAGTAGAACTCCGCGGAGCGGAACTCGCCGGGATCGGCGCCGCAGGCCGCGAGGAAGGTCAGCGCGTCGTCGATGGCCCCGGCGAGGTCCTCGTACCGCTCACCGATCGGTGAGCTGGCGACGAAGTCCCGGTTCCACTCGTGGACCTGACGCAGATCGGCGTAGCCACCGGTGATGAAGGCGCGGATCAGGTTCAGCGTGGCGGCGGAGGCGTGGTACATCCGCTTCAGCCGCTCGGGGTCGGGCCGGCGGGCCTCGGGCGTGAACTCCAGTCCGTTGACCGAGTCGCCCCGGTAGACGGGCAGTTCGACGCCGCCCTGCACCTCGGTCGGCCTGGAGCGGGGCTTGGCGTACTGGCCGGCGATGCGGCCGATCTTCACCACCGGCACCGAGGTGGCGTAGGTGAGGACCGCGGCCATCTGCAGCAGGGTCTTGATCTTGTCGCGGACCTTCTCGGCGGTGACCTCGCCGAAGGTCTCCGCGCAGTCGCCGCCCTGCAGGACGAAGGCCTCGCCGCGGGCGACCTCGGCCAGCCGGCCGCGCAGCTGGTCGCACTCCCCGGCGAAGACCAGCGGCGGATAGGCGGACAGCTCCGCGACGACCTCGCGCAGGGCTTCGGGGTCGGGCCAGTCGGGCTGTTGGGCGGCCGGCAGCCGGCGCCAGGAGTCCGGGGACGTCACGGTGTGCTCAGCATGCATGCGGGTGCCTCAATCTCGTACGGAGGGAACGGGCCGGCCGGGCCGGGTCGCGGGCTACTCGTGGAGCAGGTCGGGCTGTTCGGCGGTGATCTCGTCCCACAGCAACTGGAAGCTGAACCAGCCCAGTTGCTCGTCGCCGAAGCCCTCCCGGGCGGCCATCGCCTGTTCGTGCGTAAAGGTCTGCGGGGTGCCGGCGGCCTGGGCGAGCAGCTGTACCTGGGCGCAGCTGTCGTAGGTGAAGAACCAGTGCACGGCCTCGTCCAGGGAACCGCCCACCGTGATCAGGCCGTGGTGGCGCAGCAGGATGGCCCGGTTGTCGCCGAGCTTCTCCGCGATGTCGCGCCCCTGGTCGAGGGAGACGGAGGGGCCCTCGTAGTCGCCGTAGAGCACCTGGCGGCCGTAGAACGCGGCGGACTCCTGGTCCATGGGCTCCAGCAGCCGTCCGAGTGCGCCGAGCGCCCGGGAGTGGGGGGTGTGGGCGTGGGCGGCGGCCGTGGCGCCGGGGTGCAGTTCGTGGATCTGCGAGTGGATGACGAAGGCGCTGGGGTTGACCGCGTGGTGCCCGCTGACGACGCGCCCGGTGGAGTCGACGCAGATCAGATCGGCGACGCGGACCCGGTTGAAGGAGACACCGAACGGATTGACCCAGAACCGGTCCTCATGCTCGGGATCACGCACGGATATGTGACCGGATATCCCTTCCCCGAAGCCGTACTTCCCGAAGAGCCGAAGGGCAGCGGCCAACCGCTGCTTGCGGTGCCGCCGGGTCTCTTCGTACGTGGCGAACCGCGGCTCGCCGGGGATGGGCAGCCCGGTGGCGGTGTCGGCGAGATGGGCGGGGCGGATCTCGGTGATGCTCGTACTCATGCGGACGGGTCCTTTTCTGGGACGGGGACAGGAAGGTGATCGCCCCGGTGGGGCGCACGGCGGTGCGGGGCCGTATCGATGTCACGCGGCAATGGGCGCACTTTCACCGAGCGCGGCGTTCACAGTCGCCGCATGCTCGAGAATCGCCCCCACGATGTCCTGACTCCGATCGACCAGCGACGGAATCCCGAAGGTGAAGAACAACGCACCCGCAGCGATGTTGCCCAGCCCGTACAACCGCGGATCCGGCCGCCCGTTGCTGGTCAACCGACTGCTCGCACGGGCCAGTTGAAGCCCGCCGTGCGGATGCCGGCTGGCCGCCCGCGCCCGGATCAACGAGGTCACCAGCGACAACGCGCTCGTGGGAATGCGCCCCTCGGACGCGTTCACCGCGCTGATCACCCGGTCGGCCCGCAGCTCCGTGCCGTCGGCCGCGAGGACCTCGAAGCCGCCCTCCTGGGCGGGGGTGATGTCGAGCAGCCCGGAGAACATCTCCAGTTGCCCCGCCTCGACCAGGTCCAGCAGGACCGCGGCGCTGCTCGGCGGCATCGGGCAGCACAGGCTCATGATGGTGCGGTAGTGGGCGCGCAGGACCTGGATCTTGTCCTCCTCGCGCAGCAGCGGCCACACGTCGGGGCCGGTCTCCGGCACGGCGCGCTGCAGGATGCGCAGCCCCAGCTGCGGTGAGTCGACCTCGTCGATCTGGCGGCGCAGCCGGTCGACCGGGTCCTCCAGATCGACGCGGATGATCTCCTGGACGACGGCGTCGAGATCGGCTCCGGCATCGCGGAACTCGGCCCGCAGCACCGCGGCGACGTCCTCGATGGCCAGTTCGCGCCGCCCCGCGGCGGCGGTGCCGATCCGCTCCGGCGTCAGATGGCGCAGCTCGAAGCGGACGGGCCGCTGCCGTACGCCGGGCAGCACGCCGCGGCGCGAGAGCAGGCTGATCGGGCCCTGATGGCCGCGCGCGGCCAGCGACAGCACGATGTCGATGGCGGTCAGACCGCTGCCGATGACGGCGACGTGCTCCGTCTCGCCGATGTCGGCGAGGGTGCCGGAGAGCGGGTAGGGGTCGCCGACGAATCCGGGGGTGCCGGCGAGCCCGTAGACGTCCTTGGGGCTGTCGCCGCCGACGCAGAGCACGACGTAGTCGAAGGTCTGGGACTGCCGGCCGGTGCTCAGCCGCACCTGGTTGGGCAGGCGGGCGGCGGAGGTGACGGCCTCGCCGATGATGTCGACGCGCCAACCGCTGCGCCGCAGTTCACCGAGGGCGGCGTAGGCGGACTCCTCCAGGTAGTCGCCGTAGACCGGGCGGGGTGCGAAGCGGGCCCCCGAGAGCCGGTCGATGCCCTGGGAGACGCCGGTGACGCGGTCGCGGGTCTGCAACCAGCGCTCGAAGTGGCCGAGGTCGCCCGCGCGCACCGACATGTCGTCGGGGGTCGCGTTCACCCGCAGCGTCTCGGTGTCCACCTGGTAGGCCCGGCCGCGCCACAGATGGGGTGAGGGCTCGAACAGGGTGAGGGTGCCCGGGTCGCCCCCGCTGCGGGCCAGCGTGTCGATCAGGCAGACGGCAGCTGCGCCGCCGCCGACGACGCCGATCGATATTCCTGAGGGCATGAGTCAGTCACCTATCGGTTATCGGTACACGGACGGCTGGTGGGCGGAGGGCGCTCATGACTGCGGGGGCTCGAAGCGGTGGAAGCCGCCCTGCAGGAAGATGAGCGGGGAGCGGGTGCGGCGCACGCCGAGCCCGACGACCTCGCCGATCACCATGACGTGGTCGCCGGCCACCATGTGGTCGCGGTAGCGGCACTCCATCCAGCCGGCGGCGTCGAAGAGCAACGTGCCGGTGTGGACGCCGAGTTCGCCGGGCCGGGTGTGCACCAGGCGGTCGCGCTCGGCGCGCGGGCGGGCGAAGAGCCGGGCGAGTTCCTCCGATTCGCCGTCGAGGATGGAGATGCCCCAGACCCGGGACTCCATCAGGTCGGTGAGGAAGCCGGAGTCGCTGCGGAAGCCGAGCGAGACCAGCGGCGGTTCGAGCGACACGGAGGTGAGGGAGTTGACGGTGACCGCGCTGTGCCGGCGGCCGTCCTGTTCCTGTCGGTGCGTGCTGACCACGCAGACCCCGGTGGCGAAGTGGCGCATGACGGCGCGCAGGTCGCTCGGGGTGTCGACGGCACCCGTCGGCTGGTCCGCTGCTGGGGCCTGGCCCATGGTTGGTCCTCTCCGGGTGTGGGGCGGGAAGAACGCGGATGTCCGAAACCGACCGGATGTGATCCGCTGTCAGCGACTGTAGGAACGAGACCGATTCCCCACTTGCCGTCCCGCGCACGGACTCTTGCGGAATAACGCGCCCCGGTTCTCACGCCGTTCGCCCGCTCCCCGTACGCAGGTGACGGCCGACCCCCGAAGGGGCCGGCCGTCACAGGTACTCGTGGCGCGAGACTCAGAGCAGGACGCGCGACGCCGTCGGACGCGCCGGACGGGCCAGGCGGCCCTGGGGACGCTTCGGCTGTACGCCGGCCCGGGCGACCTCGCGTCGGGCCGCCTCGACGAACTCGATGATCCGTTCGGCGTGCGGCAGCAGAACCTCCCCCGCCCCGGTCAGGGCCAGTTGACGCCGGCTGCGGTCGAACAGCTCGGTGCCGACGGCCTCTTCGAGGTTCTTGATCTGTGTGGTCACGGTCGACTGGGCGTAGTGGAGGTTCCTGGCGGCGCGCGTGAAACTCAGCTCCGCCGCCACCTCGCGGAAGGCCCGCAACTGCTGCAACTGCACAACACGGCCCCTTTCTGCGGCCTTGCTTCCCCCGAGAAGCTATAACATACCAGCTTGCCTGTTTATTTACGACCCGTCGTTCAGTCGGACATCGCGGCGGGAGACATCAGGTCCCGGGCGATCTGCGGCAGCACGGCGTCCAGCAACTCCCCCTCGCGCACGGCCCCTTCGGCCGTGCGCGGCACCTCGTCGACGGCCACGGCATGGGCGTACAGGGCCGGCAGATTCCGCTGGCAGGCGGCGAGTACGGCCCGCCGCCCAGCGATCTCCTGCTCCACGGCGAGCGGTACGAACGCGACGACGACCGCGCTGCCGAGTTCGGGCAACTCGGTGTGGACGAGGGCGCATTCGCGTACACAGGCCAGTTCGAGCAGCTCGGCTTCGACGGCGTAGAGGCCGCAGTCGAGGTCGATGCCGGTCATCTCCGTCCCGCCCGGGTCGTCGATGTCGTTCATGCCGGTGAGGGTCATGCGGAGATCTCCTGTTCCGCGGTCTGCTCCAGCTGGAGGTTGAGGGTGATGATCGGCATGACCGCGTCCAGCAGCTCCGCCGTACGGATCCGTCCGGTGGGGCTGTAGGGGATGTGGTCGACGGCGATCACATGGGCCGGGATCGACGGCAGGCGACGGGCGCAGGCGGTGCGCAGTGCCCGGTATCCCGTCGCCTCCCGCCCGACGGCGACGGCGATGAACGGCACGACGAGGGCGTCGCCGAGCGCGGGCAGGGCGACCCGGACCACGGCGGTGTCGCGCAGGCAGGGCAGGTTGAGCAGGTCCGCCTCCAGCCGGAACAGCGCGGCGTCGACGGCGCGGTCGCGCACGGGCCGGCTCACGGCCGAGCGGCGGCCGGTCAGCGTGAGCCGGCCCCGCTCGTCCAGGACACCCAGGTCGTCGGTGACGAAGAAGCGCTGCTCGCCCGCGCCCGTGCCGAGGTCGAGGGTGCGGAAGGCGCCCTCGCCGTCGAGGTAGCCGTCCATCACCTGGTGTCCGGCGACGGCGACGCGGCCGGGGCGTCCGGTGGGCAGCGCGGCACCGCTGTCGTCCAGCACCGCGAGCGTGGTGCCGCGCACGGCGCGTCCGGTGCGCGCCCGGGCGACCTGCGCCTCCTCCGGGGTGAGGAGCATGCTCAGTCCGGTCTCGGGTGTGCCGTAGGCCAGGTGCAGTACGGGGCCGAGCCGCTCCCAGGCGGCGTTGACCGCCCAGCGGCCCAGGTGCCGGCCCGGCGTGATCACGCACCGCAGCCGGGCGGTGTGCGCGAGCGCGCCGGAGGCGGGATGGGCCAGCAGCCGTCCCAGCGCACCCGGGGCGATCACCGCGGTGGTGACCCCTTCGCCGACGAGGAGCGCGGCGACGGTCTCCGGATCCTGCGTGGCGTCCAGCACCACGGTGGCACCGACCGCGAGCAGCGTGTGCGCCATCCGCAGCGACAGCGGCTCCCACAGCGGCGCGGTCACCAGGTGTACGTCCCCGGAATCGAACCCGAACTCATCGACGAGATCGACGAGTCCACGGCCCTCGGCGCCGGCCGTCCGCACCGCGATCCGGGGGCCCCGCGCGCCGGGCACGACGCGGTGGGTCTCCCGGTGCAGGGGGCCGGGGAGCCGGCGCGAGGGCTCGGTGTCCAGCAGATGGTGGAAGGACACGGGTGCGTCGGGGCGGGGTGCGGCCTCGCCCGCGGCCGGCCCGTCCAGCAGGATCTCGAGCGCCCCGGCCTTTTCCGGCCAGGTGTGCCCGGTCGTCGGCGGCCGGTGCTCCGCGGTGACGAACACCGCGCACGGGTCGAGCATGCCGAGAACGGCTTCGAGCCCGCCGTGCTCCTGCCGCGGGTCGAGCCCCGTGCAGGGGATGCCCAGGGTCGCGCACGCCGCCAGGGCGACCGCGAGTTCCCAGCGGGGGCCGGACAGGAACACCGCGCGGGCCGGGCGGGTCTCGGGCAGCCGGGCCACCAGCCCGGCCGCGAACCGGTCGACCGCGTCGGCGAACGCCGTCCAGGACAGGCGCGTCGCACCGTCGACGAGGGCGATCGCGTCCGGGCGGGCGGCCGCGTGCCGGCGGATGTCATCGAGCTTGATCATGTGGCTTCTCCGTGGTCGGTGAGCCCGGGCCCCGACGTCTGGCCGGAACCTGCCCCAGACAAACAAACCCGCATGCGGGTTTTCAAGAGGTATTGGAAAGTGCGATCGCAGGGGCCGGCATGTCAGGTCGGGCTCCTCGGCGCACTCGCCGGCACGCACGATCGAGTACTGCCCCGCCGCCCGGCACGAGGAGGAACCATGCCCGCCATGAAGCCGATCGCCGTTCTCGTCGGTCTGCCGGGGTCCGGCAAGTCCACGGTCGGGCGGCTGCTGGCGGAGCTTGTGGAGGTCGGGTTCCGCGACACCGACGAGGACATCGAGCGCGCCGCCGGACAGTCGATCGCGGAGATCTTCGCCGAGTACGGCGAACCCCGCTTCCGCGAGCTGGAGAAGGCAGCCGTACGCACCGCACTCGCCGAGCACGAGGGCGTACTCGCACTGGGAGGCGGCGCCGTCCTGGACCCCGTCACGCGCGGGCTGCTGACGGGCGGGCCGGTCGTCCATGTCGACGCCGGGGTCCGCGAGATTCTGGGCCGCCGCGGGGGCGTCACGGGCCGTCCGCTGCTCGCCGGCGCCCCCGCCGCCCGGCTGCGTGCTCTGGCGGCCCGGCGCGCCCCGTTGTACCGCGAGGTCGCCAGGGCGACCGTACCGACCCGGGACCGTACCGCGGCACAGGTCACGCAGGCGGCTGTGCGGGCCCTCGCCCTGCGGCCGACCCGCTGACCGGCCGTGCGCTCCGGGTCCCCCGGCCCCGGCGCACGACAGTCGCCATCACCCAGCGGCCGCCACCTCCGCGACCTGTTCCACCTTGGCCATCAACCGCTTGCCGCGGTCCGGCGCGATGTCCAGCTGGGCGAAGGTCTCCGGGGTGGCGATCGAGCGGGCCAGCTGACGGTAGAGGACTGCGGCCCGTTCCTCCAGGTCGGCGCGGTCGCTCATCACCTCCGACATCAGCTGCACCCCGCTGAACGCGCCGACGATCATCTGCGCGCAGTCGTCGATGTCCACGTCGGGCAGCAGTTCGCCGCGCTGCCGGGCCTCGGCCAGGATCGCCACATGAGCGTCGATCCAGGCCTGGTACGGCACCCGGCGGTCGATCTCGTGCACCTGGTCGACCGCCAGCCTGATGCTGCCCTGCAGCATCCGGTCGAAGGTCAGCCGGTGCGCCACGAGCAGTCCCAGGTCGAGCGCGTCCTGGAGCTTGACCGTGCGCTCGGCAGGAGGCACCTCCAGATAGCCCATCTGACCGCTGACCTGCTCATCCAGCACGGCTTGGGCGAGTTCCACCTTGGACCCGAAGTGGAAGTAGAAGGCTCCCTTCGTCACCCCGCAACGGGTGTAGACGTCGAAGATCGTGGCTCCCGCGTACCCATGCTCCGCGAAGACCTGTCCTGCCGCGTCCATGATCGCTTTCCGCGTCTTGACTGCACGCTCCTGTCGCGCCACGCGGCCTCCTCACTATGTCGAGCCGCCCGGGGGGGACGGCTCCCTCTGCGTGCTCGGGCGGGCTCGCCGTCTCAACCGTTGAAAAACAAACCCGCATGCCTGTACCTTACCGACCGCGGGGGGGGATAGGCCATACCCCACTCGGCATGCACCTTCACCGACGAAGGAAGAGGCAATGACCTTGAGTGCTATGGCTTCGACTGTCCGGGACGCCCACAAGAGCGGGCTGCACGCCGCATTCCCGGAGATCACAGCAGCAGAATCGTTCGACCCGCCGGCCCTGCCGGTGGACCGGACGCTCGTACACAGGGCACGTCTGGACGACGTGATCCCCACACAGCTCACACGTCATGACGACGCACACTTCACGGTTTCCACACGATGGCCCTCGGCTCACCGGCTCTTCGTGGCGGACGGCCAGTACACGGCCTCGCTGGTCCTCGAGTCGATCCGGCAGACCACGCTCCTGGTCTCGCACGCGGAACTCGGGGTCCCGCTGCGGCACCACTTCGTGATGTGGGACCTGTGCCACCGGCTCGACGCCGCACTGCTGACACGGGCCACGGTCCCTGAGGGGGTCACCCTGGACGTGCACGTCACCGAGCTGCGGCGACGGGGAGCCATACCGTCCAATGTGGGCATGGACATGACCATACGGACGGGGGATCGCGCGATCGGCTCGGGCTCCATCCGGTTCAACCTCACCTCGCCCGCCGCCTACGCGCGTATACGGGGGAACAAGCTCACCTCCGACGCCCCGGGCCTGACCGCCGCGCTGCCCGAACCGGTGGAACCGCCGACGGTCCATCGTTCCAGGGCCGACGTGGTCCTCGCCGCCGACCGGCCCGGCCGCTGGCAGCTGCGGGCCGACCCCGCCAACGAGCTCTTCTTCGACCGGGTCAACGACCACATCCCGGCCATGGTCCTGGTCGAGGCGGCCCAGCAGGCCGCGAACCTCCTCGTCCCCTCGGGCCGGTTCACCCCGTCCTCGTCCGAGATGAACTTCTCCCGGTACGTCGAGTGGGGCGTCCCGTGCTGGATCGAGGCCCACGTCTTCACCGCCGAGGACGGCACCACCTCGGTCAGCGTCACCGGCCACCAGGACGACCAGCTCGCCTTCGTGATCCGCTTCGCCCGGCCCGCCGGCCACTAGGGCCTCGCCGCGCGGCGAACTCCCCGGCGAGATCCGGGCGGCCGGGGGGGGGGGGCCGCCCGGGGGCCCGCCCCGGGGGGCAGAAGCGGGGCCGAGGCGGCGCTGACCCGGCCCCCGGGGGACGTACGACGACTACGGCGGAACC
>NZ_JBEPBA010000031.1:0-106611 GCF_040298885.1 Streptomyces sp. NPDC001137
TCGGAGAAATACCAGCTGCGCCCCCGCGACTGGGAAACAGCCGAACGCGAAGGCCGCACCATCACCCCCCTCATCACCCGGCTCAACGCCATCCGACGGCGCCATCCGGCTCTTCAGCGCCTCAGGAACCTGCGTTTCCACCACACCGACAACGACATGGTCATCGCCTACAGCAAGACCACGGGCCAGGACACGGTCCTCGTCGTCGTCAACCTCGACCCGCACCACACCCAGGAGGCCACGGTCTCGTTGGACATGCCGCAACTCGGTCTGGAGTGGCACGCATTCATGTCCGCGCACGACGAACTGACGGGTGAGACCTATCACTGGGGCAGAACCAACTATGTGCGCCTGGATCCCGGGCGGGCCCCGGCACACGTGTTCCACATCCAGCAGTCGTCCGCGTAGCCACCGATCGGAGATTCAGAGCGACATGACCGTCAACCAGCCCGTCCCGGACACCTTCGAGGACACTCCCGCCAAGGACCGGGACCCGGAGTGGTTCAAGCGTGCCGTCTTCTACGAGGTCCTCGTCCGTTCCTTCCAGGACAGCAACGGCGACGGCATCGGCGACCTCAAGGGGATCACGGCCAAGCTGGACTATCTGCAGTGGCTGGGCGTCGACTGCCTGTGGCTGCCGCCCTTCTTCAAGTCACCGCTCCGCGACGGCGGCTACGACGTCTCCAACTACACCTCGGTCCTGCCCGAATTCGGCGACCTCGCCGACTTCGTCGAATTCGTCGACGCCGCCCACCAGCGCGGCATGCGCGTCATCATCGACTTCGTCATGAACCACACCAGCGACCAGCACCCGTGGTTCCAGGAATCGAGAAAAGACCCGGACGGCCCCTACGGTGACTATTACATGTGGGCCGACGACGACAAGCAGTATGCCGACGCGCGGATCATCTTCGTCGACACCGAGGTCTCCAACTGGACCTTCGATCCCGTCCGCGGGCAGTACTTCTTCCACCGCTTCTTCTCCCACCAGCCGGACCTCAACTACGAGAACCCGGCCGTCCAGGAGGAGATCCTGGCCGCCCTGCGCTTCTGGCTGGACCTGGGCATCGACGGATTCCGCCTGGACGCCGTGCCCTATCTGTACGCGGCCGAGGGCACCAACTGCGAGAATCTGCCCGCCACCCACGCGTTCCTGAGGCGCGTCCGCCGCGAGATCGACGCGATGTATCCGGATACCGTGCTGCTGGCCGAGGCCAACCAGTGGCCGGAGGACGTGGTCGACTACTTCGGCGATTTCCAGAGCGGCGGCGACGAATGCCACATGGCATTCCACTTCCCCGTCATGCCCCGCATCTTCATGGCGGTACGACGGGAATCCCGCTACCCCGTCTCGGAAATCCTCGCCAAGACCCCCGCCATCCCCGCGGGCTGCCAGTGGGGAATCTTCCTGCGCAACCACGACGAGCTGACCCTGGAAATGGTCACCGACGAGGAACGCGACTACATGTGGGCGGAATACGCCAAGGATCCGCGTATGCGCGCCAACATCGGCATCCGCCGCCGGCTCGCCCCGCTCCTCGACAACGACCGCAACCAGATCGAGCTGTTCACCGCCCTGCTGCTGTCACTGCCCGGCTCGCCGATCCTCTACTACGGCGACGAGATCGGCATGGGCGACAACATCTGGCTCGGCGACCGCGACGCCGTACGCACCCCGATGCAGTGGACACCGGATCGCAACGCAGGTTTTTCGTCCTGTGACCCCGGGCGGCTGTTCCTGCCGACCATCATGGACCCGGTCTACGGCTACCAGGTGAGCAACGTCGAGGCGTCCATGTCCGACCCGTCCTCGCTGCTGCACTGGACCCGCCGGATGATCGAGATCCGCAAGCAGAACCCGGCCTTCGGCCTCGGGTCCTTCACGGAACTCCCGTCCTCCAATCCGGCGGTGCTGGCCTTCCTCAGGGAGTACGGCGACGACCTGGTGCTGTGCGTGAACAACTTCTCGCGGTTCGCGCAGCCCACCGAGCTCGATCTGCGGGCCTTCGACGGGCGCCATCCCGTGGAGCTCATCGGCGGGGTGCGCTTCCCGGCCATCGGTGAGCTGCCGTATCTGCTGACCCTCGCCGGCCACGGCTTCTACTGGTTCCGGCTCACCCGAGTCGCATCCCGCATCGGCCGCCGTCCTCTGGCGTGAGGCGAGGAAAGGACGCGTCACCATGGCGAAGACCGCACCGCTCCGCCCGAGACCCAGCGTCGCCGCCGGGCCCATGACCTCGCTCGCCGGGCTGCTGCGCGAGTGGCTGCCGAGGCAGCGCTGGTTCGCGGGCAAGGACCGACCCGTCACGGACCTCGGCCTGCTGTCCATGACGGAGCTGTTCCCCGGCTGTCTGCATCTGCTGGTGCACACCGGTCAGAGCGGCCTGCCCGCGCCCAGCGGCGCCACGCCCGCCGGTGACTGCTACCAGCTGCTGCTCGGCGTGCGCCGGCACCTGTCACCGAGGCTCGGACGGGCCCTGATCGGCAGGGCGGAGGAGGGCCCGCTGGCCGGTCTGACGGTGTACGACGCGCTGCAGGATCCCCGTTCGGCGCAACTGCTCCTGGAGCGGCTGCGGCAGCCCGGTGCGGCGGGCCCGCTGCGCTTCGAGGCAGATCCGTCCGTGCATGTGCCCGCCGGGCTGGTGCCGCGGGTGCTGGAGGCCGAGCAGTCCAACTCCTCCCTGGTGTACGGCGACGAGTTCATCCTGAAGGTGTTCCGGCGCGTGCAGCCCGGCGTCAACCCCGACCTGGAAGTACCGGGCGCGCTGGCCGGGCAGGGCTGCGGCCGGGTGCCGGCGCCGGTGGCGTGGTTCCGTACGACGCATCCGCAGGAAGCGACGCTCGGTGTGCTGCAGCCGTTCCTGCCCGATGCCTCCGACGGCTGGGCGCTGGCCCTGCAGGCGCTCGCCGCCGGCGACGAGTTCACCGTGCAGGCCCGCGAGCTGGGCCGGGCCACCGCGGAGGTACACCTCGCGCTGGCGGCCGCTTTCCCCGCCGGGGCACACGACGAGAGCGTGCGGACGGCGGCGGCCATGACCGAGCGCCTGGACGCCGCAGCCCACTGTGTGCCGGCGCTGCGCCCGTACGTGCCCCGGCTGCGCACCGCCTTCGGCGCCCTCGTCGCCTGCGATCCGGGGCCGCCCGCCCAGCGCATCCACGGCGACCTGCACCTGGGGCAGGTGCTGCGGGCCGGCCGGGACTGGTTCGTCATCGACTTCGAGGGCGAGCCGTCCCGCCCGCTCGCCGAGCGGCGCAGCACCCAGTCCCCGGTGCGGGACATCGCGGGCATGCTGCGCTCCTTCGACTACGCCGCCCGCCAGCGCCGCCCGTGGCGCCCGGAGTGGGCGCGCCGCTGCCGCGAGGCCTACTGCGCGGGCTACGCCGAGCGGGCCGGCTGGGACCCGCGCAAGAAGCACGGACTGCTCCGTGCCTATGAGACCGATCGAGCCGTGTACGAGGTCCTGTACGAAGCCCGGCACCGGCCGGACTGGCTCCCCGTACCGATGGCGGCGATCGAACGTCTCGCCGTAAGAGGAGGCTGACCCCGTGGCCCTGCGTGACACCTCGCTCCCCGAGCCGTCCGGACCGCACACCGCCGGATGTGCGAGCGCGCCCGCCCTGGATCCCGGCGAACGAGAACGCCTGCTCACCGGCCGGCACCACGACCCGCACGCGCTGCTGGGCGCCCACCCGGTCCCGGACGGCATCGTCTTCCGGGCGCTACGGCCCTACGCCCGCGCGGTGAGCGTCGTCGTCGACGGCAGGCGGCGAGCGCTGGCCTCGGAGGGCGACGGCCTGTTCTCCGGGGTGCTGCCCCTCGACGCGATCCCCGAGTACACGCTGGTGGTGCGGTACGCGGACGGTGAGCACGAGACGGCCGACCCGTACCGTTTCCTGCCCGCCCTCGGTGAGCTCGACCTGCATCTCATCCGCGAGGGCCGGCACGAGCAGCTGTGGAAGGCGCTCGGCGCCGAGCCCATGGAACACGAGGGCGTGACCGGCACCCGGTTCACCGTGTGGGCCCCGAACGCCCAGGGCGTCCGGGTCGCCGGGGACTTCACCTGCTGGGACGGAACAGCTCTGCCGATGCGCTCCCTGGGCGCCTCGGGGGTGTGGGAGCTGTTCGTGCCCGGTATCGGGGAGGGCGCGCTGTACAAGTTCGAGATCACCTCCCGCTACGGTGGCCGTTTCCTCAAGGCCGACCCCATGGCGCGCTACGCGCAGGTCCCGCCGGACACGGCGTCGGTCGTGCACGCCTCGCACTACGAGTGGGGCGACGAGGAGTGGATGGCGCACCGCGGTGACCTTCCGGTGCACGAGGCGCCCTTCTCCGTGTACGAGATCCATCTCCCCTCCTGGCGGCACGGGCTGACGTATCGCCAACTCGCCGAGCAGCTGCCGCCGTACGTGAGCGGTCTGGGGTTCACCCACGTCGAGTTCATGCCGGTCGCCCAGCACCCCTTCGCCGGTTCCTGGGGCTACCAGGTCACCGGCTTCTATGCGCCGATGTCGCGGCTGGGTACGCCCGACGACTTCAAGTACCTGATCGACGCCCTGCACCGGGCCGGCATCGGCGTGATCATGGACTGGGTGCCCGCCCACTTCCCCAAGGACGACTGGGCCCTGGCGCGGTTCGACGGGGATCCGCTGTACGAGCCGGGGGACTCGCGGCGGGCCGAGCACCCGGACTGGGGGACCTACGAGTTCGACTTCGGGCGTATCGAGGTGCGCAACTTCCTCGTGGCGAACGCTGTTTACTGGTGCGAAGAGTTCCACATCGACGGTCTGCGGGTGGACGCCGTGGCCTCCATGCTCTACCTGGACTACTCGCGCGACTCGGGCCAGTGGACGCCGAATGTGCACGGAGGGCGGGCGGACCTGGACGCGGTGGCGTTCCTGCAGGAGATGAACGCGACCGTGTACCGGCGGGCGCCCGGCGTGGTGACCATCGCGGAGGAGTCCACGGCGTGGGACGGGGTCACCCGCCCCACCGACAGCGGCGGGCTGGGCTTCGGCCTGAAGTGGAACATGGGCTGGATGCACGACTCCCTCGGCTACATGGAGCACGAGCCGGTGCACCGCAAGTACCACCACAACGAGATGACGTTCTCGATGGTGTACGCCTACAGCGAGAACTACGTCCTGCCCATCTCGCACGACGAAGTGGTGCACGGCAAACAGGCGCTGGTGTCGAAGATGCCGGGCGACTGGTGGCAGCGACGCGCCAACCACCGGGCGTACCTGGGGTTCATGTGGGCCCACCCGGGCAAGCAGCTCCTGTTCATGGGGCAGGAGTTCGCCCAGGGTTCCGAATGGTCCCAGGAGCACGGGCCGGACTGGTGGCTGGTCGACCCCGGCTACGGCGCCGAGCCCGACCATCGCGGAGTCCGCGACCTGGTGCGCGACCTCAACGCCGTCTACCGCCGCACCCCTGCGCTGTGGCAGCAGGACACCCGGCCCTGCGGCTTCCAGTGGGTGATGGGGGACGCCGCCGAGGACAACGTCTTCGCTTTCCTGCGGTTCGCCAGCGACGGCAGCCCGCTCCTCGCGGTCTCCAACTTCTCCCCCGTGGTGCGCCACGACTACCGCCTCTGGGCGCCCGACGAGGTGCCCGCCTGGCGGGAGATCCTCAACACCGACGCCATGCGCTACGGCGGCAGCGACGTCACCAACCCCGACGACGTCAAGGTGGAGGAGGCAAGGATCACGCTCACCCTGCCGCCGCTCGCCACGATCTGGCTGACTCCGCTGCTGTGACCGGCCAGGCGGGGTACTCGGTGCTCGTCCTAGCCGCAGCCCGGCCACAGAAAGGCGGCCACACGTGCGCACCGTCGGAGTGGAGGAGGAGCTCCTCCTGGTGGACCCGGAGACGGGCGAGCCCAAGGCGTTGTCCGCCGCGGTGCTCGCCCGTGCGGCGCGGGACGACACCTGCGAGGGCGTGTTCGAGAAAGAGCTGTACAACCAGATGCTGGAGTTCAACACGCATCCCCAGTCCGACATGGCGGACCTGAACGCGGAGATCGTGCGCTGTCGCCGGGAGGCCGCCCGGCACGCCGGGGAGATCGGGTGCACGGTGGCCGCGCTGGCCACCTCGCCCCTGCCCGTCAGCCCCACCGTCACCAGGGGAAGCCGCTACCAGTGGATGGAGGAGCAGTACGGCATCGCCGTACAGCAGCAGCTCGTGCTCGGCTGTCACGTCCATGTCTCCGTCGACTCCGACGAGGAGGGCGTCGCGGTCCTCGACCGCATCCGGCCCTGGCTGTCGGTGATCTCCGCGCTCAGCGCCAACTCCCCGTTCTGGCAGGGCAGGGACACCCGCTACAACAGCTATCGCAGCCGGGTGTGGCAGCGCTGGCCGTCGGCCGGTCCCACCGAGGTCTTCGGCTCGGCCGAGCGCTACCACGGGCGGGTGGCGGACATGGTCGCGAGCGGGGTGATCCTCGACGAGGGGATGATCTACTTCGACGCACGTCTGTCCCGGCAGTACCCGACCGTCGAGGTCCGGGTCGCGGACGTCTGCCTGCACGCCGACACGGCCGCCCTCGTCGCCACGCTCACCCGGGGTCTCGTGGAGACCGCCGCCCGGGAGTGGTGGGACGGCCACCCGCCCCTCGACCACAGCGTCAGCCTGCTCCGGCTGGCCGCCTGGCAGGCCGCGCGCTCCGGTCTCACCGACGAGCTGCTGCACCCCGTGACCATGCGGCGGCAGCCCGCCGAGAACGTGGTGGGCGCGCTGCTGGAACACATCGGCGACGCGCTCGCCGACAGCGGCGACCTGGAGCGTGCCCGGGAGACCTGCGTCCGGCTGCTCAAGGGCGGCACCGGCGCACAGGTTCAGCGTGAACTCCTGGCGCGCAACGGCAATCTGCGGGAGGTCGTCACTGGCTGCGTGCGTCACACCCAGGCCTGATCATCACGGATCCGCAACTTCGCAGGTTCCGGTCACCATCCGCACCCACCTGGGCTAGATTCGAGCACCGTCGACAACGGAACTCGTCGGCATGGTCACCCTCCGTACAGCTCAGGAGCAGCGCATGCGCGACTTCGCCCTCGCTCCCCCCACCGTCTCGCCCCTGACCGGCGGACTGGCCGACACCGTTTTCGACACGGCAGCTCACCACCCCACCCTGCCCATGCTCGCGCGCCGCCCCGCCCCGTCCTCCACCACCTGGGAGGAAGTGACCGCCGTGGAGGTACGGGACGAGGTGGTGGATCTGGCCAAGGGGCTGGTGGCGTGCGGGATTTCGCCCGGCCACCGCGTCGCGATCATGGCGCGCACCCGGTACGAGTGGACGGTGCTCAGCCACGCCCTGTGGGCGGTCGGTGCCGAGGTCGTCCCGATCTACCCGACCTCCTCGCGCGACCAGGTGGAGTGGGTCCTGCGGGACGCCGGCTGCGTGGCCGTGGTGGTGGAGGACGAGCAGGCGGTGATGACGGTCGGCTCCGTGTGCGGGGCGCTGCCGCTGCTGCGCCACGTCTGGCAGTTGGACGCGGGGGCGCTGGGCGACCTGCGGGAGCGCGGCAGGTTCATCCCGCTCGCCACGGTCGACTCGCTGCGCCGCATCGTGCTGCCGGACTCCACGGCGGCCATCAGCTACACCTCCGGCACCACGGGCCGGGCGCTGGGCTGCGCGCTCAGCCACCGCAACCTGGCGAGCGCCTGCGACACCCTGCTGAGGGGCTGGGGTCACACCGTGATCCCGCCGGGCGAGCAGCAGGCCTCGGTGCTCGCCTTCCTGCCCTTCTCGCACGTCTACGGCCTTCTGGTGCAAACCCTGTGCATCCGCGGCGGCATGGTGATGGCGCACGAGCCCGACATGAGCGAGGAAGCGCTCTCGGCGTCCCTGCTCTCCTTCCGGCCCACGTATCTGTGCGCGGTTCCCTCGCTCCTGGAGAAGATCTACAAGAACTTCCTGCGCGTCGCCCAGGAGGCGGGCCGCGGGGCGCTGTTCGAGCGGGCCGCGGACACGGCACGGGACTTCGCCGCGGCGCTGGAGCGGCACCGGCTGGGCGGCGGTTCGGGGCCCGGTTTCGATCTGCGGCTGCAACACGCCCTGTTCGAGCGGACGGTGTACCGCAAGCTGCGCGCGGCGATCGGCGGCCGGGTGATGCGGGCGTCGTCCGGCGGCTCCTCCCTCAGCCGTGAACTGTCGCTGTTCTACGAGGGGATCGGAATCTATGTGGACGACGGGTACGGCCTGACGGAGGCCGCCGGCGGCATCACCGCGCAGCCGCTGGGCCGGGAGATGTCGGGCACCGTCGGGCAGGCGCTGCCGGGCAACGAGATCGCGGTGGCCGAGGACGGCGAGATCCTGGTCCGCGGTCCCTCGGTGTTCCAGGGCTACATCAACGCCGAGGCGGCGACGCGGGCCGTGCTGCGCGACGGCTGGCTGGCCACCGGCGACCTCGGACGGATCGACGCGCAGGGCTATCTGACGATCACCGGCCGCAAGAAGGACATCATCGTCACCAGCAGCGGCAAGAACGTCGCCCCGTCCGCCCTGGAGCAGCGGTTGAGGATGCATCCGCTGATCCACCAGGCGGTCGTCGTCGGCGACAACCGGCCCTGTGTGGGGGCGCTGATCACCCTGGATCCGAAGTTCCTGGCGTACTGGCGCGGTTCCCTCTCCCTGCAGAGCGACACGCCGAGCCGGGAGGCTCGCGAGGAGAACGCGCTGCGCGAGGAGATCGGGCGGGCCGTGGCCGCGGCCAACAGCGCCGTGTCGCGCTCGGAGTCGATCCGGGTCTTCCGGGTGCTGCCGGAGCAGTTCGACATGTCCAACGGGCTGATGACGCCGTCCATGAAGCTGCGCCGGGACGCGATCGTGCGGCACTACGCGTTCGAGATCGACGCGATGTACCAGGCACGCACCCGTGCTCCCCGGCAGACCGTGCCGGACGAACTGTCGAGCTGGGACGAGGCCGACAACGTGTTCCGCTGACCGCGCCGAACACAATCTCGCCACTTCCTGTGCAGCACGTGATCCAAAAGGTTCACTCCTGACCGGTGCGTTTCCGCATGCAGACGGGCATGGTGGTGCTCGACGCGTTCGTCTGCCTGCCGCACCCAGCTGGCGGAACGGCTGGGGCCACGGTGGGATCGATGTGGTGCAAGCAGCGATCCAGGGCATGCGAAGGGCGTTGGATGCAGACCGCCTGGAGCCGCAGAGAGGGATGAACACCGTGACACGACCCAGGATCCTGGTGGTTGGCGCAGGTTTCGCCGGCGTGGAGTGCGTACGCCGGCTGGAGCGGAAACTCGCGCCCGACGAAGCGGAGGTCACCCTGGTGACGCCGTTCGCCTACCAGCTCTATCTGCCGCTGCTGCCCCAGGTCGCCTCCGGGGTGCTGACGCCCCAGTCGATCGCCGTCTCGCTGCGGCGCAGCAAGAAGTACCGCACCCGGATCATTCCGGGCGGAGCCATCGGCGTCGACCTGAAGGCCAAGGTCTGCGTCATCCGCACCATCACCGACCGGATCGTCAACGAGCCGTACGACTACATCGTGCTGGCCACCGGCAGCGTCACCCGCACCTTCGACATTCCGGGTCTGACCGAGCACGCCTTCGGTATGAAGACCCTCGCGGAGGCCGCGTACATCCGCGATCACGTCATCTCCCAGCTCGACCTGGCCGACGCCAGCGACGATCCGGCGGAGCGGGCCTCGCGGCTGCAGTTCGTGGTGGTCGGCGGCGGCTACGCCGGCACCGAGACCGCCGCCTGTCTGCAGAAGCTCACGCACGCCGCGGTCAAGCGCTACCCGCGCATCGATCCGGCGCTGATCAAATGGCATCTGATCGACATCGCCCCGAAGCTGATGCCCGAACTGGGCGACAAGCTCGGCCGCAGCGCCCAGGAGATCCTCAAGCGGCGCGGCATCGACGTCTCGCTGGGTGTCTCCATCGCCAAGGCGGGCCCCGAGGAGGTCACCTTCACCGACGGCCGGGTGATCCCCACCCGCACCCTGATCTGGACCGCCGGTGTCGTCGCGAGCCCGCTCATCGCCACGCTCGACGCGGAGACGGTGCGGGGCCGGCTCGCCGTCAACGCCGAGATGAACCTGCCCGGCCACGACGGCGTGTTCGCGCTGGGCGACTCCGGCGCGGTGCCGGACAAGGCCAAGGACGACGAGTCGGCGATCTGCCCGCCGACCGCGCAGCACGCCATGCGGCAGGGCAAGCACGTCGCGGACAACGTCATCGCGACCCTGCGGGGCAAACCCCTGACGCCGTACGTCCACAAGGACCTCGGGCTGGTGGTCGACCTCGGCGGCAAGGACGCCGTCTCCAAGCCGCTCGGCATCGAACTGCGCGGTCTGCCCGCCCAGGTGGCCGCCCGCGGCTACCACTGGATGGCTCTGCGCACCAACGTCGCCAAGGTCCGTGTGGCGACGAACTGGACGCTCAACGCCCTGGCCGGCGACGACTTCGTCCGTACCGGCTTCCAGGCCCGCAAGGCGGCCACGCTGAAGGACTTCGAGTTCACCAACGCCTATATGACGCCGGAACAGGTACGCGCGCATGTCGAGGAGACGGACCGCAAGGAGACCTGAGGCGGTGCGCACGCTCCGGTCACGTCGTGCCATGCTGAGATCCGGATCATGACGTGAAGCGGGAGTGAGTACGGCGGCGTGAGGGCAGCGGAAGGGTCGGTCCGGGCACGGCTGCGCGATCTCGTCGCGGCCTCCGATCCCGGGTTGCTCCGGCTGGCCGCGGGCCTGAGAACGGTGGGCGCCATCGCCCTCACGCTGGCCGTGCTCTCCCTGCTCGGCGCCGACGTGCGCCATCTGGTGGCGGGCGCCATCGCGGCGATGGTCTCCACCTTCGCCATCCGGGAGAAGCAGCGCGGCCCGCAGGCCGTCACACTCGCGCTGGGCCTTCCGGTCGCGCTGGCCTCCGTGTCCCTGGGTGCGCTCCTGCACACCCGGGTGGTGGGCGGTGACCTCTTCTTCGTCGCCCTCATCTTCTGCGCCGTCTACGCCCGCCGCTTCGGTGACCGCGGCACCGCGCTCGGGCTGATCGGCTTCCAGGTCTACTTCATGTCCCTGTTCGTCGGCGCCACCATGTCCGCGCTGCCGCAGCTGTGGGGCGTGGTTGCCGTCGCCGTCGCCTGCAGCGCCGTGGTGCGCTTCGCGCTCGTACCCGAGACGCCCGCGGGCATCCTGCAACGGCTGCGTGAGGCCTTCCGCGCCCGGCTGGCGCAACTGGTCACCGCACAGCTCGCCCTCCTCGACGCCGGACCGGACGAGATCGACAAGGCGCTTCAGGACGTACGCGACGGCACCGCCCGCCTCAACGAGACGGCCATGATGATCCAGGGGCGGCTGGAGGAGGGCACCGCCGACGAGGCCGTGGCCCGGCTCGTGCAGCGCCGCATCGCGGACGCCGAGATCGCCGCAGAACGCCTCGGACTGCTGCTGCTGAACGCCCGCAGCGCCGAGCGGGCGGACACCCTGACCCTGCATCTGCCGGGGGCGCCCGTTCCGCCGGGCGGCCGGCTGCCCGTACAGGACGAGTCGACCGCGACCCTGCGCCGCGACCTGGGGGCGCTGCGCCTGCTGGTGCTGCGGCCCGTCTCCGAGGACCTGGGAACCGGCCTGGCCCAGCTGCGCAACCGGCTCCTCGGCTACCGCGACGAGGAGAACCTCCCGAAGGCCTCCCCCGCCGTCCAGGACGTCTTCCGCGGTGTCGGCGAGGCCGCCCGCGCGGTGCTCGGGCTGCGGATCGCACTCGGCGACCCTCAGGACGACGCGGACGACACCCCGTCGACGGCACGCTCACGCGAGGAACTGGACGCGGAGGACGCGGCGATCGACGCGGGCGAGGAGGCCACCGAGGAGGCGCCGAAAGGTCTGAAGCGGCCCACCACCCGCGCCGCCGTGCAGGTCGCGGTGGGATCGGCGCTGGCGATCGTCGGCGGTGAGTTCCTCTCCAGCCAGCGCTGGTACTGGGCGGTGCTGACCTGCTGGATCGTGTTCATCAACACCGCCTCGACCGGCGAGATCCTGGTCAAGGGCTACCGGCGGCTGCTGGGCACGGTGCTCGGCGTGGTGGCCGGTCTGCTGCTCGCGGCGCTGGTCGGGCACCACACCTGGACGGCGTTCGCGCTGGTGCTGCTGTGCGTGTTCGCGATGTTCTACACCGCCCCGCTGTCCTACACGCTGATGTCCTTCTTCGTCACCGCGGCGCTGGGCGTGCTGTACACCCTGCTGCACACCTACAGCCTGTCGGTGCTGGTGCTGCGGGTGGAGGAGACGGCGCTCGGGGCGGCCTGCGGGATCATCGCCGCGGCGTTCGTCCTGCCGGTGCACACCGACCGCCGTACCAACGACCTCCTCGTCACCACCCTGGAGCGGCTCGCCGACGTCACCGAGGCCGCCGTCGACCAGCTCAGCGGCGGGGACCCGGCCGAGCTCCTCGACAAGGCGCGCGACCTGGACCAGGCGCTGGCGGACCTGCGCACCGCCACCCAGCCCCTCACCCACCCGGTCACTCCGCTGCGGGCCCGGCGCAACACCGCCCGTTATGTGGTGGCCCTGCTGGAGACCTGCGCGTACCACGCGCGTTCGCTGGCCGCGATGGCCGAGCTGCTGCCGACGCATCCCTCGATCGCGGCGGATCCGCGGTTGCGGCGGGCCGGCAAGCGCATCCTCGGCAACATCGGGACGATCGCCGCCCGTGTCGCGGACGGGCGGGCCGCCGTCGAGGTCGAGACGGGGGCGAGCATCGCCTCCCTCCTGGAGTCCGACCTGCCCGGCGGCTCACGCTACGGCCGCATCACCGACCGGGTGCTACGGCATCTGCAGCGCCTCGACGAGGCGGTGGTCGGCCTGGCCCGGCCACTGAAGGTGCCGGTGGCTACGCCGAAGCGGTGAGCGCCTGCCCTCAGAAGTCGGTGGGCAGACCGCTCACCTCGGCGATGCCGCGCAGCTCCTCGTCCTGGCGGTGCCTCTCCCGGATGTAGTCGGCGATCTCACCCAGCCGCACCGGGTCCGAGGCGGTGTCCGCATCGGTGATCACCCTGATCGGGCCGGTCCCCTCGAGGTCGATCTCGACGACCTCGTTGTCGAGCCGGCCGGTCACGGCGGCGGCGATGACCAGGGCCGCCTCGTCACGGACCTCCTGGGACAGCCCCTCCCCGTGGTCGTCGCCGAGCGCGAAGTCCACGGAAGGCATGCGCTGTTCCTCGAGCGCCCGCAGGACCGGTTCGACCACCCCCAGCAGCTGCCGGAAGTCCTCCGTGTCCATCCGGGTGCGCAGGAGACCGAGGTAGAGGTCGACGGGCCGGTGCTCCGGTGGAAACTCGGATTCGTTCATCCGATTCGTGTTCCCCGTGTGGCGCGTGTCAGACCCTGCCCCAGCGGGCCAGCGCGAACGAGAACAGACCGAACAGGGCGAAACCGGCCGCGACGCAGGCGAGCAGCGACGGACCCAGCGGAGTGTGGGCGAACGAGCGCAGCGTGTCGTCGAGCCCCTTCGCCCGCTTCGGGTCGTAGTCGACCGCGGCGCGCACCGCGAAGGTCCCCGCGGCGGCGAACACCAGGCCGCGCGCCGCGCCGCCCACCACGCCGGTGACGTCCACCAGCCGTCGCGACCAGGGGGACATCTCACCCAGCTTGAGCTGCTCGCGGTAGTCACGCCGCACGGCTTGGACACCGATCCACACGCCCGCCACGACGACGCCGGCACCTGCCGCGCCCACGAGCCACTGCCCTGCGGGCAGGTCGAGGACCCTGGCCGTGACATCACGGGACTGGGCGTCACTCGACCGGCTGCCGCCGCCGTGCGGGCCCGCCGCGAACGTCAGCACCGAGTAGGCGACCACCGCGTAGAAAACGCAGCGGGCGACCCCGAGCAGCCGCTTTCGTGGCGTACGGCCGTCCGGGCCGACCGAGCCGAACACGGCCTCCGACAACCGCCACACCGCCATGCCGGCCAGCCCCAGACCCAGCGCCCACAGCAGCACGGTGCCGAACGGCTGCCCGGCCAGCGTGGCGAGGGCGCCACCGCGGTCCGCCTGCCGGCCGCCGTCCCCGAACGCGATCTGCAGCGCCAGGACGCCGACCAGGAGGTAGATGACGCCGCGGGCGGCGAGCCCCGCCCGGGCGGCGCCCTCGGTCACCGAGCCGCGCGCCGCCCGCTCGGCCTCGCGCCTGCTCGTCCGCGCCATGGCACTGGAATTCACGGGCACCTCCCGGGCTCCGCAGGGCAGGTGTGCTTCTCGGTGACCGGGCCGCGCTCCGCCCGGCCGGCGACCTGGACGTCGTCCATGCGCGGTGTCACCGGATTCCGATCTCCGGCGCCGCCGATCGTGACGGGGGTGTGGCCGCGAGCAGCCGGTGTGCCGCTTCCAGCGCCCGTGCCACGTTGCGCGTGCCGGTCGACACGCACAGGGTGTAGGCCAGGTCCTGGACCCGGGGGCTCGCCCCGCCGCCGCGCCCGGCCTCCTCGGCCAGCGCGGTCTCGTACTCCTCGACAAGCCTGCGCAGGACGGCAGGATGAGGGATCAGCATCGGTCCTCCTCCTCGCTGCGGGCCGCTCAAGCCGCGGCCGCCCGTCCGTTGCCGGCCGCCTGCCCCAGCGCCTCGGCCCGCACCCGGGCGCAGCTGCGGCTGATGAGGCGGGAGACATGCATCTGGGAAATGCCGAACCGGTCGGCGATCCGGCTCTGTGTCATGTCCTCGAAGTAGCGCATGTAGAGGATGGCGCGGTCGCGTTCGGGCAGACGCCGCAGGCCTTCCTTGGCGGCTTCGCGGTCGATCACGACGTCGTACGCGGAGTCCGCCGCGCCGAGGGTGTCGGCGAGGCTGTAGCCGTCCTCGTCACCCGAGAGCTCGGCGTCCAGCGAAAGGGTGCTGAAGCTGTCGAGGGCCTCCAGGCCGGAGTTGACCTCGTCCTCGGTGAGCCCGGTGTGGGCGGCGATGTCGGCGGCGGAGGGTTCGGAGCTGCCCGGGGTCTGGGTCAGCTCGCGGCGGGCCACCCGCACCTTGTTGCGGAGTTCCTGGATCCGGCGGGGCACCCTGAGGGCCCACATACGGTCCCGGAAGTGGCGCTTCACCTCACCGGTGATGGTGGGCACGGCATAGCTCTCGAACGCTCCCCGCTCGGGGGCATACCGGTCGATCGCCTTGACCAGGCCGAGCGCCGCGACCTGGCGGAGATCCTCGATGGACTCGCCGCGGTCGCGGAAGCGGCCGGCGATCCGGTGGGCCATGGGCAGCCAGGCCGTGACGAGTTCGTCGCGGACCGCCTCCCGCTCGGGGCCGTCCTCCAAGGTGGCGAGGCGGGCGAAAAGGTCCGCCGTGTCGGGGGCGTCGTCGTGCCGCCGCCGGGTGGCGGCGGTCGTCCGGGCCTGGGTGCCGGAAGTGCTGGTCGACATGTCGATAAGCATGCGGATTCGCTCCTGAACGAGGGGTTTCAGGGACTTACCGCGGGAAGACCGACGCCCGGACCGAATGGAGGGTCCAGGGCAGCCATATCGCTCCCGCTGGCGCGCCTCCGGTCCGAAGCACGAACATCCGTATGCCCGGCGGTCGAGGGAACAAACGCCGCCTTGTGGAGGCCTTCAGTGGAAGGGGACCACGGCCGTGATGCACTTGCCGCCGGCGGGCAGTTCCGACACGCGCACGTCGCGGGCCAGCCGGCACACGATGGGCCAGCCGTGGCCGCCGACGCGGTGCCGTCGCCGTGGGTCCGTGGGCTGCCTGGTCACCGGCAGCCGGTCGCTGCGGTCGCTCACCGAGACGCGCACGCCCGTTCCCAGGACGTCGACGCGGAAGTCCGTGACGCCGCCGCCGTGCAGGATGGCGTTGGTCGTCAGCTCGGTGGCGACGAGCAGGGCGTCCCCGAGGGCCTCCTCGTCGCAGTGGGTGTGGGTGGCCCTGCAGCGTTCATTGACCGCCCGCTCGACCGCCCTGCGCGCCTCGGCGGGCCTGCACGAACACGGCGGTCCGGTCCGCTGCGCGCCCAGCCGCCCGAGGGTGGATTCGGTCCCGTGCTCCTCGCACATCGCCTGGCTCCCTGATCGGTGAAGAACCGGCCTCCCTTGTGCAGGGGGAGGGAAGCCGGACCCTGCCTCGCCCGCGGCCGCCGCAGTCCGGGCACACGCCTCTCGGACACGGCTTTCCCCCGCCCGTTCGCAGCGATTGCGCCTCCTGCTGCGCGGGCACCGCAGGTCTCCTTGTTCGGCTCACCTGCGCAGGCCCGGCCAAACCTCCCGGCGGAAAGTACGTGCCCGGGCCATCGGGGGGTACGCGGATGTCATGACCGATGTAGTGGACTCAGACGAACTGCTGCGGCGCATCCAGCGTGCGCGGGCCTGCGCGCAGCAGGAGCAGCGCCGGTGGCGGGAGCGGGACGAGGGCCTGCGGGCGGACGAGCCCGAGGCTGCGCGCGAGGCCGCCGTACGGACGCTGGCCTATGAAGCCGTCCTCAGGGTGCTGGACGAGATCGTGACCCCGGGCAAAGCCGGCGGACAGGGCTGAGCGACGGGCCGGGCGTCCGCTTCGACGGCTCGGTGCGCGCCCGGTTGGCGGTGTCCGATGGCGGGAACCCGGGTGCGCATGACTGTCGATCACAGCCGAGCGCCCATCCTGGAAGCCCTGGCCGACTACCACCGCCGCGGGCGGCTGGGGTTCACCCCGCCGGGCCACAAGCAGGCCCGCGGCGCCGATCCCGCCGTACGGGAGGTGCTGGGTGATGCGGTCTTCCTCGGTGACGTACTGGCATCGGGCGGGCTGGACGACCGGCTCACCCGGGGACGGGTGCTGGTGCGTGCCGAGGAGTTGATGGCCGACGCCGTGCACGCCGAGCACACGTTCTTCACCACGTGCGGCAGTTCCCTGTCCGTCAAGGCGGCGATGCTGGCCGTGGCGGGACCGCACGAGAAGCTGCTGATCGGCCGGGACGCCCACAAGTCGGTGGTGTCGGGGCTGATCCTCTCGGGCATCGAGCCCGTCTGGGTCGAGCCGCGCTGGGACCCGCAACGCCACCTCGCGCATCCGCCGTCGGCGCAGAGCTTCGAGGCGGCCTTCGAGGCTCATCCCGATGCGAAGGGTGCGCTGGTCACCAGCCCCACGCCGTACGGGAGTTGCGCGGAACTGCAGGCGATCGCCGAGGTCTGCCACCGGCGCTCCGTCCCGCTGGTCGTGGACGAGGCCTGGGGCGCCCATCTCCCCTTCCATCCCGACCTGCCGACATGGGCGATGGACGCCGGCGCGGACATCTGTGTGACGAGCATCCACAAGATGGGCAGCGGCCTGGAACAGGGCTCCGTCTTCCATCTCCGCGGCGACCTCGTCCCGCCGGATCTGCTGAAGATGCGGGCCGATCTGTTGGGCAGCACCAGCCCGTCGGTGCTGATCTACGCCGGACTCGACGGCTGGCGCCGCCAGATGGCCCTGCACGGCAGGGAGTTGATGGGCGGTGCGCTGGACCTCGCGGCCGAGGTCCGTGCCGCGATCGAGGAGATCGACGGGATGCATGTCAACGACCGTGAGGACTTCTGCGGTCCGGACCGGGCCGACGATCTCGACCCGCTGCCCGTGATCATCGACATCGCCGGGCTGGGCATCACGGGGTTCAAGGCCGCGGACTGGCTGCGGGACCAGCGGGCCCTGGACGCCCACCTGGTGGACCACCGCCGCATCGGCGCGCAGATCACCCATGGAGACGACCGGCAGACGACCGGGGAACTGCTCGCCGCGCTCAAGGACCTGGCTCGCGCCGCGCCCGGACTCGGACCGGGCCCGCGGGTGGATGTGCCGTCGCCCTCCGAGCTGCGCCTGACGCAGGCGGCACTGCCCCGGGACGCCTTCTTCGGCCCCGCGGAGAACATACCCATCGAGGATGCCGCAGGCCGCATCGCGGCGGAGATGATCACGCCGTACCCGCCCGGAATCCCGGCCGTACTGCCCGGCGAGCGGCTCACCGAGCCCGTTCTGCGCTATCTGCGCACCGGTCTGGAGGCGGGGATGTACCTGCCGGACCCCAGCGACTCGAAACTCGAGACGATCAGGGTCGTGGCGGCCGGTGAAGAGGCCGAGGAGTGAAACCGGTCACGTGACCCGCTTCTGGCGGGGCAAAACACCGGCAGATGGTTTACGGTTCATTCATACGTGGTGACGGAGTCGACCGTACCGTCCTCCGACGCCACCGCTTACGGCCCTGGCTGGCCTCCCCCGTCCAGCCAGGGCTTTTTCATGCCCTGGAGATTCCCGGCGGGAACTGCTGTCCGCCGAGGTGCTCGGGGCGTCGGCAGCGGCTGAAATGGGCGTAGGGAAAGCACCGGAACCGATCCCGGCGAGGAGCCCCGCGTCATGACCAAAGCCATAAAACTGCTGACCGCCCTTGCCCCGCCCCAGCGGCAGAGCCTGATGACGCTCGCGCAGGAGGTCTCCTTCCCGGAGGACACCCGGATCTTCGAGGCGGGCGGCAGGGCCGACCGCTTCTGGGTCATCCGCTCGGGCGCCGTCTCGCTCGACCAGCGGGTCAACTCGCTGCAGCGGGTGACCGTGGCGAGCCTCGGCTCGGGCGATCTCCTCGGCTGGTCCTGGCTGTTCCCGCCACACGAGTGGGACTTCGGCGCGGAGGCCTTCAGCCCCGTGCGCGCCTACGAGTTCGACGCGGCGGCCGTGCTGCGGCTGTGCGAGCAGGACACCCAGCTCGGGCTCGCGCTGGTGCGCAGCGTCGCGGAGATCCTCGCCCACCGGCTGGAGGTGACCCGGGGCAAGCTCATGGAACAGCACATGGGCCGCGGGCGCAGCGTGCTCTAGAGCCCGTCCGGCAGGTCGGGTCGACTGTCGGACGCGCCTCGCAGCGGCGCCCAGCGGCGTGCGACTGCAGCACCCAGCGCCGGCATCCGGCGGCGAACACCGCTGAGGTTCCCCGTTCCCCTGGGAGGATCGGGGAGCGCAGCCAGGGCCCGCGACGCCGAGCTGATCCGCCGGACGGGCCCTGGCCCCGCCTCGGGGTCAGATGCGGTAGCGGCGCAGTGCCGGGATCGCTGCGGTCAGGGCCAGCATCACGGCGACGACGAGGAGGCCGCCGCCCGCCACGGCCGCGCGCGGGCCGAAGGCCGAGCCGGCGGTGCCGTGCAGGACGTCGGCCAGGCGCGGGCCGCCCGCGACGACGACCGTGAAGACGCCCTGCATACGGCCGCGCATCTCGTCGGTGGCGGCGGACAGCAGGATCGCACCGCGGAAGACCATCGAGACCATGTCGGCGACGCCGGCCAGGGCCAGGAACGCGGCCGCGATCCACAGGTTGCCGCTCAGCCCGAAGCCGGTGATCGCCGCGCCCCAGGCGACGACCGCGCCGATCACCATCCAGCCGTGCCGGCGGGCCCGGGAGAACGTGCCCGAGAACAGACCGCCGAGCACCGCTCCGATGGGGATCGCCGCGAACAGCAGACCGAGGGCGAGCCCTTCGCCGTAGGAGCTGTAGGTCTGGGCGGCGAGCTGCGGGAACAGGGCGCGGGGCATGCCGAGGACCATCGCGATGATGTCGGCGAGGAAGGACAGCAGCAGCACCTTGTGCCCGGAGATGTAGCGGAAGCCCTCCGCTATCTCCCGTACGCCCGCGCGTCGCTTCTCGGTGCCCGTCAGGGGCGGCAGGGAGGGCAGCTTGTAGACCGCCCACACCGTGACGCAGAGGGCGAGGGCGTCGATCAGGTACAGCTCGGGCAGACCGATGACGGGGATCAGGGCGCCCGCGAGCAGCGGTCCGACCACCTGCCCGGTCTGCATGACCGTCGAGCCGAGGGCGTTGGCCGCCGGAAGCTGGCCCTCGGGGACCAGGCGGGCTATGGAGGCGTTGCGGGCGGGGGCGTTCAGCCCCCAGAAGGCTTGCTGCACCGCCAGCAGCACCATCAGCGCGGCCACGGACTCGAGCCCCGTGAAGGCCTGGAGCCAGAACAGCAGCGAGGTGACGGCGATGCCGCTGTTGGTGATCAGGAGCAGCTTGCGGCGGTCCATGCTGTCGGCGACCGCGCCGCCCCACAGCGCGAACACGATCAGCGGCAGCAGCCCGGCGAGGCTCGCCGCGCCGACCCACGCGGAGGAGCCGGTGATGTCGTAGATCTGCTTGGGCACGGCGACCGCGGTGAGCTGACTGCCGACGGCCGTGACGATCGTCGAGGACCACAGCCGTCGGTAGGCCGGGATGCGCAGCGGCCGGGTGTCCATGGCCCAGCGGCGCCAGCCGCGCCGCGGCGGGTCGGCCGCGACCGGGTCCGGTGTCTGCGGTTCGGTACTGCTCTCACTGGTGTCCACGGGCTTCCTGGTTGCTCGATACATCTTTCGGGGCCGGGGTTCACTATCCCAGCCCCGCCCGAGAGTTCGGGGCGCGGATGCCCGGGTTGTGGACTTCAGTGCCTGCTCAACTCGTGATCAGAGTTCTCCGACCTTCCGAGCTGAAGGTCGAGGCGGCAGCCGCCCAGGCCGGCCTTACGGCGACCGTCGACGGAGGTGCGGAGCGCGGGTTGGATCCGCAGATGCAGTGGCTCGGCTTCTCAGGCCCTGGCGACGAGCAGGCCGCCGAGTGTGATCATCGTCGCGGCGACGAGGCCGTCCAGGATCCGCCAGGCGGCCGGCCTGGCCAGGAAGCGGCCCAGAGCACGGGCGCCGAATCCGAGCGCGGCGAACCAGCACAGGCTGGCGAGGGCGGCTCCGAGGCCGAACGTCCAGCGCAGGGGGCCGCGGTGGGCGGCGATCGAGCCGAGCAGGAACACGGTGTCGAGGTAGACGTGCGGGTTGAGCCATGTCAGTGCCAGACAGGTCAGCACGGCCCGCCTGCGCGAGAGCGCCGTCTCCCCCTCGGTCTGCAGGGCGCCGCCCGGCTTCAGCACCCGGCGGGCGGCGAGGGCGCCGTAGCAGAGCAGGAAGGCGCCGCCGATCAGGCCGACCGCGGTGAGCGCCTGCGGGTAGGCGACCACCACCGCTCCCACGCCGCCGACACCGAGTGCGATGAGGACGGCGTCGGACAGGACGCAGATGCCGACGACGGCGAGGACCGCGTCGCGGCGGATTCCCTGGCGCAGGACGAAGGCGTTCTGGGCGCCGATGGCGACGATGAGTGACAGGCCGGTGCCGAAGCCCGCGGCCGCGGCGGTCAGAGCGTTGGTCATGGCTTTGACGCTACGGATTCGATCACTACGCGTACAGCTAAAGATTCTTACGTATCATTAGCCAATGTGAAGACGGAGTTGACGGAGCTGCCTCTCGACCAGGTGCGAACGCTGCTGGCCGTGGTGGACGAGGGCACTTTCGACGCGGCGGCCGCGGCCCTGCATGTGACGCCCTCGGCGGTCAGTCAGCGGGTGAAGGCGCTGGAGCAGCGCACCGGCCGGGTGCTGCTGATGCGCACGAAGCCGGTGCGGCCGACCGAGTCGGGTGAGGTCGTCGTGCGGTTCGCCCGTCAGCTGGCGCGGCTGGAGCGTGATGCGCGCGCGGAGCTCGGCATGAGCGGGGCCGGGGAGCCGACCCGGGTGTCGATCGCGGTGAACGCCGATTCGCTGGCGACCTGGCTCCTGCCGGCGCTGACGCGGGTGCGGCACGAGCCCCGGCTCTGTTTCGAGCTGCGCCGCGAGGACGAGACGCGCACGGCCTCGCTGCTGCGGGAAGGCCTGGTGATGGCGGCGGTGACCTCGTCCGCCGAGCCCGTCACGGGCTGCAGCGTGCGCGCGCTGGGACGGATGCGCTATGTACCGGTGGCCAGTCCGGACTTCGCCCGGGAGTATTTCGGCGGGCCGTTGCCGGAGGCGCTGGCGGTGGCGCCGACGGTGACCTTCGACCGCAGCGACGACCTGCAGGACGCCTTCGTGCGCAGGCTGCGGCACGGCAGGAGCGGGGCGAGTCCGGTCCGGCACTTCGTGCCCACCTCGGAGGGGTTCGCCGAGTCCGTCGCGGCGGGCCTGGGCTGGGGCCTGGTGCCCGAGGTGCAGGCCGAGCCGTTGCTGTGGGCCGGGCGTCTGGTGCGCCTCGCTGCGGACCAGACCCTCGACGTCCCGCTGTACTGGCAGCAGTGGAAGCTGGACTCCCCGGCGCTCGCGGCGGTCGCCGAGGCGGTGCTGGAGGCGGCTGCCGGGGCGCTGCGCGGCGGGGCCGTCCCGCGCCACTGACTTGCGTGATGCAATCGACGTACGATGGGGACGTGCTTCCTCGTACGTACGAAGGTCAGGTCTGCTCGATCGCCCGGTCGCTCGAAGTGGTGGGTGAGCGCTGGACGTTGCTGATCGTGCGCGACGCGCTGCGCGGCACACGGAGGTTCGAGGACTTCCGCGCCGGCCTCGGCATCGCGCACAACGTGCTGTCCGACCGGCTGGGCAAGCTCTGCGAGGCCGGGATTCTCGAGCGGCAGCTCTATCAGACCCGCCCGGAGCGGTACGAGTACGTGGTGACCCCGGCGGGCCTCGACCTCTGGCCGGTGATCATGTCCCTGCTGCTGTGGGGGGACGGGCACCGGGCGCCGGATGGGCCGCCGCTGGTGGTTCTGCACCGCGGCTGCGGCGGCCGGCTCCGGCCCGGGCTCACCTGCTCCGCCTGCGGGAAGCCGCTCGGTCCGTACGACTGCGAGATGCGGCCCGGGCCGGGTGCTCAGCCCGCGGGCGCCACGGTCAGTCCCGCGAGCCCCGCGTAGTACGCGAACCTGAACGGGCTGAACAGCTGGTGCCGTTCGACGAGCGCGCGCAGGATCCGTCCGCGCAGCTCGGCGAGCGCCGCGTCCTCCGGGTGACCGAGCAGGGCGCAGTCGACGATCCTGAGCGCCACGGCCGTCTCCCCGCGCGCCAGCAGTTCCTCGCCCGCCGCGCCGAACGCCTCGGCGCGGCCGCCGGCCAGCAGGTCCAGCGCTGCGGCCCACTGTCCCCGGCCAATGGGGTCCACGCCTTCTCCGTCCGCCTTCCAGTAGCCGGTCCGCTGGTCGTGGACGCGCTGGATCAAGCCCTCGCGCATGACCAGGTACGGGAGGATCGCCGCCGGATGCCCGCGCAGCACCTCGGGCAGGTGGTCACGTTCCAGCAGGTCGGTCAGTGACCGGCCCGCGACGATGTCGTCCGCGACGACGGTGTGCAGCTCGCGCAGCGCGGCGAGCAGGCCGGGCAGCGCCTCGACGGTGAAGTTCTCGGTCAGCGGCGGGTGGCCGTGGATCAGCAGCCGGGGGCGCAGATCCAGGACCGTCCGCAGCGCGTCGAACAGCCCCTCTGCCGAGCCTTCGGCGAAGAACGGCGCCCCCAGATACGGCATGCACATGTCCCCGGTGAACACCACGCCCTCGTCGGGGAGTTGGACCAGGAGACCGTCGCGTGTCTCGCCTCCGGCGATGGGGACGAGGGTGAACCTCCGCCCGCCGACGGTCAGCGTCTCGGGCTGCTCGACGAGCCGGTCCGGCACGACGTGCGGACGGCGCTCCTGGCCGTCCGGCAGCAGGGCCGGGAAGGGCGGCGGGCTCACGGCCTGCAGCGCGAGTTCGTCGGGGAAGGCGGCCTGGGCGACGACCTGTGTCCCGGGGCCGGCCAGGGCTTCCATGCCTCCGATGTGGTCGAAGTGTGCGTGGGTGAGGATCACATGAGTGATCGGCGCGGGGGTGACGGCCCGCAGATCGCGCAGGGCCGCTTCGGCGTGCCGGGGGTGGCTGGCCGCGTCGATCGCCACGATGCCCTCGTCCGTGACGACGAACGCGAGGTCGGCGAAGTCATAGCCCTGGGCGACGTGCACGCCCGGCGCCATCTCCACCAGCCATGGCGCGGTCATGCGCAGGCCGTCCTCGGCGCTGACCAGGTAGTCCGTGACGAGTGACAGGCCTGGGGCGTGTCCGATGCACTCGCGCGCGGCCCGGGCCTCCTCGGTACGGCCCTGACAGGCGTAGGCGCGGGCCAGGGCGGCGTGCACGGAGTGCAAGAACCCGGCCGGGAACTGGTCCCGTACGGCGAGCACGAACTCCAGGTCGGCGATCACCGTGTCGGCCCGGCCCGCGCAGTCCGGGAGGTTCGCGAGGGCGGTTCCCCTGAAGTACTGCGGCAGCCCGAGACCGCGTTCCGCGGCCGCGTCGAGCCGGGCGATCGCCTTCTCGTCCGGTCCGTCGAGGCGGGCCTGGAAGACTCCCGTCAGGCTTTCGGCCAGGGCCGATTCGGGGCGTTCGGCGCTGAGCGCGGTGAAGTAGTCGTACCCTTCGCGGAATTGGCGGGCTGCGAGCATCTGCTGGGCGAGCACGGCGGTCACCCGGTCGGGAATGCCGGGCCAGCGCACGGCACGGCGCAGGGCGTCGGTCTCCTTCATGGCCTCTCCTTCAGCGACGTCATGGTGTTTCGTTCAGGGGCGCGGTCCGCTGCGGGACGGCCTTCTCGGGTTCCGGTCGCGGTGCCCGGACGCGACCCAGGGCGAGTGAGACGACGGCGGCGAGCCAGCCGGCGCCGGTGATCATGAGCCAGGCGTGGCGGAAGCCGCCGAGGGCCTGGGGTCCGGGTGTGCCGAGGAGGGCGACCAGGGCCGCGACGCCGACGACTGCGCCCAGTTGCCGCAGGGCGGACGTCATGCCGATACCGGTGGCGAGGCTCGACGGCGGCAGTTCCAGGACGGCGGCGCCGCCGAGGGCGGGCAGGGACAGGCCGACTCCGACGCCGGTGATGGTCGCCGCCGGGAACAGGACCGTCCAGTAGTGCGGCCCGGCCGTGGCGGTCAGGGCCAGCAGGAGCGGGCCGGTGCCGAAGAGGAGGGTGCCCGGCACGGCGGCGACGCGCGGTCCGTACCGGTCGGTGACCCTGCCGGCCAGCGGGGCCATGAGGGCGGCCATCAGGGGCCCCGGTGTGACCGCGGCTCCGGCGCGCAGGACCGGCCAGTGCCACACGGTGGTCAGGAACAGCACGTTGCACAGCAGCGAGGCGAAGAACCCGGCGCCGAAGACGAACGTGCCGAGGGTGGCGACGGTGAAGGAGCGCAGGCGGAACAGGCCGAGGTCGGCCACCGGTGTCGCGTGGGCCACCGACCGCACGACGAACAGGGGCAGCAGTACGGCGGCGGTCCCGAAGGCGGTGAGCACCGCGCCCGAACTCCAGCCCCAGTCCGCGCCCTTGACGATGCCCAGTGCGAGGCCGCCCACGGCGCCCACCAGCAGCAGCGCGCCGAGGGCGTCGGGAACGCCCTGCGCCCGCTCGTCGCGGCTCTCGCGCAGCAGCCGTGCGGCGGCCACGAGTGCGGGCAGGCCGATGACGAGGTTGACGAAGAACACCGCACGCCAGCCCTGCCAGTCCACCAGCAGTCCGCCGAGCGAAGGGCCCACTCCGGCGGCCACCGCTCCCGCCGCCGTCGACAGGGCGATCGCGGTGCCGCGGCGCTCGGGCGGGAACTCCGGCAGGGTCAGGCTCAGCGAGGTCGGCAGCACGGCCGCGGCGCCGAGTGCCTGCACGACGCGGGCCGCGACGAGGACCGGCACCGACGCGGCCAAGGCGCTCGCCACGGACGCGGCCAGGAACAGCAGCAGCCCGGCGAGGAAGAGCCGTCGGCGCCCGTACCGGTCGGCCAGGCGGCCTGCCGGTACGAGGGCGGCGGCGAACACCACGCTGTATCCGTTCAGCACCCACGACAGGTCGGCGAGGGAGTCGCGCGGGAACGACCGCCCGAGGTCGGTGAACGCGATGTTCACGATGGTGACGTCCAGCAGGGCCATGAAGACCACGGCCGAGGTGACGACGAGGACCTTCCAGCGACGCTCCATGTTTCCGCCTCCGGCACCGAGCGGTCGATTGTTTGATGCAATCGACTCCACTGACTATAGAGACGTGACTTGCATCAAGCAATCGAGTGGCCGGATTACGTCAGGAACCCAGTGCCGCCAGCTGCGCCGCGGCGCTGTCCAGCAGCATCTCCAGTGCCGTCGGATACGCGCTGTCGACCATGCGGGCCGCCAGCAGGGGTGCCGCCTCGGCGATACGCGGGTGGGTGGTGCGGGGCAGCCGGGCGTACGTCGAGCGCCACATCTCCTCGTCGGCGCGCAGCGCAGCGCTGGGCAGAGCGAGGGCGGCGGCATCGAGGGCGGCGAAGGCCAGGGTCTGGTCGATGAAGGCGTGATAGATGCGCACCGTGTCCGGCAGCGGGAATCCGGCGGTGCGCAGGACGTCCAGCACGGCCTCGTCGGCGGCCAGTTCGTTGGCCCGGCCGGTGACCCGGCTGGTGGTCAGCACCGCGGCCTGCGGGTGGGCCAGATAGGCGGCGTGGATGCGCAGGCCGACCGAGCGCAGGTCGGCCCGCCACTCCCCCGTCGGGCGCCAGCCGTCGAGGGCCTGCCCGATGAGTGCGTCACCGATGGCGAGGGTGAGCTCGTCCATGCCGCGGAAGTAGCGGTAGAGGGTGCTCGGGTCGGCGTCCAGGGCGAGTCCCAGGCGGCGGGCGGTGAGGCCCGCGCTGCCGTGTTCGCGCAGCATCCGCAGCGCGGTCTCGACGATCAGCCGCTCGGACAGCACCGTGCCGCTCTTCGTGGGCCGGCGCCTGCGCCGCTTCTCCTCGGGCACCACCGGTTTGGGCATGACAACCTCCCGAGGCCCTTATGCCAACGCCATTGACCTTACGTGAAACGGCGGCGTTGCATCTGCGGCGGGGCCCCTCGTCATCAACCCTTAGGACAGGGAGATCTGTCATGCGTGTCCTGCTCGTGGGCGCCGGCGGTGTCGGCACCGCCGTCACCCGGATCGCCGCCCGCCGTTCGTTCTTCGAGGCGATGGTGGTGGCCGACGACGACCCGGCGCGGGCCGACGCGGCGGTCGCGGCCCTCGACGACGGCCGCTTCTTGGCCGCCCGTGTCGACGCAGGCGACGAGTCGGCCGTGGTGGAGCTGCTGCGCCGGCACGGCTGCGACGTGCTCCTCAACGCCACCGACCCGCGCTTCGTGATGCCGCTGTTCCGCGCGGCGCGCTCCGCCGGCGCCACCTACCTCGACATGGCCATGTCCCTGTCGCACCCGCACCCCGAGCGACCCTACGCGGAGTGCGGGGTCAAGCTCGGCGACGACCAGTTCGCGCAGGCCGAGGAGTGGACGAAGGCGGGCGCGCTGGCCCTGGTCGGCATGGGCGTGGAGCCCGGTCTGTCGGACGTCTTCGCCCGGTACGCCGCCGACGAACTCTTCGACGAGATCGAGGAGATCGGCGTCCGAGACGGCGCGAACCTCACCGTCGACGGCTACGACTTCGCCCCGTCCTTCAGTATCTGGACCACCATCGAGGAGTGCCTCAACCCGCCGGTGATCTACGAGGCCGGGCGCGGCTGGTTCACCACCGAGCCGTTCAGCGAGCCCGAGGTGTTCGACTTCCCCGAGGGCATCGGTCCCGTCGAGTGCGTGAACGTCGAGCACGAGGAGGTGCTGCTCGTCCCGCGCTGGGTGCACGCGCGCCGGGTCACCTTCAAGTACGGGCTGGGCCGGGAGTTCATCGAGACGCTGAAGACGCTGCACCTGCTGGGCCTGGACCGCACCGAGCCGGTGACCGTGCCGAGCGCCGCCGGTCCGGTCTCCGTCTCGCCCCGGGACGTCGTCGCCGCGTGCCTGCCGGACCCGGCGACACTCGGCGAGCGGATGCACGGCAAGACCTGCGCGGGCACCTGGGTGCGGGGGGTCAAGGACGGTGCGCCGCGCGAGGTGTACCTGTACCACGTGGTCGACAACCAGTGGTCCATGACGGAGTACGGCAGCCAGGCGGTGGTGTGGCAGACGGCCGTCAATCCGGTCGTCGCCCTCGAACTCCTCGCCACCGGCGCCTGGTCCGGCACGGGCGTCCTCGGCCCGGAGGCGTTCCCCGCCCGCCCGTTCCTTGATCTGCTGACCGTCTACGGCTCCCCGTGGGGCATGCGCGAGCAATGAGCACCGGATCTGCGCGATTTCCGTCGTTTCACTCCCGCATCGACAGGTGACTCGAAACCGAGTAAGCCATTCGCGAGGGCACGTACGACTTCGATCGCAGGTGACATTTCATGGACAACTGGCGAGACCAGGCCGCGTGCCGAAACGAGGACCCCGAGCTGTTCTTCCCGATCGGCACCTCAGGCCCCGCGTTGATGCAGACGGAGAAGGCGAAGGCGGTGTGCGCCCGCTGCCCGGTCCGGGAGCAGTGCCTTGAATGGGCGCTGGGCCACGGGGAGATCCTGGGCGTGTGGGGCGGCACCGGAGAGGCGGAACGGCACGCCATGCAGCGCAGGCGCCGCCGGCGCGCGGCCGCACGCAACGGTTAGGCCTGTCCGGCGGCTCAGCCCTTTGGGGCCGGGCCGCCCGGCAGTCTCAGGGTGAACACCGCGCCGGCACCCGGTTCGCACTCGGCGACCGCCGTTCCGCCGTGTGCGGCGACCAGGTGACGGACGATCGGCAGCCCGAGTCCGCTGCCGCCGGTGCGGCGGCTGCGGGACTTCTCGGCACGCCAGAACCGGTCGAAGACGTGCGGCAGGTCCTGCGGCGCGATACCCGTGCCGGAGTCGGTCACCGTGAAGACGACCTCGTCGCCGTCACGGCGGGCGGCCAGGGTGACAGTGCCCTCGGCGGGTGTGTGCCGCAGCGCGTTGGAGACGAGGTTGCCCAGCGCCTGCCGCATGCGCACCGGATCAGCGTCGAGCCACGGGCTGCCGTCCTGTTCGGTGCGTACGGTGACACCGGCCGCGTCGGCGGCGACCCGATGCGCGGCGGCGACCTGGTCCAGCAGTTCGTCGGCGCGCACCGGTTCGCGGTGCAGGCGCAGGGTGCCCGCGTCGGCGGCCGCGAGGTCCTGGAGGTCGTCGATGATGCGCTGCAGTACCAGCGCCTCCTCGTGCAGGGAGCCGAGCAGCGCGGGATCCGGGTCGACGACGCCGTCCCGGGTGACCTCCAGCCAGCCGCGGATGTTGGTCAGCGGGCTGCGCAGTTCGTGCGCGATGTCGCTGACCATGGCCTTGCGCTGGGCCTCCAGCCGGGCGCGCCGCTCGGTGAGGTCGTTGAACGCCTCGGCGAGGATGCCCGTCTCGTCCCGCGTGGTCACCGGCACCCGTACATGCATGTCCGGCGGTTGCTGCGCCGCCTCGGTCAGCGCCCGCAGGGGCCGTACGAGCCGGGTGGCGACAACGGCCGTGACGGCGAGGGTGACGGCGAGGACGAGACCGGCCGCACCGACGATCTTGGCCTTGTTGGCCGGGGACATGTCGAAGCGGGGCGGGGTGGTGTCGTCGCCGCCGAGGTACAGCTCGGCCACAGGCGCCACATACGGGTCGAGTTGGGTGCGCAGGGCGTCGTCGCTGCAGGTCTGCGCCGTCTTCACCGCCTTCGCGTCGCCCTCCTTGGCGAACTTGGCGATGGCGTACCGGCTCACGGGGGCCTTGCCGGGGGGACTGAGCATGAGGTAGAGAGGCCTGCCGAGGTTCAGGCCGTGTTGCTGCAGACAGGCGCGGGCGCCCCGGGTCAGCTCGTCGAGCGCCTTCTTCTCGGTGCCTGTGGGATCGCTGAACAGCCCGTAGCCGCAGTCCTCGGCCGGATAGTCGGGGGCTGCGGTGCCGTCGGAGTTGACGATCATGGGACGGCCGCTCGGGCTGTGCTCGACCTTGGTCTCGACGCCGAACCGGCGGTAGCACGTCCGCTGTTTCTCCGCGATCGCGTCCAGTTGGGCGCGCTCTTTCGCCGTGAGCCGGTAGGGGCCCACGGCTCGGGGATCGATCCCGCTGAGCTGGGCGCCGGTCTCGGTGTAGGTGTCGGTGTGCAGGGGGTCCACGGTGGCGGCCGCGCCGAGGGGCAGGGAGGTTCCCTTGCGCGCCGAGTCGGCGATGAGGGTGCGGTCGGCGGTGGTCAGGGCGATACGCCTGCCCATGGTGGCGGCCAGGGAGCGGACGGTGGCCCCGACACCCTTCCAGTCGGGGTGCGTTGCCGCGTAGCCGCTGAGCTCCGCGAGGATCCGCATGTCGTCCGCGAGATCCTGACCCTGCTCCTCACGTAGGGCACGGGTGGTGGTCTCCACCGCCAGCCAGGCCGTCGCCGCCACCGAGCACACCGCGATCAGCACCGACGCGATCAGCAGCCGCACCAGCATCCGCTTGCGCAGCGGGATGCGGCGCTTCACGGACGGCCACCGCTGAGCTTGTAGCCGACCCCGAACACGGTCAGCAGCCGCGCCGGCCGGCGCGGGTCGGCCTCGATCTTCCTGCGCAGGTTCATGATGTGGACGTCGACGGCCCGCTCGGTGGAGGACCGGTCGAAACCACGGGTGCACTGCAGCAACTGCCGTCGGGTGAAGACCCGTTCGGGCTCCGCCACCATGGCGAGCAGGATCTGGAACTCGGCCGGCGTGCACTCCACGGATACGCCGTCGCAGCGCACCTCGTGCCGTTCCGGATCGACGGCGAGCCCGGCCGCGCGCACCACCGGATCCTCCCGCACGCCCGCCGTCCGGCCGCTTCGCCGCAGCACGGTACGGATGCGGGCCATCAGCTCGCGCGGGCTGTACGGCTTGGTCATGTAGTCGTCGGCGCCCAGTTCCAGCCCGAGCAGGACGTCGTCCTCCTCGGACCGTGCGGTCAGCATGAGCACCGGTATGTCCTCCTCGCCCCCGCGCAGCACCCGGCACACCCCGAAGCCGTCGACCACGGGCAGCATCAGGTCGAGGACCACGAGGTCGGGTCTGAGCCGGCGGGCGGCGTCCAGGGCGGCCGCGCCGTCATGGACCACCGTGGCCGTGTGGCCCTCCGACAGCAGGGAGCGGCGTATGAGTTCGGCCTGCATCTCGTCGTCCTCGGCGACCAGCACATGTGCGCACACGCGGCGGATCCTAGGCGCTCAGCGGGCGAGGGACTTCGCGTCGCCCATGACGACGACGGGGTGGAGGGCGGGGTCGAGCGCGCGCAGCAGGTCCTTCATGTGCTGCTCCGAGACGCTGACACAGCCGTGGGTGGGGCCGCCGTGGTCGACGTGGAACCATATGCCGCCGCCGCGGCCCGCGCCGAGGGGGCGGGTCCAGTCGAGGGGCGAAGTGCCGGGCTCGCGGTTGTAGTTGATGGCGATCACATAGTCGAAGGAGCCTGCGAGGGGCTCGCCCTCGAAGCCCGTGCCCGGTGAGGTGAAGGCACGGGAGCGGTGGTACGGCAGCCGGGTGCCGGGATCGCCGAGCAGCCCGCCGGCGTCGGTGAGGCCGTACACGCCGACGGGCGAGCGCAGGTCGCCGCCCGTGTGGTGGTCGGACCAGCCCTTGAGCGCGTTGTGCGCGGGCCAGCTCGCGCCGGCCTGCCAGCCGGCCGCGGTGCGCTCGTACAGCACGACCGTGGACTGCGGGGAGTTCCTGTCGCGTCCGGTGACGACGACTGCCTGCCGGGCGTCGCCGGGGATCGCGGCCAAGGTCTTCGGTCCCAGGCCGGGCAGGTGCAGCGGCGCGGCCTGGACGGACAGCTGCGGCGAGGGCGGGGCGAGGGCGGCCACGTCCGGTGTGCTCGTCGTGGCCGTGGGGGCGCCGGACGGGTGTCCCGGCGAGGCCACTGCCCCGCCGCTGCATCCCGTGAGGAACAGGGATGCGGCGAGCAGGGCGACACGGGGTCTATTCATGATCACGGGTCGACTGTGACCGACACATGTGAGGAACTCGTCAGGTTCTAGGCTTGGTTCGGCTTCCCTGGACTGTACAGCCACGTGGTGAACAGGTGGTCAAGGTCCTTGCCCGACTTCCGTTCCGCGAGGCGGACGAACTGCGCGGTCGTCCCGTTTCCGTCGTGATGTTCGGCGGCCCAGGCCCGCAGGATGCCGAAGAAGGTGCGGTCGCCGACGGCGGTGCGCAGTTCGTGCAGGGCCATGGCGCCACGGGCGTAGACGGGCGTGCCGAAGATGTTCTTGCCGCTGCCGGGGTCGCCGGGCGGGAACGCCCACAGGCGGTCGCCGGCCGGACGGGCGTAGAGGTCGTCGAAGGTCTCCTGGGCGCTGTCGCCGCCGTGCTGCTCGCTGTAGAGCCACTCGGCGTAGGTCGCGAAGCCCTCGTTGAGCCAGATGTCCTTCCAGGAGGTGAGCGAGACGGAGTCGCCGAACCACTGGTGGGCGTTCTCGTGGACGAGGGTGCTCAGGTCCGGCGCCGAGTCGTACAGGGGGCGCGACTGGGTCTCCAGCGCGTACCCGACGTCCGGCGCGTGGTCCACGATCGACCCGGCGTTGCGGAAGGGGTAGGGCCCGAAGAGTTTGCTCTCCCATGCCAGGACGGACGGCAGCTTCTTCAGGACGGGTGCCGACTCGGACGCCTCGCGCGGGTCGACGGCGTTGTAGACGCGGATGGCGTCGCGGGTGGTGTACTGCTCGACCTTGAACTTCCCGATCGTCGCGGTGGCGAGGTAGGCGGCCATGGGTTCGCTCTGGCGCCAGTGGAAGGTGGTGTGCCCGTGCGCGGTCCGCTGCCCGACCAGCGTGCCGTTCGAGACTGCGGTGCGGTTCTCGGGGACGGTGACCGTGATGTCGTACGAGGACTTGTCCTTGGGGTGGTTGTTCGCCGGGAACCAGGTCATGGCGCCCTGCGGCTCCCCGGCGACGAAAGCGCCGTCGTCGGTCGTTATCCAGCCGTCGGCCGAGCCGTCGGGGTCGGTGACCTGCTTGGGGATGCCGCTGTAGGTGACGGTGACGCGGAACGTCTCGCCCTTGTGCAGGGGGCGGTGCGGGGTGACGACGAGTTCCTGGCCGTCGCGGCGGTACTGCGCCCGGTCGTGGTCGACGGTCAGGCCGGTGACCTTCAGCCCGCTGAAGTCGAGGTCGAAACGGGTCAGGTCCTGGGTGGCGCGGGCGGTGAGGACGGCGGTGCCGTCGAGGTGGCGGCTCGTCGGGTCGTAGCGGAGGTTCAGGTCGTAGTGGTCGACGTGGTAGCCGCCGTTGCCGGCGAGCGGGAAGTACGGGTCGCCGACGCCGGATGCGCCTCCGGTGCCGGCCGTCGCGGGTCCGGCGGCGGCGAGCAGTGCCGCCAGGGCGACCGGAACGGTCGCGGTCATGGCCTCGCGGCGAAGCACCGTGGCGGGTCTGACGGAGTGTCGGCCGGACTGCCTCATATGCGCTCCTGGGGGTGGCTGATGATCATACGAAGCCAGGTTATGGGCAGCACTCCACGGTTTCCTCCTCGATTGGGTCAAGTGATACGGCGTCACCCGACGCCTGCGCACTACCCTCGACGTCACCCGCCCCCCCAGAAAGGCCCGATCGTGAGCGTTCGCGTGCGTCGCGTCCACGAACCGCCCGAGCCGGACGACGGTGTACGCGTCCTGGTCGACCGGCTGTGGCCGCGCGGCCTGTCCAAGGACGCCGCGCACGTGGACGAGTGGCCCAAGGCGCTCACCCCGTCGACCGAACTGCGCCGCTGGTATCACGCGGGTGAGGGGTCCTACGAGGAGTTCGCCGACCGTTACGAGGCGGAGCTGGACGCCCCTGAGGCGTCCGAACTGCTCGAGCACGTCCGGGAGTTGGCGGCCAACGGGCCCGTCACGCTGCTGACCGCGTCCAAGGAGCCCGGGCGGAGTCATGCCGAGGTGCTGGTCCGGCTGCTGGGTTCGCGTTCGAGGTAGGTCTCGGTGACGGCCAGCGCGGCCGCCATGATGCTCAGTTGCGGGTTCACCTCCGGGCAGCCCGGCAGCACGGAGGCGTCCGTGACGAGGAGGCCGTCGACGCCGCGCAGCCGGCCCTCGGCGTCGGCCGGTGCCCGCTCGGGGTCGCTGCCCGCGGCGACCGTGCCGGCCGGGTGGAAGGCCGACAGGTGCAGGTCGCGCGGGGTGATCCCGGTGAGCAGCGCGTCGAGTTCCGCGAAGGTGCGGGCGCGCGGCACCCGTGGGATGCCGGTGAGCACCTCCACGGCGCCGGCGGCGAAGAGGATGCGGCCCATGGCTCGTACGGCCGTCATGAGCCGGTCGCCGTCGCGGGGGTCCAGGCGGTAGCGGACGAGGGTGCGGCCCCGGCCCAGGACCCGGCCCGAGGGCCGGTCGGCGATCATGGCGCCGAGGATCGCCAGCCGGTCGGCCTCCTCCAGTTCACGGCGCAGCGAGCGCCCGAGGCCGGGGAGCACGAAGCTGCTCATGCCCGGCGGGCTCGCGGTCGCCTCGATCAGGATCCCGCGGTCGTGCAACTCCTCGACACCGGTGCTCTGCAGGACGCCTTCCCAGGACGTGACCGGTTCCGTGAAGCGGCCGGCGACGCTGGTGGCCGGGTGGACGCTGAGGTTGCGGCCCAGGCGAGGATGAGCGCCCGGGCCGCTGCGGCGCAGCAGCGGCGGGGTCTGCAGGGCGCCCGCGGCCGTGACGACGAGGGGGCTGAGGATCTCCAGCTCGCTGCCGTCCGCCCGGCGGGCCAGCACGCCGGCCGCCCGTGGCGGGCCAGGGCGGTCGTGGTCCAGCAGGATCCGCAACACGCGTGCGCCGGTGACGATGCGGGCTCCGTGGGCACAGGCGTCGGGCAGTACGGACAGCTGCACGCTCTGCTTCGCGCCGGTGGGACAGCCCACGACGCACTGGCAGGAGCCCTTGCAGCCCGGTGCGTTGCGGCGCAGTGGACCGGCCCGCCAGCCGAGTCGTTCCGCGCCGGCCAGAGCGAGCAGGCCGTTGGCGCCGAGGACGTCGAGGGGCTGGGTGGCGACGCGCAGGGTGCGTTCGATCTCGTCCAGCCGAGCGGGAAAGCCGTCGGCGAGACGGAAGCCGTGACGGCTGACCCAGCGCGCGAGGACACGATCCGGAGTCCGGTAGCAGGTGCCGGAGTTGACGACGGTGGTGCCGCCGACGGCGCGTCCGACCGGCAGCAGGAGCGGCGGATCACCCAGCGCCGCGGTCGCCCCGCCGTCCCGGTACAGGTCGGTGAAGCGGTCCAGCGGTGCACGGTGGCCGAAGGAGGCCGTGCTGTGGTGCTCGCCCTCCTCCAGCACGACAACGGCGAGCCCGGCGCGCGCGAGAGTACGGGCGGCGACGGCTCCTCCGGCGCCCGATCCCACGACGACGGCGTCCGCGGTGGCACGCGCGGGCCACTCCTCGGCCGGGGTGCAGTTCAGGGGAGGGTCCTCGGGGGCGACAACCGGCGCTCGTGGGGTAGGGGTTCGCTCGGTGGCTGCGGCGAGTAGCACGGGGATCTTCAGGAGATCCAGCGCCGGTACGAGTCCGGGACGCGAGGCAAGGGAGCCGAGCACCGTCTCACGCTCGTCGGGAGCGAGGGCGGCCAGGCGGCGCCCGCTGTGCAGGACCGCGTACGCGTCGACCCCGGCGGTGGCGGCCCGCACTGCGGCCCGTACCGGAGCGGGCAGCGCGGCCAGGAACGCGTCGAGCGTGCCGGGCACCCGCCCCAGCCACTCCTCGTCCCCGGTGTCGGCAAGCAGAGCAGCGACCAGCCCCCGCCCGGTCACCGGTCCCCCACCTCCGCGTGCGCGGTGCCTCGCAGGGTCCATGAGGCTTCGGGAGCGAGACGGGCCAAGCGGCGCCAGATGTCCAGAAAAGCGTAGGCGTCGACGGTGGTGACGGCGGCCCGTACCGGAACGGGCAGCGCGGCCAGGAACGCGTCGAGCCTGCCGGGCACCCGCCCCAGCCACTCCTCGTCCCCGGTGTCGGCAAGCAGAGCAGCGACCAGCCCCCGCCCGGTCACCGGTCCCCCACCTCGGCGTGCGCAGTGCCCCGTAGGGTCCATGAGGCTTCGGTGCGCCAGTGGCCCCACCAGCGCTCCAGGAGGATCTTCGCGTCTGCGCTCTCGCTGTTGCGGCAGACCGCGGGGGAGCCGTCCGGGTCGCGGTAGTCCAGGGCGAGGGTGCGCTCGGCCGGCTGGGTGACCTCGACGCGGATGCGGCGCAGCAGCGTGCGGCCGGTCACCGTCCAGTCGGGCAGTGCGAGGCGGGCGCGGAACCGTCCGATGCCGAACAGGCCCACGGCGGAGCGCTCCGCCCGGCGCGGCCAGGTGCGGTCGCCGTGCCGCAGGCGCAGGAAGACGAGCGGGGGCAGCCGCCGCAGTACGGGCCGCGTGGACACCGCTGCGATCACCTCGAGTACATCGCCGTCGCCGAGATCCGCGTGGAGCCAGGCCCAGCGGCGGGCATTGCCGTGGCCGTGAATGCGGGCGGAGGCGCCGGGGGCGCCGCGCAGGGTCAGCGTCTGCTTCCCGTCACTGAAGGTTCCGTCGTACGTGGCCCGGGCGGCCGGAAGCATGTGGGCGGCGGGGAGCAGGGCGTGCCGCCAGGACCAGCGGGGAAAGGTGAACAGCGGCTCGGCCAGGGGCTGTTCGGCGAGGTCCCAGTGGAAGTCGCCCACGCTTCCGGTCAGTTGGCCCGCGGTGGCGGAGACGCCCGGGGTGGTGAATCCGTGCGTGGGATTTGTCCAGGGAGCGGGTCCGAAGCGGACGTGGCGGACCTCTCCGTCGGGTGGGAAGGCGGCGGCCCAGCCGTGTGCGTGCGGCGCGGATCCGTCGGTGGGTGCGACCAGTTCGTGGTGGAGCCAGATGCCGGTGCCGGTGGTGGGGTCGGTCAGCGTGGTGTACCAGACCTCGGCGCGGCCGGGGCTGCCGTCCCAGCGCGGTGCGAGGTACTGGGCGGGCTCCTCCTGCCGGGGAAAGCGGAAGCTGAGGAGGAAGGGTGCCAGGCCAGTGGTGACGGGGAAGCGGAGGGTGCCCTGGCCGATCCTCGCGCCGCCCTCGTACAGCGTGAAGGGCAGCACGGTCATCGACTTCACCGGACGACGCGGGGTCACGGACTTCCAGCCGTCCAGGGTGAGCGGGCGGCCGTCGGCGGTGAACGTCAGCCGGTAGCGGATGCGGCGGCGGGCGAGGGGCGAGATTTCCAAGTCGCCTGTGGCGTCCGGGTCGTCGGCCAGTCCGCTGATGCGGATACGGCCGGCGAGCCGGGCCCGGGTGGTGCGGTGCGGGCGCAGGACCTCGTCGGCCTCGGCCCGCAGGTCGAGGCGGATGCGGCGAACCGGGCCCGGGCCGTCGAGCCGGACCGTGCCGAGCATGGTCTCCGTGAACGTGGTGCCCCTCACGCCAGTCCCTCCAGCATGATGCGTTCGGTCTCGCGCAGATAGTCGTCGGCTGCCGTGTGGGCCTGGCGGCTGTCGCCGGACGTCACCGCCTCGACCACCGGGGCGAGGCGCCGGTGGGCGGTTTCGGCGTCGGTGAACGGTCCGCGCAGGGCGGCGCGGACGGGGAGGTAGGCGTTGAAGAGGGTGTTGGTCAGCAGGACGTAGACCCGGTTGCCGGTCGCGCGGGCGAGGGCGCGGTGCACCTCGACGTCGGCCAGCTGCACGGCGTCCGCGCCGTCCGCCTCCCGAACGGCCTCCAGGAGGCGGCGCAGTTCGGCGTGGTGGGCCCGGGTGGCCCGGGCCGCGGCCCGCTCGGCGATCAACGCGCCCACGGACCGCCGTACTTCGAAGATCTCGCGCACCCACTTCGCGTCGTGCCGCACGAGCATCGGCAGGAGGTCCGCGCCGCCGAGCCGGGCGTAGTCGCGGACCTTGGTGCCGACGCCGTGCCGGGTCTCCAGCAGGCCGGCCTGGACGAGGCGGCCGAAGGCGTGTTTGAGGGTGGTGCGGGTGACGCCGTACCCGTCTGCCAGTTGGCGTTCCGGGGGCAGGTAGGTGCCCGCCGGATGGTGTCCGGCCAGGATGTCCTCGCGCAGTCGGGCCTCGAGGACGTCCACGATCGTCTCGCGGGGCAGGGCCTCCACGGATGCCTCCTCGCATGGGCGGAGTGGATGAGTGGCTCAGCCACTGAAGCAGCGGAGGCGTCTGCGGGTCAATCCCCTTGCGAGCCAATCCCCTTGGAAGACCGGGTTGTTCACGCGAGGACGCGGCGGGGCGGCCGGGGTCGTTCCCCGGCCGCCCCGCCGCGCGTCCGTCGCTCAGGCGGTCTGCTTCGCCGCCGCCCGTCCGGCTGCTCGCCCGGAGAAGAGGCAGCCGCCGAGGAAGGTGCCCTCCAGGGCGTTGTAGCCGTGCACGCCTCCGCCGCCGAAGCCCGCGACCTCGCCGGCCGCGTAGAGGCCGTCGATCGGGTTGCCGCCTGCGCCCAGGGCGCGGGAGTCCAGGTCGGTCTGGATGCCGCCGAGGGTCTTGCGGGTGAGGACGTGGAGTTTGACGGCGATGAGCGGGCCGGCCGCCGGGTCGAGGATGCGGTGCGGGGTGGCGACGCGCCCGAGGCGGTCGCCGATGTAGCGGCGGGCGTTGCGGATGCCCTGGATCTGGGAGTCCTTGCTGTAGGGGTTGGCGACCTGCAGGTCGCGCGCCTCGATCTGGCGGCGCAGGGCGTCCGCGTCGAGCAGTGGCTTGTCCGTCAACTCGTTCATCCTGGTGACGAGTTGCTCCAGGGTGGGTGCGGTCACGAAGTCGGCGCCCTTGCGCAGGAACGCGTCGACCGGGGCCGGTGCGCCCTTGCCCAGGCGGTTCTTCAGGACCGCGCCCTTGTCCTTGGCGGTGATGTCGGGGTTCTGCTCGGAGCCCGACAGCGCGAACTCCTTCTCGATGATCTTCTGGGTGAGGATGAACCAGGAGTGGTCGTACTCCGCGATGTCCGGGGTGGTGCGCAGGTACTTCAGGGTGCCGAGGGTGTCGTAGCCGGGCAGGCAGGGGTCGGGCAGCCGGCGGCCGAGGGCGTCGAACCAGAGGGAGGACGGGCCGGGCAGGATGCGGATGCCGTGGCCGGGCCAGATCGGGTCCCAGTTCTGCAGACCCTCGGTGTAGTGCCACATGCGGTCGCGGTTGACCAGGCGGACGCCCGCCTCGGCGCTGATGTCGAGCATGCGGCCGTCGACGTACGCGGGGACGCCGGTGACCATGCCGGTGGGCGGGGTGCCGAGGCGCTCGGGCCAGTAGCGGCGGACGATGTCGTGGTTGGCGCCGATGCCGCCGGTGGTGACGACGACGGCCTGGGCGGTGAGTTCGAAGTCGCCGATGCGGTCGCGGTTGGAGGCGGCGCCCCGGGGCGAGCGGTCCTCGGCGAGCACCGTGCCGCGCACTCCGCGGGCGGCGCCTTCCTCGATCACCAGCTCGTCGACCTGGTGGCGGTGGTAGAAGGTCAGCAGTCCGTCGCGGGCGGCCTGCTTGGCGCGGTCGACGAACGGCTCCACCACGCCGGTGCCGGTGCCCCAGGCGACATGGAAGCGGGGTACGGAGTTGCCGTGCCCGTCGGCCCGCAGGTCGCCCCGTTCGGCCCAGCCGACCGTCGGCAGCAGCTTGATGCCGTGCCCGTCCAGCCAGGACCGCTTCTCCCCCGCCGCCCACTCGACGTAGGCGCGTGCCCAGCGCACCGCCCAGGAGTCCTCGTCGTCGACCCGGTCGAACCCGGCGCTGCCCTGCCAGTCGTTCCAGGCCAGGTCGAAGGAGTCCTTGATGCCGAGGCGGCGCTGCTCCGGGGAGTCGACGAGGAACAGCCCGCCGAAGGACCAGAACGCCTGGCCGCCCAGGTTGGCGGCGTTCTCCTGGTCGACCAGCGCGACCCTGCGGCCCCGGCTGGTGAGCTCGTGCGCGGCGACCAGGCCCGCGAGGCCCGCTCCGACGACGATGACGTCCGCATCCATGGCGAGGGTTCCTTTGCTCGTTGAGTGGTCCGGTTGAGGGGGCTCGTTCGGAGATCTATCGGGCGGTGCCGCTGCCGTCGGTCAGCAGCGCGGTGAGCAGTTGCTTGAGCCAGCCGCGGGCGCCGTCGACGTCCTTGTCCAGCAGGAGTTGGGTGGTGACACCGTCGTACGCGGCGACCACGGCGTGCGCCGCGCCGTCGATGTCGCCGAGCACGGCGGGCAGTTGGGCGAGTCCCTGCGCGCGGGCGAGCCGGTCGGCGACCGCCTGCCGCAGCCGCGCCCGGTGTTCCAGCAGGGTCTCGGCGACCTGCGGAGCGCGGGCGGCGTGCACCAGGAAGTCCGTCTTCACCAGCAGCCAGTCCAGGTCGAGGAGCAGTACTTCGGTGACGCGGTCGACGGCGGCGGGCACGTCCAGGTCCGGTCCGTCCAGGGCGAGGGCACCGGAGACCTGGTCCGCGATGAGGTCGGCGCGCTGCTGGTAGAGGGCGAAGAACAGCTCGTCCAGGCTGTCGAAGTTGGAGTAGAAGGCTCCCCTGCTGTAGCCGGCGGCCTCGCAGACCTCCTCGATGGAGACCCGCCCGAAGCCCTTGGCGGCGAACACCGAGAAGGCGGCGTCGAGGAGGTTGGCGCGGGTGCGGACCCGGCGCCTGGTCACGCGTGGGGCCGTTTCCTCCGTCGTCATCTCCGACCTCCGTTCGATACAGGAATGTATCCGATACATCGATGTATCGGAAGGCGGTCGGCGCACGTCGACAGAAAGAGATGGGAACAGATTTTCGAATATAGGAGTACGCTGAATCTGTGACCAGGCACCTCCAGGGCTCGCTCTTCGACCAGACCGACGAGCTGCGTCTCGGCTCCCTCGACGGGATCCGGCGGACGCACCTCGGCATGGGCGCCTGGATCGACGTGCTGCCCGGATGGCTCAGCGGCTCGGACATCCTGTTCGAACAGCTGGCCGCCGAGGTGCCCTGGCGTGCGGAGCGACGCAAGATGTACGACCAGGTCGTGGACGTGCCCCGGCTCCTCGCGTTCTACGGTGCGCACGAGGCACTCCCCCACCCGGTGCTGGACGAGGCGCGCGAGGCCCTGTCCGCGCACTATGCCGACGAGTTGGGCGAGCCGTTCACCACGGCCGGGCTCTGCTACTACCGCGACGGGCGGGACAGTGTCGCCTGGCACGGCGACCGGATCGGGCGGGGCGCCCGCGAGGACACCATGGTCGCCATCCTCTCCGTGGGCGCGCCTCGCGATCTGCTGCTGCGTCCGATGCGGGGAGGCGAGAGCGTGCGGCGCCCGCTGGGGCACGGCGATCTCATCGTGATGGGCGGCTCCTGCCAGCGGACCTGGGAGCACTCCATCCCGAAGACCACACGCGCCGCAGGACCGCGCATCAGCATCCAGTTCCGCCCGCACGGCGTGCAGTGAGGCGGAGAGGCGGCCGCTTCGGCTGCACGCGGGGGGCTGCCTCCGGCGGACGGTGCCGGAGGCAGCTCTCACTCTCCGGACTCGCAGATTGGCGGGGACCTGCCGCTTCCGGTGCGGACCGGGTCTGCTTTGCTGGTGCTGTCGGGCAGGGACCTCACCACGCGGGGAAATCATGCAGGCAGACGTGCGGCAAGTCGCCGACGGCATTCACCTGGTACACGGCAGCAACACCAACTGGGTGATCCTCACCGAGGGCGACGAGATCACCCTCGTGGACACCGGCTATCTCGGCGACCGGGAGCAGTTGCTCGCGTCGCTGGCGGCGGTGGGCGGTGCACCGGAGGCCGTCGCGGCCGTGCTGATCACCCACGCGCACAACGACCATCTGGGCTCCGCCGAGTATCTGCGCTCCACCTACGGCACGCCCGTGTATCTCCACGAGGCCGAAGTGCCGCACGCACGCCGGGAGTTCCTGCAGCAGGTGACCGTCGGGCAGGTCGTGAGGAACAGCTGGCGGCCGGGGGTCCTGCCCTGGTCGGTGCACACCCTGCGCGCCGGCGGCATGGCCCATGTGCCGGTCGCCGCCCCGGAGCCGTTCCCGGCGGCGGGCCCGCTGGACCTGCCGGGCCGCCCCGTGCCGGTGCACACGCCCGGCCACACCGACGGGCACGCGGCCTTCCATCTGCCCGACGCCGGGGTGCTGATCTCGGGCGACGCCCTGGCCAGCGGCCATGCCACCTCGCGGATCCAGGGACCGCAGCTGCTGCCCGACATGTTCCACCACGAGCGGGCCCGTGCCGTGGCCTCACTGGACATCCTGGCCGCACTCGACGGCGAACTGCTGCTGCCCGGGCACGGCCCGGTGCACCGCGGTCCACTACGTGAAGCGGCACTTCAGGCCAAGGAGCGTGCCCTCTAAGGTGAGGTGACGATCACCAGCGAGGCAAGGACACGCACGCCATGGCACTGCAGATCAGCGCGACGAACCCGGAGCACCCCGCGCTCCTGCTGGCCCTGCCCTGGCACCTGCCCCTGGAGGAGTGGCCCGACGACTACCTCGTCCCGCTGCCGCGCGGCATATCCCGCCACGTCGTGCGCTACGCCCGCGCCGGCGACGAGGTGATCGCCGTCAAGGAACTCGCCGAACGGCCCGCCCTGCGCGAGTACGAACTGCTGCGCGACCTGGACCGGCTCGGCATCCCCGCGGTGGACCCGCTGGCCGTGGTCACCGGCCGCTCCGACCACGCGGGCGACCCGCTGGAGCCCGTGCTGATCACCCGGCATCTGCGCGGCTCACAGCCGTACCGCTCGATGTTCGAGACGACGATGCGCCCGGCCACCATGCACCGCCTCATGGACGCGCTGGCCGTCCTGCTGGTGCGGCTGCACCTCGCCGGGTTCGCCTGGGGCGACTGCTCGCTGTCCAACACCCTCTTCCGGCGCGACGCGGGCGCCTACGCCGCCTACCTCGTGGACGCCGAGACCGGCGATCTGCACCCCCAGCTCAGCGACGGGCAGCGGGAGTACGACCTCGACCTCGCCCGAGTGAACATCAGCGGCGAGCTGCTGGACCTGGAGGCCTCGGGGGCACTGCACCCGTCCGTCGACCCGGTCGAGTTCGGTATGGAGATCTGTGCCCGCTACGGGGACCTGTGGCAGGAGCTGACCCGCACGTCCGTGTACCCGGCGGGCAAGTACCACTACATCGAGCGCCGCATCCGCCGGCTCAACGAACTCGGTTTCGACGTGGCCGAGATGCAGATCCAGCACTCCCCCAACGGGGACACGGTCACCTTCGTCCCCAAGGTCGTCGACGCCGGCCACCACCAGCGCCAGCTGCTGCGTCTGACCGGCCTGGACGCGGAGGAGAACCAGGCGCGACGGCTGCTCAACGACCTGGAGAGCTGGATGGCCACCCAGGACGACTACGCGCCCGGCGACCCCCTCGCGGCCCGCCCCGAGGTGCTGGCCCACCGATGGGTACGGGACGTCTTCCGGCCCACCGTGCGCGCCGTGCCCCTCGAACTGCGCGGCGCGATGGACCCGGCGGAGATCTACCACGAGCTGCTCGAGCACCGCTGGTACCTGTCCGAGCGGGCCCAGCACGACATAGGGCTGGACACGGCGGTCGAGGACTACATCGAGAACGTGCTGCCCAAGGCGCGCGAGACGCTGGAGCCGGTGACCCCGGAGTGACTCAGGCGTGCGGGACCACGGCCACCGGACAGTCCGCATGGTGCAGGACGCCATGCGCCACCGAGCCGATGCGCGCGCCGACGGCCGTGCGATGGGCGCGCCGGCCGACGACCATCAGCTGGGCCCGCCCGGCCACCGACAGCAGCACCTGGCCCGCACTGCCGATCTCCAGGTGCTCGATCACGGGCACGTCGGGGAAGCGTTCCCGCCAGGGCCGCAGGGCTGCGGCCAGCGCCTTCGTCTCGAAGGGTTCCAGGCCGCCGGCCTCGTCGAGGAGGTGCATCGAGCCCGGGCTGTAGGCGAACACCGGCGGCAGCGTCCAGGCCCGCACGGCACGCACGGTGGCGCCGCGGGCGGCCGCCGTCTCGAAGGCGAACCGCAGGGTGTCGGCGCTGTCGTCCGGCTGGCCCTGCTGGCCTACGACGACCTCCCGTCCGGCGGCCTCGGCGGTCGGCTGGTCTCCCGCGCGCACGAGCACCACGGGCCGCGTCGCTCCGGCGATCACCTGCTGCCCGACGGAGCCGAGCAGGAAGCCGACGACCGGCCCGTGCCCTCGTGAGCCGAGCACCAGCATCTCGGACTCAGCGGCCGCGTCCAGCAGCGTGTCGACCGTCTCCCCCGCCACGACGTCCGTGGCGACGTCGAGGTCCGGATGGCGCGCGGTGACACTCCGGACGGCCTCGGCCAGGGCGTCCCGCACCCAGCCGGCCTGCGTGTCCGGGTCCGCCGCGTCGATCGCCTCGTACGGCTGGAAGCGCCAGGCCCGCAGCACGCGCAGCGCCAGGCCCCTGCGGACCGCCTCCCGGGCCGCCCAGTGCAGTGCCGCGATGCTCTCCTCTGTTCCGTCGACGCCTGCGGTGATCGGGCGGGTCATGCGGCTGCCTCCGAGTCTCGTGATCAGGTCACTCGGACCCAGTCTTCACTACGCTCCTGCCATGGCCTTGGAATGGGAGCAAGTGAACGTCGACGCGGCCGACGCCGTCGCGCTGGGACGGTGGTGGGCCGAGGCGCTCGGCTGGGTCGTGGTCAACGACGCGGCCGACGAGTTCGAGATCCGACCCGAGAAGGAGCGACTGCCGGGACTGATCTTCGCCCCGGTGCCGGAGGGCAAGACCGTCAAGAACCGCCTCCACCTGGACTTCCGTCCCGACGATCAGGACGCCGAGGTGGCCCGGCTGCTCGCGCTGGGCGCGCGGCGGGCGGACGTCGGACAGGGTGAGCAGTCGTGGGTGGTGCTGGCGGATCCCGAGGGGAACGAGTTCTGCGTGCTCTCGTCGAGGCGCCGCTGAGCGGCGGCCCCGCCGTATACCGGAGCGAAGCGGGACGATCGAACATACGATGGGCGGGAGCCGGCGTGGTGGCTGCCTTGGCGACAGGGCTCGCCGGCCGCCGGTCCGACCACTCGGGGTGGGAGACGTATGGCACAGGCGTCCGACGCAGCGCGGACCGTCATCATGACCGTGGACGACGATCCGGGAGTCTCCCGGGCCGTCGCCCGTGATCTGCGGCGGCGCTACGGCGAGTCGTACCGGATCGTGCGCGCCGAGTCCGGCGAGTCCGCGCTGGACGCGCTGCGGGAGCTGAAGCTGCGCGGCGACCTGGTCGCGGTGATCCTGGCCGACTACCGCATGCCGCAGATGAACGGCATCGAGTTCCTGGAGCAGGCCCTGGACGTGTATCCGGGCGCCCGCCGGGTGCTGCTGACCGCGTACGCGGACACCAGCGCGGCCATCGACGCGATCAACGTCGTCGACCTGGACCACTATCTGCTCAAGCCGTGGGACCCGCCCGAGGAGAAGCTCTACCCCGTCCTGGACGACCTGCTGGAGGCCTGGCGGTGCAGCGACTTCCGGCCGGTGCCCAGCACCAAGGTGGTCGGGCACCGCTGGTCGGCGCGTTCCTCGGACGTACGGGAGTTCCTGGCCCGCAACCAGGTGCCCTACCGCTGGTACTCGGCGGACGAGCCCGAGGGCAGGCGGCTGCTGGCGGCGGCCGGGCAGGACGGGCAGCGGCTGCCGCTCGTGATCACCCCGGACGGGTCCCCCCTGGTCGAGCCGGAAGCGCCCGAGCTGGCCGCGCGGGTGGGGCTGGCGACCACGCCGGCGGCGGACTTCTACGACCTCGTCGTCATCGGCGGCGGGCCCGCCGGGCTCGGGGCCGCGGTGTACGGCGCCTCCGAAGGCCTGCGGACCGTGCTGGTGGAGCGGTCGGCGACCGGCGGGCAGGCGGGGCAGAGCTCGCGGATCGAGAACTACCTGGGCTTCCCCGACGGCGTGTCCGGAGCGCAGCTGACCGACCGGGCGCGCCGGCAGGCGGCGAAGTTCGGCGCCGAGATCCTCACCGCGCGCCAGGTGACGGGACTCGAGGTCAATGGCGCCGCGCGGACCGTGCGGTTCTCCGACGGCTCGGCGGTCGCCGCGCACAGCGTGATCCTGGCGACCGGCGTGTCGTACCGGCAGCTCGACGCGCCGGGCTGCAACGACCTGACCGGATGCGGGGTGTTCTACGGCTCGGCGCTGACCGAGGCGGCCTCCTGCCAGGGCCACGACGTGTACATCGTCGGCGGCGCCAACTCGGCCGGGCAGGCGGCGATGTACCTGGCGCGGGGCGCCAAGTCGGTGACGCTGCTGGTGCGCGGGCCGGACCTGTCCGCGTCGATGTCGTACTACCTGATCCAGCAGATCAACGAGGCGCCCAACATCTCGGTGCGCGCCCGCACGGTCGTCGATTCCGCGCACGGCTCCGGCCGCCTGGAGCAGCTCACCCTGCGCGACACGGAGACCGGCGAGACCGAACTCGTCGACGCGCAGTGGATGTTCGTGTTCATCGGCGCGGCGCCGCTGACCGACTGGCTCGACGGGACGGTGCTGCGCGACGAGCACGGGTTCATCCTGGCCGGGCCCGACCTGACCCCGGACGGGCGGCCGCCGGCGGACTGGGAGCTGGACCGGCCGCCCTACCACCTGGAGACCAACATTCCCGGCGTGTTCGTGGCGGGCGACGCCCGCGCCGAGTCCGCGAAACGGGTCGCGTCCGCCGTCGGAGAGGGAGCCATGGCCGTGATGCTCGTCCACCGGTATCTGGAGCAGTCGTGAGCGGGCAGGTCATGCCCTGCAGCCCGCAGGAGATCGGTTCGCTGTTCCTGTTCGAGAAGCTCACCCCCCAGCAGCTCGGGCGGCTGTGCAGCGAGGGGCGGGTGGAGCGGTACGAGGCGGGGCCCGTCTACGCCGAGGGCGAGCCCGCCACCTGCTTCTTCGTGATGATCGAGGGCACGGTCGTGCTGTCCCGGCGGGTCGGCGGCGACGATGTCGAGGTGACGCGCACCTCGCAGCCCGGCGTGTACTCCGGCGCCATGCAGGCGTATCTCGGGGACCGGGTGCGGCAGCTGTACAACAACTCCATGCGCGTGACGGAGCCGACGCGGTTCTTCGTGCTGCCCGCCGACACGTTCGCGGCCGTCATGCAGGAGTGGTTCCCGATGGCGGTGCATCTGCTGGAGGGGCTGTTCTTCGGTTCGAAGAGCACCCAGCGGGCCATCGGGCAGCGGGAACGGCTGCTGGCGCTGGGCTCGTTGTCCGCCGGGCTCACCCATGAGCTCAACAATCCGGCGGCGGCGGCCGTGCGGGCCACCGCGACGCTGCGCGAGCGGGTCGCGAAGATGCGGCACAAGCTGGGCGTCATCTCCGCGGGCCCGTATCCGCGCGAGGCTCTGGCGAACCTCATCGAGGTGCAGGAGCGCACCGCCGAACTCGTCGCCAAGGCACCCACGTTGAGCCCGCTGGAGGCCGCGGACCGGGAGGACGCCCTCACCGACTGGCTCGACGACCACGGCATCCCGGACGGCTGGCGGCTCGCGCCCACGTTCGTGCAGGCCGGTCTGGACGTCGACTGGCTGGACCAGGTCGCGGCGGACGTGGACCCGGAGATCCTGCCCGGGGCGATCGGCTGGCTCAACTACACGGTCGAGACCGAGCTGTTGATGGACGAGATCGAGGACTCCACGACGCGTATCTCGCACCTGGTCGACGCGGCCAAGCAGTACTCGCAGCTCGACCGGGCCCCCTACCAGAACGCCGACGTCCACGAACTCCTCGACAGCACGCTGCTGATGCTCTCGGGCAAGATCGGCTCGCGGATCCAGGTCGTCAAGGACTACGACCGCACCCTGCCGAAGATCCCGGCCTACCCGGCGGAGCTCAACCAGGTGTGGACCAACCTGATCGACAACGCGGTCCACGCCATCAACAGCGCCGGCGGGGAAGGCACGTTGACGGTGCGGACGGCTCTCGATCACGACCGGCTGCTGGTCGAGTTCCGCGACACCGGGCCCGGCGTGCCGCAGGAGATCCGCGGCCGCATCTTCGACCCGTTCTTCACCACCAAACCGGTGGGCGAGGGCACCGGGCTGGGTCTGGACATCTCCTGGCGGATCGTCGTCAACAAACACCACGGCACCCTCCAGGTCGACTCCGAACCCGGGGACACCCGCTTCCAGGTCCTGCTGCCCCTGACCGCGGCGGACAACGACACACCGGAGGAGCCCGCATGAGCAGTGCCGACGGAATCGACCCCGCCGTCCCCCCGAGCGGCACCGGGTGCGTCGAGTGCGACGCGGCCGGCGGCTGGTGGTTCCATCTGCGACGCTGCGCGCAGTGCGGGCACATCGGCTGTTGCGACGACTCGCCCGCCAAGCACGCCAGCGCCCACTACCGGGAAACCGGCCACCCGGTGATCCGCAGTTTCGAGCCGGGCGAGAGCTGGTTCTGGGACTTCGACACCAACGAGCTGTACGAGTCCGGACCCGACCTCGCTCCCCCGGTGAGCCATCCCGCGGACCAGCCGGCGCCGGGCCCCGCGGGGCGGGTGCCGGCGAACTGGGCGGAGACGCTGCGCTGAGCGCTCCGCTGGCTATGCGGTGAATTGTCCGGGGATACGTCGTGGCTGGGCGCGCCCACGCGGCGGAGCCGCACATCGATACAGCCCCGCGCCCCTTTGGGGCGCTCCCGAAGCGTGGCGGACTTGTCAGTGGCGCGTGCCAGGATGGATCCGTGCCGCAGACCATGTTCACCACGCCGCTGATCGGCCGGGACGAGGAGATCGCCCGGCTCACCGGGACGCTGGAGCGCGCCCGGGGCGGGGAGGCCCGGGCCGTGCTGCTCGCCGGGGACGCCGGCGTGGGCAAGACGCGGGTGCTGGACGAGGTCGCGGGACGGGCGGCCCGGGCCGGGATGACGGTCCTCACCGGTCACTGCGTCGACCTCGGTGACGTCGGGCTGCCGTATCTGCCGTTCACCGAGGTCCTGGGCGCGCTGGCGGCCGACGAGCGGTTCGCGGACGCGCTGGCCCGGCATCCGGTGGTGGACCGGCTGCGCGGCGCGGGCGCGGACGCGGGGCGGGACGAAGGGGACACCCCCACGCGTTCGGACAGCGGCGGAGGGCGGCTGCGGCTGTTCGAGGGCATGGCGGGGCTGCTGGCCGACCTGTCGGAGATCGCTCCGCTGCTGCTGGTCCTGGAGGACCTGCACTGGGCCGACCAGTCCTCCCGGGACCTGCTGCGCTTCCTGCTCAGCCGCGGCATCCTGCAGCGGCCGGCCGGTGGTGCGCCCACCCACCGGCTGGCGGTGTTCGCCTCCTACCGGGCGGACGACCTGCACCGCCGCCACCCCCTGCGCCCCCTCCTCGCCGAGCTGGTACGGCTGCCCGCCGTGGAGCGGCTGGAGCTGCGCCCCATGGCGGACGCCGAGGTGACCCGGCTGGTGCGCGCGCTGCAGGAGGGCCCGCTGCCGGAGGCCACGGTCCGCGGGATCGTCGAGCGCGCCGAGGGCAACGCCTTCTATGCGGAGGAGCTGCTCGCGGCCACGGACACGGAGGCGGGCGGCGTGCCCAGCGGCCTGGCCGACGTCCTCCTCATCCGCATCGAGCAGCTGTCCGACACCGCACAGCAGGTGCTGCGCACCGCCGCGGTCGCCGGGCGGCGCGTGGAGCACGACCTGCTGCGCGAGGCGGTCGGGCTGCCCGAGGACGAGCTGGAGGCGGCGCTGCGCGAGGCTGTCGGCCGCCAGCTCCTGGTCCCCGGTGACGCCGACACCTACGCCTTCCGGCACGCACTGGCCCGGGAGGCGGTCTACGCGGATCTGCTGCCCGGCGAACGGGCCCGGCTGCACGGCGCGTTCGCCCGGCTGCTCGCCGGACGCGGGCACCCCGCCGAGAGCGCCGCGGAGCGGGCCCACCACTACCGCGAGAGCCATGACCTGGCCGAGGCACTCGCCGCCTCCCTGGAGGCGGCCGAGCACGCCGGCCGGGTGGGCGCGCCCGCCGAGGAACTGCGGCATCTGGAGACCGCCCTCGACCTGTGGGCGTCGGTGGACCCGGCGGCCCGCCCCACGGGCGACGGCATCGACCAGGTGACGCTCACACTGCGCGCCTCGGCGGCGGCCGCGCACGCCGGTGAGTCTCACCGCGCGGTGTCCCTCACCCGGGCCGCGCTCGCCGGCACCGGCCAGGACACGGACTCCGAGCTCGCCGCCCGGGTCCGGTACACACTGGCCGGCAATCTGATGAGCGTCGACAACCTGACGGCCGCGTTCGCCTACAGCAGCGAGGCGCTCGCCATGATCCCCGCCGAACCGCCGACCCGGACCTGGGTGTGGGCGGCGGCGACGCATGTCATGGCGGCCCGCCACATCGGGGACGACGAGACGGCGCTGCGGGTCGCCCACCAGGCCCTGCACATCGCCGAGCAGCTGGGCGTCGCGGACGCGCAGGCCGACCTGCTCATATCACTGGCGGTCCTGGAGGGCGGCGGCCGGCGCACCGTCGAGGGCCGTGAGCGGCTCAAGGAGGCCCGGGAGCTGGCCCGGCGGGCGGGGAACGCGCCGGTGGAGATGCGCGCCCTGTTCAACCTGGCCGTCGGCTGCTTCGAGGCGGGTGACCTCGAGGGCTGTCTGCCGTGGGTGACCGAGGGTCTGGAGCGCGCCCGCCGGGCCGGGCTGCTCTCGTCGCCGTATCCGCTGGAGATGCGCTATCTGCATCTGCTGGTGCTGTACACGCTGGGCCGCTGGGACGAGTGCGTGCAGGGCGCGGCGGCCGACGCTGCCGTACTGCCCTCGGCAGGCGGCTATGCGATGGGGCCGGCCCTGTATGTGGCGCTGGCCCGCGGGGACATGAGCGCCGTCGAGCGGGCACGGGCCCTGCTGGAGGGGCCCTTCGACTGGATGGCCACGCTGGTCGCGGGCATCGCGCTGACCGAGGCGGCCGTGCTGCGCGGCGAGCCGGAGGCGGCGGTGGAGCGGACCCGGGCGACGGTCGCGGCGCTGACCGACGAGGCGGGACACCTCCCCTACTCCTCGGTGCGGTTCGCGACACTCGCCCTGACGGCGGTCGCCGACGCGGCCATGGAACTGCGCTCGTCCGGCGGCGAGTGGCACCGCTGGAAGGACACGGCGGACGAACTGGTCGAGCTGGCCCGGCAGTCGGCCCTGCACGGCGAGGACGGCACCCCGCAGGGCCCCGAGGGGATGGCCTGGCTGGCCCGCGCCGAGGCGGAGTGGCTGCGGGCGGTGTCCGGGCCCGACGCGGCGGCCTGGGAGAAGGCGGTGACCGCGTTCGGCTTCGGGGACGTGTACGAGCGGGTCCGCTGCCAGGTGCGGTTCGCCGAGGCGCTGTTGGCGGCCGAGCGGCGCGAGGAGGCGGCCGTGCAGGCCCGCGAGGCGCGAGCGGTGGCCGAGCGGCTCGGCGCGGCGCCCCTGCTGGAGCGGATCGACGCTCTGATACGCCGCGGCCGTCTGGCCACCGCCCCCTCGGACGGGGAGCGCCCCTCCCCGCTGACCGCCCGGGAGCAGGACGTGCTGCGGCTGCTCGCCCGCGGCCGCAGCAACCGGCAGATCGGCGAAGAGCTGTTCATCACCGGCAAGACGGCCAGCGTCCACGTCTCCAACATCCTGGCCAAGCTGGGTGCTTCGAGTCGTACGGAGGCGGTGGCGATCGCCTATCGGCAGGGGCTGATCGCACCGGAGCCGACGGCTTCGGGCTGAGCTCAGCCGCCGGGGTGCCGGGCGGCGCAGTCGAGGCTCGGCAGGTCCACGGCGTCGGCCAGGGCCCGCATGCCCTTGTCGTTGGGGTGCAGATGATCGCCGCCGTCGAGGACGGGACGGATGCGCTCGGGGTCGTACGGGTTGCGCAGGACATGGTCGAAGTCGGTGACGGCGTCGAACTCGCCGCTGCCGCGGATGTACCGGTTCACTTCCCCGCGTACCTTCTCACCGGCCGGATCCCATTCCGGCCAGCCCTTGTAGGGGGCGACGGTCGCGGCGACGACGCACTTCCCGGCCGCGTGTACCCGCTCGACGATCTCGCGGTAGCCGGCGATCAGGTCCTGGGCGGTGACTTGGGTGTGGGCCTTGATGTCGTTGACGCCTTCGAAGAGGAAGACGGTGCGGACACCCGGCTGGGAGAGGACGTCGCGCTGCAGACGCTTCAGGGCGCTCGGGCCGCCGCCGTCCGCGAGGACCTGATTGCCTGAGACCCCTTCGTTCGCCACGCCTTTGAGGTGGCTGCCGGAGGAGCGCAGTCGGCGGGCGAGGTAGTCGGGCCAGCGGCGGTCGAGGCCCGTGGTGGACTGCCAGCCGTCGGTGATGGAGTCGCCGAGGGTCACGACCGCTCGGGTGCCGGCGGGCGGGCGTACGGAGACAGCGTCCAGGTAGAACCAGGAGCCGGTCGTCTGCGTCCAGTGGGCGGCGCCCTCCTCGGCGGTGTGGTCGCCCTGGCTCGTGTAGGACGTCTGCAGGGCCAGCCAGTGACCGGTCGCGGGTCCGGCCGCATCCGATGAGTGGATGCTGACCACGAGGTCGGTCGCCGCGGGAAGCCTTCCGGGCAGGGGGTCGCTGAGGGCGGCGGCGCCCGCGGGGACGCTGACGGAGCGGGCGCCGCCGAAGGTGAGCCGGTGGTTGCTGCCGGGGACCAGCCGGGCGCCCTCCCGCCGCCTACCGGCGTAGACGCTGTCGAAGGTCACCGGCCGGGTCCCGAAGGCGTTGGAGAGGCGGATCCGCACGTCGCTTCCGGCCGTACTGGTGTGGACGACGAGCCGGTAGCCGCGACCGGCGACCGCGTCGTCCATGCGTTCGGCGCTCGCACCCCAGGTGACGACCTCACGGCGGTCCGCGGGCGCTCCCACCACCGTGAACGGGGGCCGCTCGTCGGTCGCGTGCACGGGGGTGGCCTGGATGGCACCGGCCAGCAGCAGGAGGCCGCCGAGTCGGCCGGCCCGGACGAAGCGGGCCGTCAGCGGGCGATGTCCTCCGGCGTGACGGAACCGCTCGGCGAGGTGGTCGGGGGACATCCACTCCTCCAGCCGGACGGGCTTTCGGGCTCACCTGCGGGAGATACAGCTGTCTGGGGGACCGGAAACGGTGGCCGGGCTTGCATTGTCGCACTTGAGTTCGGCCGCCGCAGCGCGATGATGACCGGGCCCTTCAGAAGAGGGTAGTTGTGCCGGATCCGGGCGCCCCACCTGACAGGGGCGCCCGCACCGGTGTCACCGTTCCGCGGGGTCAGCGGTGTGCGGCCGGGGTGTTGGCCGAGGTGACGTTGACGGCGGCCCAGGCCTGGTCCACCGTGCTGTACTCCGTGCTGCCTGCACCGTAGAGGTCCTTGGCCGCCTTCAGCGTCGCGTTGCGCGCGTCGTGGAAGTCGGTCGTGGAGACCATGTAGCGGGTCAGGGCCCGGTAGAAGATGGCCGTGGCCTTGGTGCGGCCGATGCCCTTGACCGTCGAGCCGTCGTAGGTCGGGGAGTCGTACTTGACGCCGCCGATCGTCTTCTGGCCGCTGCCCTCGGCGAGCAGGTAGTACGCGTGCGACGAGACGCCGGAGCCGGCGTGCACCTCGGCGTCGTACACCTCGGGCGCCCAGTAGTCGATGCTGCCCTCGAGCCGGTCCAGCGACGGGTGGTCGAGGCGGCGCAGGAACTTCTGGGCCAGGCCCATCTTCTCGCCGATGAGGTAGTCCGGCTTGTCCGACGCGTTGTTCGCGAAGAACTCGACGTTGGAGCCGAAGATGTCGGCGAGGGACTCGTTGAGCGCGCCCGCCTCGCCGTACTGGTTGCCCCTCTCGTCGATGCGGGTGGGCTCCAGCTTGGCGGTGGCGTCGACGACGCCGTGGGTCAGCTCGTGGCCGCTGACGTCCAGGGCGACCAGCGGCTTCTTGATCTCGTCGCCGTCGCCGTCGCCGTAGAGCATGCAGTCACAGACCGAGTCCCAGAACGCGTTGGCCACCTTGTTGCCGAAGTGGACCATGGCGCGGGCGCCCTTGCCGTTGTTCTCGATGCCCTTGCGACCGAAGGTCTTCTTGTAGAAGTCCAGGGTCTTGGTGATGCCGTACTGGGCGTCGGCGGCGGCGGTGTTGCGGCTGGTGACCTTGCCGTTGCCGAAGACGTCGTTGCTGGTGGTGATCTTCTTGCCGCGGGCGAAGCTCTCCAGTTCCTGGCCCTTGGCGTCCCGGGTCTCGGTGCCCCAGCGGGTCGGGTCCTTGAGGAGATAGGTGGTGCGGGCCGTGCGCGTGGTGGTCAGCGGGACGGTGCCGACGAAGAGGGACTTGCCGGTGCCGTGGGCCGTCGAGGGGTAGCGGGTGGCAGCGGCCGCGGACGAGGCCGAGGTAGCGGCGAGGCCGGCCGTCTGCGCACCGGCGCCCGTGGCGGGGTCCAGCGTCTCGCCGCGCTCGCGCAGGGTGTCGAGCAGCGCCGGCGAGAGGAACTCGTCGCTGTCGGGCGTGTTGCTGCGCACCTTGCCGGTGACGGCGTCGATGACGACCGTCCGGGAGCCGCTGCCCTCTGCGGTAGCGCTGTCGCTGACCCGCACCTGGTAGGCGAGGGCGGATGCGCCGTCGCGGGCGTCCACGACGAGTTCGGCGGTGCCGGCGTCGCCCTTGGCGGCCGTGGCCGCCTTCTGCTGCGCCTCGGCGGCCGACAGCTTGGCCGCGGTGGCGGCAGCGGGCTTGACGGTGTGTCCGGCGGCCCGGGTGACACCCGCGTACGCCAGCTGCCTGGTGAGGTGGACGACGAGGTCGCCGCCGAGCACCTGCATGCCCTGGTGCGCCCGGGTGAACCGGACGTGCCGGGCACCCTCCGGGTCGATCATGACGTCCTCGGCGTGCAGTTCGTCGCCCTGGGGGACGCCGGTCGAGGCGGAGTGGGCGAAGGCGGCGGCGCGGGCGGCGGCCACCACGGAGGCGGCCGAGGTGCCGGCGGTGGCAGCGGTGTGAGCCGTCCCCGTGGTGGTGCCGAAGGCGGTGCCGGCCAGGCCCGTGGCGGCCGTCGTCACGGCGACGGCAACCGCCACGCTGCGTATGTGCGGTCTACGCACTGATGAGGGTTCCTTCCTTGCAAGGCGGCCGGGATCACCAACCGCCTTGACGCATGGCGCCGTTGAGCGCCATGGGGGCTGGTCGGGCCCCGGAAAGAAACCCTTTCGGACGAGTCATGTCCATGTAAAGACTAAAATAACGCTTTCCGTGCGATATATGGCAATACTTTGCAAATCCACATCGCTCAGTGATCAGCGGGTGACCAACTGTGCGTCGACTGTGGAGATGTGACGACACGGAAGAAAGTTGCCTCACGTGAATGTGACTCATCTCGCATCCAAGGGCACGGTCCTGGGAACGGTCGTGCTCTCCCTGCTCGTGGTCCCCTCGCACGCCACGCCCGCCGTGCCGCTGCCCAAGCCGGACCTCGCCGGTCTTCAAGGCCGCCTCGTCACCGCGCTGAAACAGGGTGCACCGGGCGCGGTCGCCCGGATCGACGACCACGGCAGGGTCGAAGGGGCCGCCATGGGCATCGCCGACCGCACGAGCAGACGGACGATCAGCACCGCGGACCGGTTCCGCATCGGCAGTGTCACCAAGACCTTCACGACCGTCGTGCTGCTGCAACTGGCCGACGAGGGCAAGCTGAGACTCGACGCCCCGGTCGACGGCTATCTGCCGGGGCTGCTCCCGGACCGCACGATCACAGTGCGCGAGATCCTGGGCCACCGAAGCGGCCTGTACGACTACACGGACACCATGTTCGCGAAGACCGTCCCCGGCTTCGAGGAGGTCCGCGGCAAGGTCTTCACCTACCGTGAGCTGGTGAAGCGCTCGCTGTGGCACCCACGCACCAGCGCTCCGGGCTCGTTCTCGTACTCCAACACCAACTTCGTCGTCGCCGGCATGCTCATCGAGAAGCTGACCGGCCACCCCGTACGCACGGAGTACGAGAACCGCATCTTCAAGCCGCTGAAACTGCGCGACACCTTCTACGTCCACCCCAGCGCGCAGATTCCCGGCCGCCACGCCAGGGGCTATCTCACCCCGGACCAGAAGGACGCGCCCCTGATCGACGCGACGGACCAGACGATGTCCTGGGCGCAGACCTCGGGCGCGATCATCTCCACCACGCGGGACCTGAACACCTTCCTCTCCGCCCTGCTCGCCGGCCGGCTGACGTCACCGGCGCAACTGCGGCAGATGGAGCGCATGGTGCCGGTCAGCAGCACTCAGGGGTACGGCCTCGGACTGGGGCGCCGCGACCTGTCCTGCGGTGTCTCGGTGTACGGGCACACGGGCGTCGTCCAGGGCTACTACACGTACGCGTTCGCCACGAAGGACGGCCGGCGCAGCTTCACGGCCGTGGCCACCACGTCCAACAACATCCCCGTGCTCAACACGATGCTGAGCACCATGGAGTCCGCGTTCTGCGGCAAGCAGTCGAAGGTCGGGCGCGTGGCCCCGCCCGTGGAGCGCCACGAGGACATCGCTCCCGGCGTTGCCCGGGACTGAGCCGACGGGAACCGCGCCGCCCCGGTGGACGTTGTCCGGTGGAGCCCATAGAGGCGTGAGCGACGACACCGGGGCGGCGGGATGAGCGAGTTGGTGCCCGGGGGCAACATGCCCCTTCCGGACGGCGCCGTGAGCGTCCGGGTGCCCGGCCCCTTCGATGTGTCCGCGCTGATCACGGACGACGGGGGCAGGGTCCGCGGCGACGCCGACTTCGTGTTCTACAACCAGCCCTCCGCGCCGGGCGCCCGACTCGACGGCGACACCCTCACCGTCGACCCGCCCAGGCTGCGCCCGGGAGCCACCCGGGTCACGGTGGTCGTCAGCCCGGCCGAACCCGGCACTGCTCTGGGCCTCCTGCCCGCGCCCACGCTCCATGTCTCGGCCGCGGCCGGCCGTTCACTCGCCCGCTTCACCCCGCCACGCCCCGGTGAGGAGACGGTGGTGCTGCTCGCGGAGATCTACCGGCGCGGCGGCGGCTGGAAGCTGCGGGCCCTGGGACAGGGCTACGCCGACGGTCTGGCCGGGCTGGCGCGGGACTTCGGCGTGGACGTCCTCGACGAAGGCGCCGGGACGGCGGTGACACACGGGGTGCAGGCCCGGTCTGCGGCACGAGGGGCACCCGGGGGCCGCGCCTCGGCCGCGCCACCGGGATTCCCGCCCACAGCGCCGGCCTCGCCGTCCCGACCCACCGCCCCGGCATCACCGCGCGCCGGAGCCCGGCAGGCGCCCCCCACACCGCCCCTCCCCCGGGCCCGACCCCACTCCCCCGCCCCGGCCACGCTGAACTCCTCTGACCCCGAGGGCTTCCTCGGCCTGGTCAACTCCGCCCGCACCGAAGCCGGTTCACCCCCCGTGGCCCTCGACGCCCGTCTGACGTCGGCGGCCCGCGCCCATGCCGGTGCCATGGCCTCGGCAGGACGCCTCGGTGTCGAGGGCCGGGACGGCCTCTCCGTGTACCAGCGGGTCACGGCCGCCGGGTACACGTATCTCACCGTCGGCGAGCACCTGGTCTCCGGTCCGCGTACGCCCGCCGAGTTCGTCGAGTACTGCCTGAGCGAGGAGCAGTCCGGCCGCACCCTGTGCGACCCGGCCTTTGTGCATGCCGGCCTGGCGTACGCCCTCGACGGCCGGTCGGGCGACATCTACTGGACCGCACTGTGGGCCAGGCCGCTCGGCCCGGGCGATCTGGCGCGGACGGCGGCCGAGGTCGTCGCCCTCACCAACCGGGAGCGCTCCGGCGCCGGTCTGCCGCCGCTGGCCACCGACCCCCTGCTGACCACCGCGGCGCAGGCGCACAGCGCGGACATGGTGGCCCGCGCCTTCTACGCGCACACGTCCCCGGAGGGAAGTCAGCCCTGGGACCGCGGGCCGCCGCCGCGGGGGCACGACGGCGCTCGATCGGCGAGAACATAGCCTGCGGTCAGCGCTCCCCCGCCGAGGTCGTGGACGGCTGGATGAACAGCCCCGGCCACCGCGCCAACATCCTCAAGCCCGATTTCACCCATATCGGGATCGGCTTCGCGGGCGGCGGCCCGGCGGGCATGTACTGGACCCAGCTGTTCGGCGCCTGACCACCGGAAACCGACCCTCCCCGTGATCTTGGCGGAACGGAATCCTCCGGGACAGGATGCCCGCATGAAGGGTTCCCTCTTTTCCAGCGAGCACATGGTCCAGCCGGCCACCGCGCCCGGCATGACGGTCGAGAACGCCAAGTGCATCAAATACGCGGTGAACGGCGACATGCTCGCCCGCCAGGGCGCGATGGTCGCCTACCGCGGCAACCTCCAGTTCGAGCGCAAGGGCCAGGGCGTGGGCGGCATGCTCAAGCGCGCGGTCACCGGGGAGGGGCTGCCGCTGATGACGGTGCGCGGGCAGGGCGAGGCCTGGTTCGCGCACGAGGCGCAGAACTGTTTCATCGTCGAGGTCGACCCCGGCGACGAGTTCACCGTCAACGGCCGCAACGTCCTGTGTTTCGACGCCTCGTTGTCGTACCGGATCGCGACGGTGAAGGGCGCGGGCATCGCGGGCGGCGGCCTGTTCAACAGTGTCTTCACCGGACAGGGCCGACTGGGCCTGGTGTGCGAGGGCAATCCGCTGGTCATCCCGGTCTCGGCGCAGTTCCCGGTGTACGTCGACACGGACGCGGTGGTCGGCTGGACGGCCGGTCTGCAGACCTCGCTGCACCGTTCGCAGTCCATCGGATCGATGCTGCGCGGCGGCAGCGGGGAGGCCGTGCAGTTGATGCTGCAGGGCGACGGTTACGTGGTCGTACGGCCGAGCGAGGCGACCCCGCAGAAGGCCCAGCAGCACTGACCCTCACCGAGTGATCTGCGCCTCAGGAGCAACCTCTCCGGCGCCGACGACGTCTTGATCCCCAACAGGTGACGCCCTGGTCCCACGGGCCAGGGCCCATTTTTCGACGCTCTATACACACCATGTATACGTGCAATGTATAGATGGGGTGTATACATGCCACCGAAAGGGATCCATGTACGGCAAGGCATTCGCCCCCGAATACCAGGGCGCTCTCAACGCCCTCTCCGTGAACTCCTCGCTCACCGACGTACTGGCCGCCGGGACACGGGAGTTGAGAGCGGCCGAGCAGGCCGGGCGGCATGCGGAGGTGGCCCGGTCCGGCCTCGCGGTCGCGGAGGCACACCGCCGGCTGGGGCAGGTCGGGGACGCCGACCGGGCGTGGAAGGCGAGCTACCGTGCGGCCCGCGCGGCCGGGGACACGGCCGCGATGGCGTGGGCGCTGTGGAGCGGCGGCACTCTGGCCCGGCAGCGCGGCGCCTTCCCGCTGGCCCGGCGGCTGCTGGGGCTCGCGGCCGAACTCGGCGAACGCGGCGGCGACGTCGTCGTACGCGGCTACTCCCTCGCCGGACTCGCCGAGACCGGCCGCATCCAGGGCGACTACCAGGCCGTGCGCAGGCTCCACGAACAGCTGCTGGCGGAGGCCCGGCGGCGCGGCGAGGCGCGGCACACGGTGTGGGCGCTGGAGGGCATCGCGCAGATCCACCGCAACACGGGTGAGTACGACACCGCGTTCGCGCTGTTCGAGGAGGCGGCCGCGATAGCCGCGCGCGCCGACGACCGTCGCGGCCACGCCTGGGCGCTGCGCGGGCTCGCCGACCTCGTGTCCGTGCGGGACGGGGACACCGAGCGGGCGCTGACCCTGCTGTCCGAGGCGGAGACGATCTGCCGGGCGATGAGGCTGTCCAGCGCGCTGGCCTACAACCACAAGATGCGCGGCAACGTCCTGTACCGGGCGGGGCGCCTGGCCGAGGCCCGGGACCTGTACGAGCAGGCGCTCGCGGAGTTCCGTGCGATGAGTGAGCCGCGCGGGCAGGCGCTGGCACGGCTGGGGCTGGCCAAGTCCCTGGCCCGGCTGGGCCGCGACCGCGCCGAGACGGCGGCCGAACTCGCCGACCTGGCACAGGAACTGGAGCGGATCGGGCTGCGGCACGCACGGGAGATGGTGGCGCGGGCGCAGCAGGAGTTCGGCGTGGCCGCGGAGGTCGTACGGTGACGGCGCTTCCCTCGACGCTGCGGGCACCCGCCGCGGCACCTCAGGTCCTCGACCGCTGCCGCGAGCTGGTGCGGCCCGCGCTGGTGGAGGCCGTGGGGCGCATGCATCCCTGGGTGGGAGAGATGGCCGCCTACTCCTTCGGCTGGTGCGAGGTGGGCGGTGCGCCGACCGGCGCGTCCGGCGGGAAGGGCGTGCGGCAGGCGCTGGCCGTGCTCGGAGCCGAGGCCGCGGGCGCGGACGGGCGGGCCGGGGTGCCCGCGGCGGTCGCGGTGGAGCTGGTGCACACCTTCTCCCTTCTGCACGACGACATCATGGACGGCGACACGGCCCGGCGCCGCCGCCCCACCGTCTGGAAGGCCTACGGCACCGGGCCCGCCGTCCTCGCGGGCGATGCGCTGTTCGCGCTGGCCGTCGAGACCCTGGCGGCGGCACCGGGCGGGCCGCAGGCGGTGCGGGTGCTGTCGGCGGCGCTGGGCGACCTGGTGCGCGGCCAGGCGGACGACCTGCTGTTCGCCACCCGCCCGTGGACGGGGCCGCGGCGGGTGCGGCCGGAGGAGTACCGGGCGATGGCCGAGCACAAGACGGGCGCCCTGCTCGGCGGCGCGGCCGCCCTCGGTGCCCTGCTCGGCGGCGCGGCGCCTGCGCTCGTCGACACCCTCGACCGTGCCGGACGGCACCTCGGCATCGCCTTCCAGGTCGTCGACGACGTCCTGGGCATCTGGGGCGATCCCGCGGTCACCGGCAAGCCCGTACACGGCGATCTGCGGGAACGGAAGAAGACGTTCCCGGTGCTGGCCGCACTCGACTCCGGCGCCCCTGCGTCGCGCCGGCTCGCCGCACTCCTGGACGCGGGCGGGGACCCCGGGGAGACGGCCGCACTGATCGAGACGCTGGGCGGCCGGACGCAGGCGCTGGCCGAGGCGCGGGCGCACATCGCCGCGGTGGAGGGGGCTCTCGACGACCTGGCCCTGCCGGCACGGCCGGTGGAGGAGCTGCGGTCCATGCTGGAGTACCTGGTGCTGCGGGATCTCTGAGGCGGTGGCGGCGCCTGCTCGCGGGGCACCGACGCCCGTCGCCCGCCATGAGCGGCCAAAGCGTTTGACCTACGCCGTCTCCGGCGGCAGGGTGCGAGGCGGTGCGGGCCCTCGTCTCCCCCGTGCCGGGAGGGGTGACTGTCTTGATCGGGATCTCGGAGGTCGAAGCCGCGGCCGAGCGCATCGCCGGGCACGTCGTGCGTACGCCTACGCTGCCGAGCCCGGGACTGGCCGCACTGCTCGGAGCCCCGGTCACCGTCAAGCTGGAACTGCTGCAGCGCACCGGTTCGTTCAAGGCGCGCGGTGCGACGGCGAAGCTGCTGTCGCTGAGTACCGGTGAGCGGGCCGCCGGAGTCGTGGCGGTCAGCGGCGGCAACCACGGGATCGCCCTCGCGGTCATGGCCGCCGCCCTCGATGTGAAGGCCACGGTGGTCATGCCGCGCTCGGCACCGGCCCGCGCGATCGAGATCGCCGAGGCCGCGGGAGCGTCGGTGCGGCTGACGGACACCATGGGCGAGGCGTTCGCGCTGATGACGCGGCTCCAGGAGGAGGGGCTGACGCTGGTCCATCCCTTCGACGATCCGGTGGTCGTCGCCGGACAGGGCACCGTCGGGCTGGAGTTCGCCGCCGACGCGGGTGAGGTCACCGACGTGCTCGTCAGCATCGGGGGCGGCGGACTGATCTCCGGTGTCGCGGCAGCGCTGCGGGACCGGCGGCCGGACGTGCGGATCTGGGGTGTGGAGACCGAGGGTGCGCAGGCCATGTCGGCGGCGCTGGCGGCGGGCGGCCCGGTGCCGGTCGCCCTGTCGTCGATCGTGAGCACGCTCAGCGCACCGTCCGTCTCGCAGCTGACCTACGACCATGTGTCCGCGCTGGTCCACGAGGTGCTCGTGGTGCCGGACCGGGAGGCGGTGCGGGGCACGCTCGACCTCGCCGACCACGCCAAGGTGTGGGCCGAACCCGCGGCGGGCTGTCTGCTGCCCGCGGCCCGGCAGGTCCTGGAGCGGGTCGGCGAGGGCGCACGGCTCGGACTGGTCGTGTGCGGGGGCAACGCGACGACCGGCGATGTCATGGGGTGGGCGAAACGCTTCGGAGCGGGCTGAGTTCGAGACGTTGTCCGCTGAATGAACAAATGCCCGCGGGCGCCGATGATTTGCGGATCCTTTGAACGCACCCCGTCGCGCTCCCCGTACCTCTGTGAAAGGTGAGACGCAGGGGTACGACGAGGGATGGCCATGGTCAAGGCGCATGTCTTCACGCACGAGTTGGTCGCCGGGAGGTACCGGCTCGTCGATGTCGTCCACCAGGAGACGAACCGCATCTGCTGGTACGGCAAGGACGTCAATGTCGGACGCGCCTATCTCCTCACCCAGATCGCCCTCCCGGCCGACCCGGACGGAGAGACCGGGCCCCGGGCGACCGCCCGAGTCATCCGCATGTCCGAGACGATGGGGTTGATGTGTCCCGGCGCGGTCGCGACGGTCGTCGACGCCGTCGAGCAGGACGGCACGCTGTGGACCGTGACCGAGTGGATCGACGGGACACCCCTGAGCGAACTCGTCGCCCAGCAGGGCACGTTCAACTATGTGCGGGCGGCACGGATCGGGCTGGAGCTGCTCGATGTGCTGGAGGCCGCGCACGGCGAGGGCATCACCCATGGCGAACTGAGCCCCGGTCAGGTCTATGTGCACGAGCGGGGTGGCGTCGTGGTCACCGGCTTCGGCCTGGCCGGCGCGACCCTGGCACCGAGGCTCTCCGCGCCGTCGTACGCCTCCCCCGAGCAGGCCCGTGACGAGCGCATCGGGCCGGCGGCCGACCTGTGGGCGCTGGGCGCGATCCTCTACACGATGGTCGAGGGACGCCCTCCGTTCCGGGACCGGGACCGGCCCGAGGCCACCTTGAAGGGCGTGGACCGGCTTCCGCTGCGCACCCCGGTGCACGCCGGCCCCCTCACCCCCGCCGTGCAGGGGCTGCTCCGCAAGAACTCCAGGGAGCGGCTGACCCGCGCGGTGGTGCGCGAGGCCCTCACCCGTGTCCTGACCGAGGACCCCGACACGCTCTCGGGCACCGTGGCGCGGCCCCGGCTGCGCGGTGTCTACACCGCCGCCTGCCACGCCGCCCCCGGCTGGAGCAGACGCACCATGGCCATCGGCACCGCGCTCGCCGTGCTGACCGTGACGGCCGCCGTGCTGGCCGCCACCGACAACCTGCCGGGCACCGGCACATCCGCGACCGACACCGCGCCCCAGCCGTCCGTGTCCGCCACCGTGTCCGCCACGCCACCGGCCAGCCGCACCGACGGCAAGAGCTCCCGCCCGTCCGCGTCACCCACTCCCACGGCCTCGCGGACGGCAACCGCGCCCTCGCCCTCGTCCCCCGCGGCGGCCGGCGCGCTGCCGCCGGGCTTCTACCGCTACACCGCGCCCGAGGGCTTCTCCGTCGCCCTCCCCAAGGACTGGAAACGGGTGCACACCTCGCGCGTGGGCGACCTTTCGACCCGCGTGACCTTCGGCGCGGACGGCGATCCCCGTACCCTCGCGGTCACCTACAGCACCGTCGTGGGCCCCGACCCGGTCGCCGTCTGGCGCGACGACGTCGAACCGCAGCTGGAGAAGGACGACGGCTTCCAGCGGATCGGCGAGATCAAGGCCACGACGTACCAGGGCCACAAGGCCGCCGACATGGAATGGCTCTCCGAGGCCGACGGCACGCGGGTGCGCACCTTCGGGCGCGGTTTCCTGCTCGGCGGCGGCCGCGGCTTCTCACTGCGCTGGACGACTCCGGCCGCCGACTGGAACGACGCCGCCAACCGGCAGGCGCTGGACACCTTCCTGCGGACCTTCCGGGTGACGTCAGGCTGAGGTCCGGGGCGCGCGCAAGGCGCGCAGCGGGGGGCTGTGCAGCGGAGTGGTGTGCCATCGCGCCGTGAAGGTGCGCTCCGGCAGCGAGCACGTCACGGTCAGCCGGTGCGGTGTCTCCAGGAACACGACGTCCACGGCGAGAGTGTCCGCGTCGGTCCATCCCCCGCTCACCGCGGTCGGCAGCGGATCGTCCGTGACCGTCCAGCCGTCCTCCCCTACCGGCAGATCGAGGTCGTGCCCGTCCTCGGTCAGGCGCAGTGTCCAGCCGTCCGCGCCCCTTCTCACCCCGGCCGCGGTCAGCTTCGGCTGGTCCGCGCAGACGCCGCCGTACGGCGTGAACTCGCCGCCCGCCCAGTCCTGCTCCCGCTCCGGCGGTGCGGGCTTTCCCGCGGCCGGGGGCAGCGCGAGCCTCGTCATCCGCTCCCGCAGGGCCGTGTCCTCGTGCTCGCGGCCCGGCAGCGGTTCGGGGCCGAAGGCCGGCAGAAGGTGCTGCCAGGCGAGGTCGAGCACCTGCTGCATCTGTTCGGTCGCCGCGGTCGTCGCGACCACGGCGTCGTGCTCGGGCAGCACCAGGCAGAACTGCCCGTACGCACCGTCGCCGCGGTAGCCGTGCCGGGAGGTCCAGAACTGGAAGCCGTAGCCCTGCTGCCAGTCCGACAGCGCCCCCGCAGCCGTACCGTCGCCGTTGCCGATGTGCGGGCGCGTGGCCTCGGCCACCCATCCCTCGGGCAGCAGGCGCCGGCCCTCCCACACCCCGTCCTGCAGATACAGCTGGCCGAGCCGGGCGATCGCGTCGGTGGTGGCGTGCAGCCCGCTGAAGCCCAGTTCCCGGCCGGCCCGGTCGCGCAGCCAGGCCGCCTCGCCCACCCCGAGCGGGTCCAGCAGCCGCGGGCGCAGATACGAGGTCAGCGACTGCCCTGCGACACGCTGCACGATCGCGGCGAGGGTGTAGGTCGTGGGCTGGTTGTAGGCGAAGACGCTCCCCGGCTCCCGCTCGGGCGGCAGCAGCAGGAAGCCGCGCACCAGGTCCGCGCGGTCGGCGGCGAGCGCCCGGTCGAGGGTCTCCGCCTCGTGCCCGCTGGCCATGGACGCCACGTGCCGTACCAGCATCGCGCGGCTGCGCGGGTCGGTGATGTCGGCGTCGAACTCGGGAAAGTACGAGATCACCGGGTCGTCGAAGCGCAGCAGCCCCTCACCGGCGGCGATCCCGGCGGCCGTCGCCGTGAAGCCCTTGCTGAGGGAGTACAGCAGGTGCGGTCGTTCCAGTGTGTAAGGCGCCCACCAGCCGGAGGCCACTAGCCGGCCGTGCCTCATGATCATCAGGCTGTGCGGCTCGATGTCCGGAGCGGCTTCGAGGGCGTCGAGGAATGCGTGGACGCCGGTGGCGTCGACGCCTTGGGCGGCGGGGCTGCCGACGGGCAGCGGGCGGGCGCTCATGAGGGCATCCTCCCTGCTGACCGGCGCTCGATCGAGGGCCGTTTTCAGCTGCCTGTACCGGGGACTCGGCGGACATGGTGCAAATCGGATACACGATGATGACCGAGCAGGCCGGCCCCCGTGACCTCGTCGACCATCTGGTGCGGGCCGAGGGCGCCGGCTACGACTTCTCCGTGACCTCGGACCACTATTTCCCGTGGCTGCGTTCGCAGGGTCACTCGCCGTATGCGTGGAGCGTGCTGGGCGCGGCGGCCCAGGCGACCTCCACCATTCCGCTCATGACCTACGTGACCTGTCCCACCGTCCGCTACCACCCGGCGGTGGTGGCGCAGAAGGCGGCGACGATGCAGTTGCTGTCCGAGGGCCGCTTCCGGCTGGGTCTCGGCTCCGGGGAGAACCTCAACGAGCATGTGGTGGGCGGCGGTTGGCCGTCCGTCGACGTGCGCCACGAGATGCTGGAGGAGGCGGTGGAGATCATCCGGGCGCTGTTCAAGGGCGGCCATGTCAACCACCGCGGCACGCACTTCGACGTGGAGTCGGCCCGGCTGTGGGACCTGCCGGACGAGGCGCCGCCCATCGGCATCGCCGTCTCCGGCGAGCAGTCCTGCGCCCTCGCGGGCAGGCTCGCCGACCTGGTCATCGCCACCGAGCCCAAGGCGGGCCTGCTGACCGCGTTCGACGAGCACGGCGGTGAGGGCAAGCCGCGCGTGGGCCAGCTGCCCGTGTGCTACGACCCCGACCGGGACACGGCGGTGAAGCGCGCGCACGCGCAGTTCCGCTGGTTCGGCAACGGCTGGAAGGTCAACTCCGAGTTGCCGCACCCGGATGCGTTCGAGTCGGCGACGCAGTTCGTCACCCATGACGACGTCGCCTCGTCGATCCCGTGCGGCGACAACCCGGACGACTTCGTCGAGGCCGTACGCCCGTACGCCGAGGCCGGCTTCGGGGAGATCGCACTGGTGCAGATCGGCGGCGAGTCCCAGCCGGCGTATCTGGACTGGGCGGAGAAGACACTGCTGCCGGCGCTGCGGGACGCCTTCGGCTGATCGCGGAAGTCCGGCGGACGGGTCCGGATAGGCTGCCGGTCTGCACGTTTGCAGTCCGACCAGCTTTGCACAGGAGAGTCGTCCGTGACCCTAGCGATCGTCCCGTCCGAGTCGTCCCCCGCCCCGCTGTCCGACCTCGTCGCGCGGGACGCGCGCGAGTTCGGGGTCTACGCGCGGACCGGAGGGTGGGCCTTCGGCCTGATGGTGGCGCGCAGCGTGCGGCCCGGCGGGCAGGGTGCGGAGGAGACGCCGAAGGTGTCCGCGAAGGAGTTCGCGGAGCTGGCCGGGTGCTCCCCGGAGCGCGTCATGCGCTACTACAAGGCCTGGGACCGGGCCGCCGACGACGGCATGGTTCCGCACTTCGAGGCGCTGGCGCCGGGCCAGGAGGTGGAGCTGCCGGACGCGGACGTATGGCTGAGCTACTACGTGTCCCGCAACAGCGCGACCTCCGAGCGGGGCACCGCCATCGCGGAGGCCGCCGAGGCGGAGGGCATCCGGCCGACGAAGGCGCTGGAGGTCGCAGAGAACCCCACCGCCCTGCGCGCCGCGATCCTCGCCGACCCCTCCACCGCCCGGGCGGCCCGCCAGGCTCTGCTCGACCGGGTCCGCGAGGACCCGGAGCTGCAGGCCGAGTTGGCGCGGGACGTCGTCCGCACCGACGACCTGAAGAAGGCCGTCGCCACCGAGAGCCGGGCCGCCGACCGGATCGGCTATGTGCGGCAGATCGCCGAGTCGGGGCAGGTCAAGACCCCGGCGGGGCAGACCATCGACGCGCCGGTCGATCTGCGCCAGGAGGCCGAGCGGCACCTGTCGCTCATCGACGAGCTCGAGGACGACGAGGACACCGGAGAGTGGGCCGGCGAGGCCTACGACACCATGAAGTCCCTCGTCGCCGAGGCCGTGGAGGCCGACCCCGAACTGCGGGTGCAGGAGCGGCGGACCAAGTTCTACAGCAGTCTGCAGAAGGCGACGAAGGCGTTCGAGGAGCTGACCTTCGACGATGTGCAGGACTTCGTCGAGGACGACATGGTCCAGCGTCTGGAGGAGCTCCAGCAGGCCATCGTGATGTGCCTGAGCGCGCTGCGCGGCGACAAGGGCTGAGGATCTGGGCCCGGGCGGGGCTGAGTAGCCGTACTCATGCCCTCGCCCACCCCCTCGGCCAGCATGGGGCTTCCACGAGGAGGAGCCCCCATGACTGCTGTTCTGCACTCCGCCGTCCCGCGACGGCGGCTGCCCGCCCTGCTGGCCGTGGCCGTGGCACTGGGCCTGGCCGCCTCGGCCTGGGGTGCGCGCGATCGCACCACCTGGTTCCTGGAGACGGTGTGGGTGCTGGCCGGGCTGCCGCTCGTGGTGCTGACCTGGCGCCGCTTCCCGCTGACGAACCTGCTGTGCTGCCTGCTGGCCGCCCATGCGCTGGTCCTGGCGGTGGGCGGCCACCACACCTACGCGCAGGTGCCGCTGGGCGACTGGGTGCGGGACACCTTCGGCCTTGCCCGCAATCCGTACGACCGCTTCGGCCACCTGATGCAGGGCTTCGTACCGGCCGTTCTGGTACGGGAGTTGCTCAGCCGTACCTCGCCGCTGCGCGGCAGCCGCTGGCTGGCGCCGCTGACCGTGTGCGCGTGCCTCGCCTTCAGTGCCGTCTTCGAGATGCTGGAGTGGCTGGCCGCGGTGACCGGCGGGCATTCCGCGGACGCCTTCCTGGCCACGCAGGGTGACGTGTGGGACACGCAGTGGGACATGTTCTGCGCGCTGGTCGGCGCCACGGTCTCGGTGCTGCTGCTCTCCCGCCTGCACGACCGGCAGCTCGACGCACTGGGCGTCACTCCGTATGGCGGTACCGGGTCCACAATGGCACCCCGTACCAGCACAGCACGTACCACGCGACCACTCCCGTGACGATCCAGGGCACGGCCGCGTTGTGGGTGGCGACCCGGAGGATCAGCAGCAGCGAGGAGGTCATGGTGGCGAGCAGGAGCGCCAGGCCCACGAAGGTCATCCGGGAGGCCCACTCCACGGCCTGTGGCTTGACCCGCCGCCCGGACACCAGGCGGTGCAGGGAGACCGGCCCGATCAGCGCTCCGGTCGCGGCGGCGCCCAGCACCACGGTCACGATGTAGATGGTCTTGTCGGTGTGCGCCAGCGAGTCGTACTTCTGCTGGAACACCACGGTGAGCAGGAAACCGAACAGGATCTGCACTCCGGTCTGGGCGACCCTGACCTCCTGGATCAGCTCACCCCACTTCCGGTCGGCCCTCTCCTCCTCGGTCTCGTGCCGCCCCCACTCGTTCACTTCTGCTCTGCTGTTTGTGGCCGGCAAAGTTCCTCCCGGCTCGATCGCCCCGGATGTCTACCTGACCCGGGTTCCCTGTTCGCGCGGGATTGACCGGGCCGTGCGCAATCGGACCCTGTTTGGGCGATCAACAGGCGGTTACACGGAGCGCATGGCGCACGACGACCACCCTAGGAGTCCGACGACCATGTCCGGCAGCGAGCTCACGGTCACCGTCAGCGGCGGCACCGCCGCGGACGCACGCGCGGTCGTGCGGGTCCTGGAGCCCGCCTTCGGAAGGCCGAAGGAGGAGCTTCCCGCCGACGACGAGGTCACCGTCCACACGGCGAGGTTCGAGCACGATCCGGCGGGCCACCCGGCCGAGGCCGCTCCCGCCGGCCATCTGTCCGGGGCGGTCACGCTGACCGTGCAGGGCTCCCCCGTGGCGGTGGCGCGGGCGCGTGAGACGCTCACCCAAGCCTTCACGGCCCAGGACCAGGGCTCGGTCTCCGGCGACCAGGAGCAGGAGTGGCAGCTGCTCCTGGAGCCGTGAGCCGATTGCCGCGGTTACCAGCGGGCTTCCACCTGGTCCTTGATCCGGCGGTCGTAGAGGTCGCGGATCGCGGTGAGTGTCTCGTCCGTGAGCGGCGGGAGCTTGGCGGCGGCCGCGTTGGCGCGGGCCTGCTCGGGCGAGCGGGCGCCGGGGATCACGGTGGTCACGCCGGGCTGCTGCACGATCCAGCGCAGCGCGAGCTGGGCCGGGGTGTACCCCTCGGGCGCGAGCGCGGAGAACTCGGCGGCCGCCTCGACGCCCGTCGTGTAGTCGACGCCCGAGAAGGTCTCGCCGACGTCGAAGGACTCGCCGTGCCGGTTGTAGGTGCGGTGGTCGTTGGCGGGGAAGACGGTGTCCTTGGTGTACTTGCCCGACAGCAGACCGGAGGCGAGGGGGACACGGGCGATGATGCCGACGCCGGCTTCCTGGGCGGCCGGGAGGACCTCGCGCAGCGGCTTCATGCGGAAGGCGTTGAGGATGATCTGGACGCTCGCCACGTTCGGCCGGGCGATCGCGGTCAGCGCCTCGGCGCAGGTCTCCACGCTGACCCCGTAGGCCGCGATGCGCTCCTCCTCGACCAGGGTGTCCAGGGCGTCGAACACCTCGTCCGTGGAGTACACGGGCGTGGGCGGGCAGTGCAGCTGTACGAGGTCGATGCGGTCGACGCCGAGGTTGCGCCGTGAACGGTCGTTCCAGGCGCGGAAGTTGTCGAGGACGTAGTTCTCGGGGATCTGCTCGACGCGGCGGCCCATCTTCGTGGCGACCAGCACATGCAGGTCCGGCCTGCCGCTGAGGAACGCGGCGATGGTCTGCTCGCTGCGCCCGTCGCCGTACACGTCGGCGGTGTCGAAGAAGGTCACCCCCGACTCGGCCGCCGCCTCCAGCACCGCCAGGGCTTCCTTGTCGTCGACGTCTCCCCAGTCGGCGCCCAGCTGCCATGTGCCCAGACCGACGACGGACGCGTGCTGACCCGACCTACCGAATGTGCGCTCTTCCATGGGGGCAGTCTGTCATCCGTCACGCCTGTGCACGGAACCGACCGCTCCGGAGCGCCACCTGTGAAACATTCACTCGGACGAGTGATGGTATTGGACAGGAATCCTGCACGTGTCAACGGGCCCCTAGCGTGAAGCCGTGACTGATTGTTCAGCGAGCAACTTATCGTCCCGGTCGTCGGAGAACTCGTCGTTGAGCCGTCGCGGCTTCCTTGCGGGCGCGGCCGCGCTGGCCGCCGCACCCGTGCTGATCGCGGCCGATCCTGCCCTCGCCGCACAGGAGCTGCCGGACTTCCCGGCGGATGTCGCCCTGTACCGCTCGGCGTACCGCAACTGGGTCGGCGAGATCACCGCGGACGGGCTGTGGGCCTGTGCTCCGGCCGGCGCGGATCAGGTGGCCGAGGTCGTCAACTGGGCCTGGCGGCACGGCTGGAGGGTGCGTGCCCGGGGTTCCGCGCACGGCTGGTCGCCGCTGACGATCACCGAGGGCACCGGGTCGGACGCACCTGTACTCCTTGTGGACACCGCCCGTCATCTCACCGGCCTCACCCTGGAGTCGGCGACCGCGGTGCGCGCCGGCACCGGCGTCACGATGGAGGCCCTGCTCACCTACCTGGAGGAGCACGGCCTGGGGGTCACCGCCGCGCCCGCCCCCGGTGATCTCACCCTGGGCGGCGCGCTCGCCGTCGACGCGCACGGCACCGCCGTACCGGCGCGGGGCGAGCAGCGGCTGCCCGGGCACACATACGGCTCGCTCAGCAATCTGGTGCTGTCGCTGACGGCGATCGTGTGGGACGAGAGCTCCGGTGCGTATGTGCCGCGCACGTACGAGCGCGACGAGGCGGACTGTGCCGCGCTGCTCACCCATCTGGGCCGTGCGCTGGTGACGGAGGTCGTGCTGCGGGTCGGCGCGAATGTCGATCTGCGGTGTGTGAGCCGTACGGACATCCCGGCCGCCGAGCTCTTCGCGGCGCCCGGCGCCGAGGGGCGCACCCTCGCGAGTTACCTCGACAAGTCGGGGCGGGTGGAGGCGATCTGGTTCGCCTTCACCGAGTTCCCCTGGTTCAAGGTGTGGAGCGTGGCGCCGACGCGGCCGCTCACCTCGCGGCATGTGACATCGCCGTACAACTACCCGTTCTCCGACAACGTCCCGACCGTGGTGGCGGACCTGGTCGGGCGGATGACCTCGGACGCGGCCTGGTATCTGGCTCCGGTGCTGGGCAACGCGCAGTACGACGTGGCGGCGCTCGGGCTGGTGGCGACGCTGTCCGCCGACATCTGGGGGCCGTCGAAGAACACCCTGCTCTACATCAAGCCGACGACGCTGCGGGTGACCGCGAACGGCTACGCCGTTCTCACCGCACGGGCCCAAGTACAGCGGGTGGTCGCCGAGTTCACGTCCTTCTACCGGGAGCGGCTCGCCGCGTACGCGGCGCTGGGCCGCTTCCCGGTGAACGGTTCGGTGGAGATCCGGGTGACCGGCCTCGACGACCCGGCCGATACCGACCTGGACGGCGCTCGCGCCCCTTTGCTGTCGGCGCTGCGGCAGAGCGACACACACCCGGAGTGGGACACGGCGGTGTGGCTGGACGTCCTCACCCTGCCGGGCACGCCGTACGCGGAGGCGTTCCTGCGCGAGCTGGAACAGTTCCTGCTGCGCACGTTCGACGGGGAGCACGCGCTCACCCGGGTCGAGTGGTCCAAGGGCTGGGCCTACACGGACGAGGCGGCCTGGAGCGACGGGGAGGTGCTGTCCACGACGGTGCCCGCGTCACTGGGCGAGGCGGCATGGGGGCAGGCGGCCGGCACCCTGGACCGCCTCGACCCGCACCGCGTCTTCGGCAACGGGTTCCTGGACCGGCTGCTGCACTGAGCGGCGCCTTGCCGTCGGCATGGCTACGGCCGGGGGGTGCCTCCGCCCGGTGTGAGGTGCGCCTGCAGCGCCGGCGCGTAGCGGGCCACGATCTCCTCCAGCGCGGCGCCCCGCACCTGGGTGCCGCGCGCGATGCCGTACATCACCCCCAGGCCCAGCAGGTTCGCGACGGCCAGCTCGGCGCGCAGGCCCGCTTCGGGGCCGTCGAGGCGTTCGGTGAGGCGGTCGGTGACCTGGGTGCGGAAGTTGGTGCGCAGGATGTCGCCCTGTGCGCCGTGCAGGGGCGCGAACACGATCCGCAGGAGCGGGTCGGCGCCCTGCTGCGACTGGCTGACCAGCACATGACGCACCATGTGCCGGCCGAGCTCGTCCAGCGGCGCGTCCAGCAGGGCGTCGGCGTCGGTCTCGAAGGACATGACGCGGGCGAAGAGGGTGTCCTTGTTGCCGAAGTACTTCAGGATCAACGGCGGGCTGACACCGGCCCGTTCGGCGACCGCCTTGAGTGTGATGTCGGCGTGGGCGTGGCGGGCCAGCAGGTGGCGGGCCGCCTTGAGGATGGCCGTCTTGGTCGCCTCGGCGTCTCGGCGGGCGGGCACGGAGGTGGTGGGGGGAGTGCTCACGGCACTCATGCTCCCTCCAGCGCCTCGTCGCGGGGATCCCGGGTGCGCCCGCGGGTTCGGGGTGTCCCGCCCGTCGCCGCGTCGCCGGGGATGGTCAGGGCCGCGGCACTGGCCGCCAGGGCGACCGCGCCGGCGATGCCGAAGGCGAGCAGATAGCCGTGCAGGGTGGGCACGGCGGCTGAGCCGACCAGGCTGGTGTGGTGGACCAGTACGGCGGCGACGGCGGCGCTGGAGACGGCCTGGCCGATGGTGCGCATCAGGACGTTGACGCCGTTGGCGGAGGCGGTCTGGTCGGCGGGGACGGCACGCAGGATCAGGGTGGGCAGGGCCGAGTAGGCGAGCGTGGTGCCCGTGGACACCACCGTCGCTCCCAGGATGATCATCCAGAGATCGCGGCTGTCGGCGATGCGCACCGCGTAGCCGCAGGCGATGACCGCGGCCCCGAGGGCGAGGGTGATGCGCGGGCCGCGGGCAGCGGAGATGCGGGCCGAGACGGGTGAGAACAGCAGCATGGTGATGCCGCCGGGCAGCAGGCACAGGCCGGTCTGCACGATCGACAGCCCGAGCCCGTACCCGGTGGCCTTGGGCGCCTGCACGAGCTGGGCGGTCACCAGGGAGTTGGCGTAGAAGGCGAACCCGGTGAGCAGCGCCGCCACGTGCGACAGGCCCACGCGCGGCCTGGAGACCAGCCGCAGGTCGACCAGCGGGCGTTCGGTGCGCAACTGCTGCCACCACCACAGCGCCAGTACGACGACGGCGCCAAGGAAAAGGCCGACGATTCGCGCGCCGCCCCACCCCCACTGCCCGCCCTGCGAGACGCTCAGCAGCAGACACACCAGCCCTACGGCGAGCCCCAGCGTGCCCGGTATGTCGAAGCGGCCGGGCTGCCGTACGGGCGATTCGTTGACCGCCCACCACACCGCCGTCACGCCGAGCGCGCCGAGGGCGCTGGTCAGCCAGAACATGGTGTGCCAGTCGGCGTACTGCACGACCAGCGCGGCCAGCGGCAGGCCCAGGGCGGCGCCGATGCCCACGGTGGAACTCATCAGCGACACCGCGGAGCCCCGGCGCTCCGGCGGCAGCTCGTCGCGCAGGATGCTGATCGACAACGGCACCACGGAGGCGGCGGCGCCCTGCAGGGCACGGGCCGCGATCAGGACGACGATGTCGGACGACAGGGCGCACATCACCGAGCCGACGGTCATCAGGACGAGGGCCGACATCAGCACCTTGCGCTTGCCGTACATGTCGCCGGCCCGGCCGAGCACGGGGGTGAGCACGGCACCGGACAGCAGGGTCGCCGTGACCATCCAGGAGACCGTGCCCGCGGAGGCGCCGGTCAGCCGCGGCAGATCGGGCAGGAGCGGTACGACCACGGTCTGCATGACGGCCATGAGGATGCCGCCGAACGCGAGCACCGGAATCGTGAGCCGGTCACGGACCATCGGGCACTCCAAGTGGCTGGTACCGGAAACAAGAGGTGAATGACAATTCACCATAACGGGTGAATGGCAATTCACCCAAGAGGATTCCTGAGCCTGGCCGGCTGCGGTCGTCGATCACCGATACGGATCACGTCAGTTCTGCGAGGTGAGACAGGCCACTTGCGGCGCAGGCGCCCGCGAAGGATCACCTCGAACAGGGGGCACCCGGGAAGGAATTCCCCGTTCCGGTGGCCGGTGGACCCCAGACTCGGCAAGATCGACTTCGTTCAATCTTGCATGACATGTACACAATTGTCCTGATCGTAGCCAACCACTCTCGGGGGATTTCTCCCGTTCGCCGCGGGGCCGATAGGCATTCCGGGTCGTCAACCGAACGAACCCTGGAGATCCCGAATGCCGGCCCTGACCCGACGCCGTGCGCTCACCGCGGCGGCCGCCCTCACCGCGGCCGCCGCCGCCCACACCGCCGCCGCCCCTGCCGCGTCCGCGGCCGACCCCATGCACCACGGCTCCCCCGAACCCTTCGACGAGGTCTACAAGGGCCGCCGCATACAGGGCCGCCCGTCCTCCATGGGCGGCCACCACCACGGCACCGGCTACGCCGTCCTCGTCGACGGGGTCGAACTGCACGTCATGCAGAACGCCGACGGCACCTGGATCAGCGTCGTCAGCCACTACGCCCCGGTGACCACGCCGCGCGCGGCCGCACGCGCCGCCGTCGACGAGCTGCAGGGCGCCCGGCTCCTGCCCTTCCCCGCCAACTGACCCGTCCCGCAAGCACCTTGGGAGCACCCGCACCATGACCGTCCGCAAGAACCAGGCGAGCCTGACCGCCGAGGAGAAGCGGCGCTTCGTCGCCGCCGTCGTCGAACTCAAGCGCAGCGGCCGCTACGACGCCTTCGTCACCACCCACAACGCCTTCATCCTCGGCGACACCGACAACGGCGAACGCACCGGCCACCGTTCGCCGTCCTTCCTGCCCTGGCACCGAAGATTCCTGCTGGAGTTCGAGGGCGCACTGCAGTCGGTGGACGCCTCGGTGGCGCTGCCCTACTGGGACTGGAGCACCGATCGCTCGCCGCGTTCCTCGCTGTGGGCACCGGACTTCCTCGGCGGCACCGGGCGCGCCCGTGACGGCCAGGTGATGGACGGCCCGTTCGCCGCGTCCGCCGGCAACTGGCCGATCAACGTACGGGTCGACGGGCGTACGTTCCTGCGTCGCCAACTGGGTGTGAACATACGGGAGTTGCCGACCAGGGCCGAGGTCGAGTCGGTGCTGTCCACGGCGATATACGACATGCCGCCGTGGAACAGCGCCTCGGACGGTTTCCGCAACCACCTGGAGGGCTGGCGCGGCGTGAACCTGCACAACCGGGTCCATGTCTGGGTCGGCGGACAGATGGCCACCGGGGTCTCCCCCAACGACCCCGTGTTCTGGCTCCACCACGCCTACATCGACAAACTGTGGGCCGAGTGGCAGCGGCGCCACCCCGGCTCCGGCTATCTGCCGACCGCCGGAACACCCGACGTGGTCGACCTCGACGAGACGATGAAGCCGTGGAACGACGTACGGCCCGCCGATCTCCTGGACCACACCGCCCACTACACCTTCGACACCGACTGACGGCCACAACCCGACGGTTTGCTCCGCAGGTCAGGGGTACCCGCGCCGAACGCAACCGATGTAGAGCGAAGGAGGGGTTCACCCGTGTCGCAGGTCGAGGAATCCATCGAGGTCGGCGTCCCGGTGCACACCGCCTACAACCAGTGGACTCAGTTCGAGACGTTCCCCGAGTTCATGAACGGCGTGGACCGCATCGAACAGCGCACCGACACGCTCACGCACTGGGTGACCAGCGTCAACGGCGTGCACCGCGAGTTCGACGCGGAGATCACCGAGCAGATCCCGGACGAGCGGGTCGCCTGGACGACCGTCGCGGGTCAGGCCCGGCAGGCCGGGGCGGTGACCTTCCACCGGCTCGACGACAACCACACCAAGGTCATGCTGCAGATGGACTTCCATCCGGACAGCATCACCGAACAGGTCGGCGACAAGCTGGGCTTCGTGAAGCGGCAGACCAAGGGCGACCTCGAGCGCTTCAAGAAGTTCATCGAGTCGCGCGGCCAGGAGACCGGCGAATGGCGCGGCGTGGTCACCTGACCCGCGCCCGGTCCTGAACGGTGTGCCGTACGGCCCGGCCCTAACCGGCCTCCGCCGTACGGCACTCCGGGTGTCCCCAGCCCTGCCCGTTCTTGGCGATGGGCTCACCGGCTCCGTAGGAGCGGCCGCACAGGCAGCGGCCCGGGAACTTCGCCTTGATGGTGCGGGACGACGAGCCCGTGCCCTGCCGGGACCCGGCCGGCTTGCGGCGCGGGGCACTCGACTTCGGGGTGTCCGGGGAGGGCGGCGGCGCCGGTGAACCGAGGTCGCTGCCCGCGGGCTCCTGGACCTTGGCGGCCTGACTGGCGGCGCGGTCGGCGAAGTCGTTGAGCGGGTCGCCGTCGACCTGGTGGGCGGGTACGTAGCGGAACTCGACCGTGCGCCCGTCGAGCAGTGCGTCGATGCGGACGACCAGCTCCTGGTTGGCGACCGGCTTGCCGGCGGAGGTCTTCCAGCCGTTGCGCTTCCAGCCGGGCAGCCAGGTGGTGACCGCCTTCATGGCGTACTGGGAGTCCATGCGGACCTCGAGCGGGACGCCCGGGTCGGTCGCCGCCAGCAGGCGTTCCAGGGCGGTGAGTTCGGCGACGTTGTTGGTTGCCGTGCCCAGCGGCCCCGCCTCCCAGCGGGCCGGGGTCGTGGAGTCGTCGGAGACCACCCATGCCCAGCCCGCAGGTCCCGGATTTCCCTTCGATGCCCCGTCGCACGCGGCCACCACACGTTCACGCATGGCCTCGATCATGCCACGGGCGCGAGGGGACCTCGACCCTCGTCCGGGAGGCGACCTCGTACGTCCTAGACGTCCTTCGTCTTGGGCAGCTCTCCCTCGGTCCTCGTGATGTCGATCACCGAGAAGTTCGCGCCCTGCGGGTCGCTGATCGCCGCGAACCGGCCGTAGGGGCTGTCCATCGGCCCGAAGCGCAGCACGCCGCCCAGCTTGGTGGCCTTGGCGATAGCGTCGTCGCAGTCCGGGACGACAAAGTAGAGATTGATGTAGGACGGCACCTCGGGCGGGAACTCGTCGCCCATCTTCATCCGGCCGAGGACCGTGGTGTCGCCGAGGTTGAACATGCGGAAGTCGACATTGTCGTCGACGATCTGCTGCGCCGTGTACGGGAAGACGGCCCTGAAGAACGCGTCCGCCTTCTCGGGTTCACGGGTGAAGACCTCGGCCCAGCCGTAGGCGCCCGGCTCGGCGGTCACCTCGAAGCCCTCGTGGGTGCCGCCCTGCCACACCCCGAAGACGGCGCCGCTGGGCTCGCGGGCGATGCACATCGTGCCGAACTCGCCGACCTGCATGGGCTCCATCACCACCTCGCCGCCGTTCTCCCTGATTTTGGCGGCGGTGGCGGCGGCGTCCGCTGAGGCGAAGTAGAGGCACCACTGCGACGGGGCCTCCTGGCCCGGCATCGGCGGGACCACGGCGGCGACCGCCTTGCCGTCCGCATAGGCCTGGGTGTAGTTGCCGTACTCCGACGACGCCTCGCCGAAGGTCCAGCCGAGGACGTCGCCGTAGAAGCTCTTCGCTCCCTCGACGTCGCCGAACATCGCGTCGGCCCAACAGGGGGTTCCCTCAGGTTGTACGGCCATGACTGCGGCCCTTTCCCGAATCGGCGGATGGTCCGTTTCCTCACGCTAGCCATGCATGCGGTGAAGCGCGCGCCGAACGCCCGGGTCCGTTTCAGACTGGACGGGCAGGGCCTCGGCACACTTTCGACGCGGCGGACGGGGTGCGGAATGGCGGACGGGACGATGCGCGCGTGGTCGGTGGTGACACCGGGGCCGGTCGAGGAGAACGGCCTGCGCCTCCTGGAGAAACCGGTACCGGTGCCGGGTGACGACGAGCTCCTCGTGCAGGTGCGCGCCTGCGGGGTGTGCCGCACCGACCTGCACGTCACGGAGGGGGATCTGCCGGTGCACCGGGCGGGGGTGACACCCGGGCACGAGGTCGTCGGCGTGGTGGCCGGGGCCGGGGCGGGGGTGTCCGGCTTCGCGACCGGGGACCGGGTGGGGGTGGCGTGGCTGCGGCGCACGGACGGCACCTGCGGGTACTGCTCGCGCGGGGCCGAGAACCTGTGCCCGTCCTCGCGGTACACGGGCTGGGACGCGGACGGCGGCTACGCCGAGTACACGACCGTGCCTGCCGCGTTCGCCCACCGCCTGCCGGATGCCGTCGAGGACGTGGCGCTCGCGCCGCTGCTGTGCGCCGGGATCATCGGCTACCGCGCGCTGCGCCGGGCGGCGCTGCCACCGGGCGGACGGCTCGGTCTGTACGGTTTCGGGGGCAGCGCCCACCTGTGTGCGCAGCTGGCGCTGGCCGAGGGCGCCACCGTGCACGTCATGACCCGTGGGGCGGCGGCGCGGCAGCTCGCGCTCGGCCTGGGCGCCGCCTCCGCGCAGGACGCGTACGCCATACCGCCCGAGCCGCTGGACAGCGCGATCCTGTTCGCACCGGTCGGCGACCTGGTGCCGGTCGCGCTGCGGGCCCTCGACCGCGGCGGCACCCTCTCGATCGCCGGCATCCACCTCAGCGACACCCCGCCCCTGCACTACCAGAGCGACCTGTTCTACGAGAAGCAGATGCGCAGCGTCACCTCCAACACCCGTGAGGACGCACGCGAGTTCCTTGCGCTGGCCGCCCGGCACGGTGTCCACGCCACCACCCACACCTATCCCCTGACGCGGGCCGACGAGGCACTGCGGGACCTCAAGGCCGGGCGCTTCGACGGGGCGGCCGTGCTGGTGAACGACCTCTGACGAGAAGTGTGACGGCGGGGGCGCACGGGGTGGGCTGGAGGCGCGGGAGTGCGGAGGTCTCGGTGCGCTGCCTCGTTCGCCAGGTTTGCGTTACCACGAGGTGAAACCGCCCCCTTCGCGCCGTACCGGGGCATCCGCGGGGCTGTTTGCCTTGTACATGCGACGCCGGGCTGTCGTCCATCGCGGCGTCGCCCTCATCTCCGACCACTCCGCTCACTCCTGTACGTCGCCAGGTACGTCCCCAAGGAGGGAATGTGTCCGCCCCCGAAAGCGCCACCGGACCCGACACCGACGAACCAGCCCCCGCACCCGACGGCGAGGGGCAGCTGACGAGTCTCAGCACCCAGGCGGCGCGCCAGCTCGCCACGACGACCAAGTCCGAACCGCAGATGCAGGCCATCAGCTCGCGCTGGCTGCTGCGGACGCTGCCGTGGGTGGACGTCAAGGGCGGCACCTACCGGGTCAACCGGCGTCTGCAGCTGCGGATCGGCCGCGGGCGGGTGCAGTTCGAGCAGAACGGCGCCGACGACATCAAGGTCATCCCCGAGACCCTCACCGAACTGCCGGTGCTGCGCGGCTACTCCGACACCGACGTCCTCAAGGAGATCGCGACCCGCTTCCGGGTCCGCGAGGTGCGGGCGGGACAGGTGCTGTTCCAGGCCGGGCAGCGGGTCACGGAGGCCTATCTCGTCGTGCACGGCAAGTTCACCCGCTACACCGAGGGCAAGTACGGCGAGGAGGAGATCATCGGGGTCGTCACGGACGGCGACCAGATGGGCGACGAGGCCATCGGGCAGTCCAGCCCGCTGTGGCTGAGCTCGGTGCGGGCGGAGACGGCCGGCGTACTGCTGGTGCTGCCCTGGGACGTGGTCACGGAGCTCACCGACCGGGTGCCGTCCCTCGCCGCGCATCTGGAGGCGTTCGCGGCGCGACAGAAGCTGCCGATGAACCGCAAGGGCGAGGCGGACGTTCCCGTACAGGCCGGCCATGTCGGCGAGCCGACGCTGACCGGCGGCTTCGTGAACTACGACCTGGCGCCGCGCGAGTACGAGCTGTCGCTCACCCAGACCGTGCTGCGCGTCCACACCCGGGTCGCCGACCTCTACAACAACCCGATGAACCAGACCGAGCAGCAGCTGCGCCTGACGGTCGAGGAGATCCGCGAGCGCCAGGAGTGGGAGCTGGTCAACAACCGGGAGTTCGGACTGCTGCACAACGTCGACTACGGCCAGCGCGTCAGCACCTTCGCCGGGCCGCCGACCCCGGACGACATGGACGAGCTGCTGGCCATGCGCCGCAAGACCAAGGTGTTCCTCGCCCATCCGAAGGCGATCGCGGCCTTCTTCCGGCAGTGCAACCGGCGGGGTCTGGTGCCGGGCACGGCGAGTGTGGAGGGGCACGAGATTCCCGCCTGGCGGGGAGTCCCGATCTTCCCCTGCAACAAGATCCCCATCAGCCGCGACCACACCAGCAGCATCATCGCGCTGCGCACCGGCGAGTCCGACCAGGGAGTGATCGGCCTCTACCAGACCGGCATCCCCGACGAGTTCCAGCCGGGCCTGAACGTGCGGTTCATGGGCATCGACACGGCCGCGATCATCCGCTACCTGGTGACCGCCTACTACTCGCTGGCCATCCTGGTGCCGGACGCGGCCGGGATCCTGGAGAACGTCCAGATCGGCCGGACGGCCGACTGAGGGTGGAGTACGCAATGAGCACGTCCGCCGCCTCTTCCTCGCTGCCGGGGCCACCCAATCTGGCCCACACCCTGCGCACCCGGCGCGGCGGGGCGATCCCCGGGCTCAAGTACCGGCAGGTCGCCCCCGCCGACCCGGCGAAGGTGGAGGAGGTCGACCGCAGGCTGGAGGCCTGGGCCCACGGCCTCGACCTGTTCCCGAAGGCGTGGTCCGGGGACTTCTCGGGCTTCCAGTTCGGCCGAGCCGTGGTGCTCCAGCATCCGGCGGCGGCCGATCTGGAACGCCTCACCGCCGCCGGCAAGTTCCTGCTGGCGGAGAACCTCGTCGACAGCTGCTACTGCGAGGAGGACGAGGGCAGGGGCGGCGCCCGCCGCGGCCTGGGCGGCCGGCTGATCCTGGCCCAGTCGGCGCTCGACCCCTTCCACAGCACACCCGCGCTGCAGGAGCAGTGGGCGCGTGGAGTGCAGGCCGACGGACCGCTGCGCTCCTACCACTGGGCGATGAAGGACTACGCCGCCGTCGCCACTCCCAGCCAGACCGACCGGTTCGTGCACGACATGGCGCGGCTGCACCTCGGCTATCTCGGCGAGGCCGCATGGGCGGAGATCCGGCACATGCCGCAGGTCTGGGAGTACCTGGTGATGCGGCAGTTCAACAACTTCCGCCCCTGTCTGTCGATCATCGACGCGGTGGACGGATACGAGCTGCCGGAGGCCGTCTACGCCCGCCCGGAGATCCAGCGCATCACGGCACTCGCCTGCAACGCCACCACCATCGTCAACGACCTCTACTCCTTCACCAAGGAGCTGGCGAGCGACCCCACCCACCTCAACCTGCCCCAGGTCCTCGCCGCCAACGAGCGGTGCGGGCTGAAGGCCGCCTATCTCAAGGCCGTCGAGATCCACAACGAGATCATGACCGCCTTCGAGGACGAGTCCGCCCTCCTGTCCGCCACTTCGCCCCTCATGGAGCGCTACGCCCGGGGCCTGTCCGACTGGGTGGCCGGCAACCACGAGTGGCACGCCACCAACACCCACCGCTACCACCTGCCCAACTACTGGTAACGCCCGCAGTGCTGACATCCCGTCAGACGCACCACGAGGAGTCCTAGTTGACCATCGCCCCCCACGCCGACACCAAGGCGGCACCGGTGCCGACCCAGTCCACGTACCAGAACCGCGTCGCGGACTACTGGAACGCCGAGGAGAACCCGGTCAACCTCGAACTGGGCAAGATCGACGACCTCTATCACCACCACTACGGCGTCGGCGACGTCGACTGGACCGTGCTCGACGAGCCCGACCCCGACCTGCGGCGGGGACGCATCACCACCGAACTGCACCGCCTGGAACACGCCCAGGCGGAGCTCCTCGCCGGTCATCTCGGCCCGCTGTCCGCCACCGACCGCGTCTTCGACGCCGGCTGCGGGCGCGGCGGCGGCAGTGTCGTGGCGCATCTGCGCCACGGCTGCCACGCGGACGGCGTGACGATCTCCGCCAAGCAGGCCGCGTTCGCCAATGAGCAGGCCCGCAAGCGGGGCATCGACTCCCAGGTGCGCTACCACCACCGCAACATGCTCGACACCGGCTTCGCCACCGGCGCGTACGCGGCGTCGTGGAACAACGAGTCGACCATGTACGTCGAGCTGGAACTGCTGTTCGCCGAGCACTCCCGGCTGCTGCGCCGCGGCGGGCGCTATGTGGTGATCACCGGCTGCTACAACGACACCTACGGCCGGGCGTCCCGCGAGGTGTCCCAGATCAACGCCCACTACATCTGCGACATCCACCCGCGCTCGGAGTACTTCCGGGCGATGGCCCGCCACCGCCTCGTCCCCGTCCACGTCCAGGACCTCACGGCCGACGCCATCCCCTACTGGGAGCTGCGCCGGCAGGCGGATCACCTGGTCACGGGCATCGAGGACACGTTCCTGACCGCGTACAAGAACGGCAGTTTCCAGTATCTGCTGATCGTCGCCGACCGGGTGTGATGCCCTCGGTCACGGCGTAGCGGCACACGCGCGCCGGGGCGCACGTACCGGCACGGGCCTGTGCGATCCATGCGGCATCCCCGCATCGCACGAGCCCGTGCCGGAACCCCCCCGAGCGGCTCCCCCTTGAACCGTGGGCATTTACTGTTCTACCTTCGCCACATGGTCGGGGCATCAACGCCCGCTCATCAGCGGCACAACGGGCGGACGCCAGACGGTCCGGGTGATGCGGAATGCGACCGCACCTCGCTCTGATCGAGGACGATCCCGACTTCGCACTGATGTGCCGTTCCTATCTGGAGCGCGCGGGCTTCACGGTCACCTGGGCCATGGACGCGCGCGCCGGGAAGGCCGCCCTGCACGAGGGCGGTGTCGATCTCGCCGTTCTCGATCTGGGGCTGCCGGACGGCAGCGGCCTGGAGCTCCTGCGGGCGCTGCGCTCCACCAGCCGGCTGCCGGTCATCGTGGTCACGGGGCGCGGCGCGGAGGCCGACCGGGTGGCGGGCCTGGAAGTCGGTGCGGACGACTATCTGGTCAAGCCGTTCTCGCAGCGGGAACTGGTGGCCCGCATCCACGCCGTGCTGCGCCGCTCGCAGCCGCCCGAGTTGCCGAGCGTGCTCCAGGTCGGCGCGCTGCGCATCGACTCCGCCGCCCGTCTGGCGTCCGTCGACGGTGTCCAGCTGATGCTGCGGCCCAAGGAGTACGCCCTGCTGGAGATGCTGGCCGCCGCACCGGGCCGGGTGTTCTCGGCGGAGCAGCTGCTGGAGCGGATCTGGGGCACGTCCTGGCAGCAGGCCGCGACCGTGGTGGAGCACGTCTACCGGCTGCGCGGCAAGCTGGCCGGCCTGCCCGCACCCGCGCCGCGGATCACCACCGTCCGGGGCTACGGCTACCGCCTCGACCCCTGAGTCACCGCTTCGGCCGCGGAGGTCCGACCATGCCCGATGCGCCGGACTTCCGGAGCCTGTTCGACGCGACGCTGTCCCCACTGCTCATCCTCAGCCCCGACTTCACGATCGTCGAGGTCAACCGCGCCTATCTCACGGCGACCCGCACCGAGCGGAGCATCGTGGGCCGCCCCGTCTTCGACGTGTTCCCCGACAACCCGGACGACCCGTCGGCCGACGGCGTCGCCAATCTGCGCCGTTCGCTCCAGACGGTGGTGGCGAGCGGTCGTACGGACACGATGGCGCTGCAGCGCTACGACATACCGGCGGGCGAGGAGGGCGGCTTCACCGAGCGGTACTGGAGTCCGGTCAACACGCCGGTGCTCGGTGCCGACGGGCAGGTGCGCTACATCATCCACCGTGTCGAGGACGTCACCGAGTTCGTGCGTCTGCGGCGGGTGGGACGGGAGCAGCAGCGGGCCGTCGCCGAGGCGGAGATGCGCGCCGAGGGCATGGAGATCGACCTGTTCGTACGGGCGCGGGAGATCCGCGAGGTGAACGAGCAGCTCAGCCGGGCCAATCACGAACTGGACGCGGCGGGCCGCAGGCTGCGGGAGGAGCAGCAGGCCAAGGACCGGTTCATCGCCACGCTCTCGCACGAGCTGCGCAACCCGCTCGCGGCCGCCACCGCGGCCACGGAGCTGCTGGCCCTCGACATGCCGGAGGGCCATCCGGCGCTGTCCGTCCTGGAGCGGCAGCTGAGCACCCTGGCACGGATGAGCAACGACCTGCTGGACGGCACGCGCGCGGTGACCGGGCGGCTGGAGCTGGTGTGCGAGCCGGTGGACGTGCGGTCCGTCGTGCAGGGCGCGTGCGCCGACATCCACGGCCTGTTCGGGCACGAGGACCGCACGCTGACGGTCGTGCTGCCAGCCGAGCCGGTGATGGTGGACGGCGACCGGCTGCGGCTGGCCCAGGTGCTGACGAACCTGCTGTCCAACGCGCTGAAGTACACCCGGCCGGGCGGCCGCACCGAGGTGGGCCTGACGGCCGCCGACGGACAGGCCGAGCTGACCGTGCGGGACGACGGCATCGGCTTCTCCCCCACCCAGGCCGAGGAGCTGTTCGGGGTGTTCATGCGGGCGGCTCCGGCCGGTCCGGACACCCCCGAGGGCCTGGGGCTCGGGCTCGCGGTGGCGCGGACGGTGGTGGAACTGCACGGCGGCCGCATCTGCGCGCACAGCGACGGACCGGGCAAGGGCGCGACCTTCACGGTGCTGCTGCCGATGACGGACGCCGTGAGCCCGCGCCGGCCGCGGCCGCCCGCCGTCCACGGCTCCCCGCGCCGGCTGTCCCTCCTGATCGTCGAGGACAACGCGGACCTGGCCGCCACCTACCGCACCCTGCTGGAACGCCAGGGCCACCAGGTCACGGTGGTGCACACGGGCCAGGACGCCCTCACCACCACCGAGGCACACGCCTTCGACGTCGTCCTGTGCGACCTGGGTCTGCCGGACATCGACGGCTACGCGGTCGCACGTGCCCTGCGGGCGCGGCCGGACGGCGGCACACTGCGGCTGATCGCGGTGTCCGGATTCAGCCAGGGCAGCGACCGTGCCCTGTCGCGGGCGGCCGGGTTCGACGCCCATCTGGCCAAACCGCTGCCGCTGACCGACCTGCTGGACCTGCTGGAGCGCCCGGACGGCGCCTGAACTCACCCCGGTGTCTTCCGCCTTGGGCCCGCCTGTGCTTGCCTGGGGAGCCGTTTTCGGTTGCCGGGGCTGGAGTTGCCGTATGCGCAAGCCGTGGATCCTGGGGATGCTGCTGACCGGAGTGCTGCTGCTCGGCGCGTGCGGCGACCCCTCGTCCGGGCCGGAGGAGGCACCGCCCTCCCCCGCCGTACCGGGAGCCTCGGCATCGACGACGCACCAGCAGGCCCCGGCCTCCCCGAACGCCCCTGCCGTGGCGCCGCGCGTGCTCTACCTCGGGGATTCCCTCGCGATGGAGGCCCAGAACGTGCTCGGGCAGGAGCTGCGCCGGGACCTGAGGGCGAAGTACACGAGTGCTCCCTACTCGGGCACCACCCTGTGCGACTACCTGGAGGGCACCGGGGCGAAGTCGTTGGTGCCGGACGCGGACAAGGCGGCCGCGCTGGTCCGTGCGCAGCATCCGGACTTCGTGGTCATGCAGTTCTGGGGCAACGCGTGGGGCTTCACGTGGTGCATGGACGGCATCACCTACAACGCCTCGCAGCAGAGGTACTTCACCCGCTACCGGGCCGACCTGCGGCGGCTCACCGAGCAGATCGCCGCGGCGGGCGGCAGCAGGCGTCCGCGGATCGTGTGGGTGTTGCAGGGCCCGGACCCGATCACGCCCGACCGGGTCCGGCGCGTGAACCGGATGTACGAGCAGCAGGCCGCCGCCTCGGGCGACCTCGTCGCCGACGCGGGCGCGACGGTGAGCCCCGCCGGGGCGCGCTACACCTGGTCGCAGTACCTGCCCTGCACGGCCTACGAACACGCACACAGCGACTACTGCACCGAGCCCGGCCGCGACCGCACCGCCCTCCACCTCGACAAGGACTATCTGCACTTCTGCCTGGCGCCCACCACCGCCACGCCGAAGCCGTGCCCGGTGCGCTCCCCCGGCATCCTGCGGATCACCCGCGAGATCACACGAGTGATCGGGGAACAGGCCGGCACGCGGTGAGCCGGTTGCTGCCGACCTGTTCCTCACCACACGGGAGCGGCCTCACTCGCCCGCGTAGGCCCGCTCCAGGGCGGCGATGTCGAACTTGCTCATCGCCATGAACGCCTTGGTCGTGCGGGACGCCTTCTCCTGGTCCGCGTCGCTGATCATGTCGATCAGCTTGTCGGGCACGACCTGCCACGACAGGCCGTACTTGTCCTTGAGCCAGCCGCAGGGGCCGGGCTCGCCGCCGCCCTCGGTGAGCTTGGCCCAGTAGTAGTCGATCTCCTCCTGGTCCTTGCAGAAGATCTGGAAGGAGATCGACTCGTTGAACTTGAACTGCGGGCCGCCGTTGAGCGCGACGAACTTCTGGCCGTTGGCCGTGAACTCCACCGCCAGCACCGAGCCGGCGGGGCCCGCGCCTCCCTCGACGTTGCGGCCGACCCGGCCGATGCTGGAGTTCTTGAAGATCGACACGTAGTAGTGCGCGGCCTCCTCCGCCTGGCCGTCGAACCAGAGACACGTGGTGAATCCGTCGGTGGTCATGAGCACCTCCTGGGGCGTGGAACGCGGTCACCTGTACCGACTGATCCTCGCCGCGGAACTCATCGGTCGGACGGCCGATTGACCCGGGTGGCCCCATCGCCGTACCGAACTAGGCTCGCGGCCATGACGTCTTCGCCCGCAGAGACCGCGGACAGCGGCATCCGGCCCTTCCGCATCGACATCCCGCAGAGCGACCTCGACGACCTCCATGACCGCCTGGACCGCACCCGCTGGCCGGACGAGCTGCCCGGCACCGGGTGGGCCTACGGCGTGCCGGCCGACTACCTGCGCGAGCTCCACCACTACTGGCGCACCTCCTACGACTGGCGGGCCGCCGAAGCCCAGCTCAACCAGTGGCCGCAGTTCACCACCACGATCGACGGCTCGAACGTCCACTTCGCCCACGTCCGCTCCCCCGAGCCGAACGCCACACCGCTGATCATCACGCACGGCTGGCCCGGGTCGATCGTCGAGTTCCTGGACGTCGTCGGGCCGCTCGCCGACCCCCGCGCGCACGGCGGCGACCCGGCCGACGCGTTCCACGTCGTCGTACCGAGCATCCCGGGATTCGGGCTGTCCGGGCCTCCCGCCGACACGGGCTGGGAGGCGGGCCGGGTCGCCGACGCCTGGGCCGAGCTGATGCGACGGCTCGGCTACGAGCGGTTCGGCGCGCAGGGCGGCGACTGGGGCGCCGCCATCTCCCGCGAGCTGGGGCGCGCGCACCCGGACCGTGTGATCGGCGTGCATCTCAACCTGCTCCCGGGCGCGCAGCAGGCCACCGAGCCGACGCAGGAGGAGCTGGACGAGCTCGGCACCGAGGAGCAGGAGCGGGCGCTGCTGTCCTGGCGCCGGTGGAGCGAATGGTCCCGCGAGGGCACGGGCTACGCCGTCCTGCACGCCACCCGGCCGCAGACCGTGGCGTACGCGCTCAGTGACTCCCCCGTGGGTCAACTCGCCTGGATCGTGGAGAAGTTCCTTGAGTGGACGGACTCGGCGCTGCTGCCCGAGGAGGCCGTGGACCGGGACCGGATGCTCACCAACGTGATGCTGTACTGGCTGACCGGGACCGCCGGTTCCGCCGCCCGCATCTACTACGAGCGGGCGCATGCCACGGGCCGTGTCGCCTTGCCGGCCGAGCCGTCGACCGCACCCACCGCGCTCGCCCTCTTCCCCGCCGAGCTCCAGATCCCGCTGCGCCACAAGGCGGAGCGCACGGAGAACATCGTGCGCTGGACGGAACTCGACCGCGGCGGGCACTTCGCCGCCATGGAGGAGCCCGACCTGCTGGTCGAGGACGTACGGGCGTTCTTCCGGCAGCTGCGCGAGAAGGGCTGAGAGCCGGCTCTGCCCGTGGCGAATCTGCCACGGGCAGAGAAACCGGATGCGGGGCCGGGGCAGGGCCAAGAGTGGAGTCGACGGCATCACCGCTCGACGGGAGAGACCATGACTCCACTCACCACGCTCGCGCCCCGGGCCGAGGAGGGCGACACCCCGCCCAGCCGGCTCGACGACCATCTCGCGGCCCAACTCCTCGGCCAGCGCATCGTGTTCCTCGGCACCCAGGTCGACGAGGTCTCCGCGAACCGGGTCTGCGCACAGCTGCTCCTGCTGTCCGCCGAGGACCCGCGCACCGACATCAGCCTGTACATCAACAGCCCGGGCGGCTCCGTGCACGCGGGCCTCGCGATCTACGACACGATGCGGCTGATCCCCAACGACGTCTCGACGCTCGCCATGGGATTCGCGGCCAGCATGGGCCAGTTCCTGCTGTGCGGCGGCACACCCGGCAAGCGGTACGCGCTGCCGAACGCGCGGATCATGATGCACCAGGGCTCGGCGGGCATCGGCGGCACCACCGCCGACATCGAGATCCAGGCGGAGAACCTGGAACACACCAAGCGGACCATGGAGCGGCTCATCGCCGAGAACACGGGCCAGTCCCCGGAGACCATCGCCCGGGACGGCGACCGCGACCGCTGGTTCACGGCCGAGGAGGCCAGGGAGTACGGCATGGTGGACCGGGTCCTGGAGTCCCTCGCGGACGTCCGCCCGGCCGCCTCGAAGCGACGGATGGGGCTGTGACATGGGGAACTACACGATTCCGTACGTCGTCGAGCGCACCGCGCACGGTGAGCGCTCCTCCGACGTGTTCAGCCGGCTGCTGTCCGAGCGGATCATCTTCCTCGGCACCGAGATCGACGACGGGGTGGCCAACGTCGTCATCGCGCAACTGCTCCATCTGGAGTCCTCGGCGCCGGAGAACGAGATCTCGGTCTACATCAACTCGCCCGGCGGCTCGTTCACTTCGCTGATGGCGATCTACGACACCATGACCTTCGTGCAGGCGCCGATCTCGACGGTATGCGTCGGCCAGGCGGCCTCGACGGCGGCCGTACTGCTGGCCGCCGGGGACCCGGGGCGGCGGATCGTGCTGGAGCACGCGCGCGTGCTGCTCGGTCAGCCCGCCGCCGGTGGCAGCCGGGGCATGATCTCCGACCTCACGCTCCAGGCCAAGGAGATGGTCCGGATCCGCTCCCAGGTCGAGCAGGTGCTGGCCCGGCACACCGGGCACGACATCGCGACGCTGCACGCGGACATGGACCGCGACAAGGTGTTCACCGCCGAGGAGGCGGTGGCCTACGGGCTGGCCGACGAGGTGCTGAGCCGGCGCCTCGCCGCGATCTGAGGCACCGACCACAGGCGTCCGTCAGGCGGCCAGGCAGAGTCCGTCGTACGGCGAGGCGGACGTCCGGCGGCTCCTGTGGGACTGCCGGCTGCCGATCCGCACGAGCTCTCCCTGCGCCCGTGCCAGCAGGTCGCCGAGGCCCAGCCCGAGGGCATGGGCGGCGGCCGCGAGGACCTCGGAGGAGGCCTCCTTGCGGCCGCGCTCCACCTCGGAGAGATAGGGCATGGAGATCCGGGCCTCGTCGGCCACGTCCTTCAGGGTGCGCTCCTGGGCGAGGCGTTCCCGCCGCAGGACTTCGCCGACGAGGTCCCGCCACAGGGGCTCCCTGGGCGGCGGGGGCGCGGCGGCAGGCCGCTCGCCCTGCGGGCGGCGCAGCGGGATGACATCGGCTTCGTTCGGCGCTCGGCTGCTCACTGCTTCAGATTCCCCCGCTCCGAGGGGAAGCGATCGGCATTCCGCTCTGGGTGGAATCAGCGGCAAGGTTCGCGCTGACGGTGGGACGCGTTCCGGTCTCGGGCATGTCCTGGCGCAGAGCGGGTACGCGCATACAGCAGAGCACAACGCAGGCAGGACCAGGACGTACCAAGACAGACGTCGAACCTTGACTTCGTGGGAGAGGAAATGGACACCGCCGTGGAACGGTCGGAGGCTGAGGTCGTCGAGAAGACCGCCGGGACCTGCACGGGTGATGGACCACTGCCGGGGATCGCGGAGCCACGCACCGTGGCTCCGCGTGACGCACGGGAACTTTCCCGTCAGTTCTTCCAGCGCCTCTCGGAGCTCGAGGAGGGTACGCACGAGTACCAGTACGCACGCAACACCCTCATCGAGATGAACATCTCGCTGGTGCGGTTCGCGGCCGGGCGGTTCCGGGGACGCGGCGACGACATGGAGGACATCGTCCAGACCGGCATGATCGGCCTGATCAAGGCGATCGACCGGTTCGAGCTGTCCCGCGAGGTCGAGTTCACCTCGTTCGCGCTGCCATACATCGTCGGCGAGATCAAGCGTTTCTTCCGTGACACCACCTGGGCCGTGCACGTGCCGCGCAGGCTGCAGGAGCTGCGTGTCGAGCTGGCCAAGGCCCGCGAGGAACTCGCCAGCCGGCTGGACCGGGAACCGACGGTCCCCGAGCTCGCCACCCTGATGAACATCTCCGAGGCCGAGGTGATCGAGGCGCAGATAGCGTCCAACGGCTACAACTCCTCGTCCCTCGACGCGGCGCTGACCGGCGACGGGCCGGAGGGCGGCGAGGCGGTGCTCGCCGACTTCATCGGTGTGGAGGAGGACGGACTGCGGCTCGTCGAGGACTTCCAGTCGCTGGCCCCGCTGATGGCGGAGCTCGGCGAGCGCGACCGTCAGATCATCCACATGCGGTTCGTGGAGGAGGCCACGCAGGCGGAGATCGGCGAACGGCTCGGTTGCTCGCAGATGCATGTGTCCCGACTGATCAAGCGGATCATCGCGCAACTGCGCAAGGGAATGCTGGGCGAACTCGGCTGCGCGTAAGGGGCAGCCGGTCGCATCACTGACCGCCGCGGCCGCCGGTAGAGGCGGCCGCGGCGGTCATGCGCGGGTCAGGCTCACCACGGCGGACACGCGCTTGCCGACGGGCACCCGCTCCACGACGACCTGCCTCGCCAGGACATGGACTATCTCCAGGCCGTGCCGGCCGACGCGCTCGGGGTCGCGAGGGAAGCGGCGGGGCAGGGCCGCGCTGCTGTCGTAGACAGACACCGTGACCGCGGTGTCCGTGCCCTCGAGCTCCAGGATGTACGGCCCGTTGCTGTGCCGGTCCGCGTTGGTGACCAGCTCGCTCACCACCAGCAGCACCTCGTCCTCGGCGCGGTCCTCGATCTTGGCGCACCATTCGGTGCGGAGCCGGCCCACGAAGTGCGCGGCGAAGGACCGGGCCTCGGCGATGCATCCCGGTTCGCCGGTGTAGTGCGCCGCCCGCCGTAGCGGTTCCACGGGCACGTCGAAACCAGTCGGTATCACTGCCCCGCCCACGTGCTCGATCATGCATGTCTCTCTCGGAAGCCGGCCTGGCCGGACGCTGCTGCATCAGTGCTGCTACCCAGAGCCGCGCCCGGCAGTCCCCCGCCCGGGCCGATGTGTCCGCTAACACGCGGAACGCCGGTCATGTGGTGCTCGACTCCGGAGCACTGTACGTGCCGGTGTCTCCGGGTGACTCCGGTTCGGTCGTTCCGGGTTCGCTGGAGGGTGACTCGGAACTGGGCGTCGGGGTGGAGGGGGAGGTCGACGTCGGAGGGCAGGGGCTGGGCGTGCCGGTGACCACGCTGGGTGCGGAGGCGCACGAGGAGGACGAGGACGAGGGTGCCGTGGGCGTGGACACGCTCACCGACGGGGAGGGCTTGGCCGGCGGTTCCGTCCGGTGGTCGTGGCGGCCGGTGTCGCCCCGGTGCCGGGCGATCCACTCGCCGTGGTCGGGGTCGAAGAGGACGAAGATGTTGATGATCTGCGGTGCGGGGGTGACCACGACGACGTTCGAGGGCCGGTACGACGGCCAGGTGTCACCGGTGCGCCTGGGGGTGGTCTGCTGGGCTACGGGCGGCGTCAGCGGGTTGCCGCAGGCGCAGCGCACGCGCGGGACGCCGTGATCGTCGACGAGGACGGCCGTTCCCGCCTGCAGGACGGCCTGGTAGCTGGTGGCGGCGCCGTCGCGGTAGCCGTGGTTGGTGACGCGGGTGTCCATGCGCAGCTGTACGGGAGTGAGCGCGCGGAGGTAGGCCGGGACCCCGGAGGGTGCGACACCGGCGACCGAGGCGAACGCCGCGTTCTTCGGCGAGGCCGTCCGGAGGGCCTTGATCTGCCGCTCCACATCGCAGCTGGAGACGTTGCGGGTGCCGCCGTACAGTCCGGGCGCCCCGCCGCCCACCGCCCGTACCGCGTTCGCGGGCGCCGATCCGGTGGCCGGGGAGACGGGGACGGCCGGGGCTGAGCTGTGCGTGGCCGTCGACTGGGTGAAAGGATCGGGGCCGGTCTTGCCCGCGGCCTGCAGGAAGACCTCCCCGCCCTTGCCGGAGCCGCCGCCGGAGCGGCTGAAGACGACGGCCAGGACCACGGCGGCGACCACCACGGTGGTCAGTACGGCGACACGGGGTGCGGACCTCCACCAGGGTCGGCGGGGCGGCGGCGCAGGTGTGCCGCCGCCGCTGCCCGGTGGTTGCGAGGGTGGGCCCGAGGGCGGTTGGGAGGGGCCCGAGAGCGGGCCGGAAGGGGGGCCTGTGGGGCGTCCGGAGGACGGCGGTTCGAGGCTCACGAGCTCTTCTTCCCGATGCGGTTTCCTGCGGCCTGCCCCGAGTTGGGCCGCTTTCTTACCTGCCGCCACCATTGTGTGCTCCGGTGCGGTGCCGCTCGCAAGCCGACGCGGACGGCCCTCCCGGCGGGCGGGGTTCGCGGGCGCTGCTTAGCGTGGCGAGGGTGAGCCCGCGAACCCCCTCCGCCCCGGCCCTCGCCCGCCACGGCTGGGTGCAGGCCCTGGCCGGGGTGCTCGCCGCGCTGATCGTCATGGGCGTCGTCGCCGGCCTGGGGTTGTGGGCGGCCGGGGCGGCGGATCTCCCGGACGGTGCGTTCCCCCGGGTGGTCGCGGCGACGGTGGTGACGGCCGTCGGCGGCACGATCGAACTGTCGGGCAACGCCGGCGCGCTGGCCCGGTCCGCGGCCGGCATGACGGTGATCCCGCTGTCGGTGACGCTGGCCGGGGCGCTCGTCCTCGCGGCGGGTTTCCTGCGCCCGTTGCGGTACCGGGCGGTCGCCGGCGCCCCGGAGCTGGCGGGGTGGGCCGCCCGGGTGGCCGTGGTGTGGCTGCTGGCGCTGCTCGGCCTGTCCCTGGGCGCCCGCCAGACCTTCGCGGTCGACCTCGGCAACGGGACCCTCGGCGACATCGGCGACCTGTTCGGCGTCGCGCCGAAGGTCGGCTTCAAGGCGGATGTGCCGCTGACCCTGTTCTTCGGGGTGCTGTGGCTGGCGGGGGTGCTGGTGCTGGCGCTGCTGGTCTCGCGCGGGGCGCCGCTGCCGGGGCGGCTGCTGCGCTTCCAGGAGTCGGTGCGGCCGGCCGCGTACGCCATGGTCGTGCTGCTGCTCGCGTTCGTCGTCCTGGGCGTCGTCGTCGCCCTGGTCGTCGCGGTGACCCGCGGCCACTCCCCGGAGACGCTGGCGGTGATCCTGCTGGGGCTGCCGAACCTGGTCTGGCTGGCGCTCACGATCGGTCTGGGTGCCACCTGGACGGGGCGCGTGCACGGGCCGTTCGGGCTGCCCATGCCGCATGTGCTGGACGAGGTGCTGCGCACGAAGGAGGTTTCCACGCTCAATCTCCGCACGCTCGCCCAGTACGACGGGCGGGTGTGGTGGCTGGTGGCCGTCGACGCGGTGCTGCTGCTGGCCGCCGCGTTCGTCATGGCCGCGCGCTCCCCGGCCCGGATGCGGGCCTGGCAGCACGCCGTGCACATGGCCGCCGCCCTCGCGCTGACGGTGCTCATGATCTGCCTGGTGTGCCGGATCGACGCCCACTACGGGCTGTCGCTGCTCGGCGTGGGGGACGTGGGCGGGGGCCTGTCCGGGGACCTGTTCCTGAAGCCGAAGGTGTGGACCGCGCTGGGCCTGGCCGTGCTGTGGGGGCTGGTGACCGGTTTCCTCGGTGCGCTGCTGGCACGGCCGGTGCGGCGGCGGGGGAAGACCGAAAAGGAGTGGGAGGCGTGATGCAGTCCGTGGCAGTGTCCGACCGGTCGAGGTGCCCAGGGGAAGGGAACGCCATGGCGTTGGCTCTCGAGGACCGGCTCGCCGTGACCGAGTTGATCGCGCTGCACGGCCATCTGGTCGACGGCGGGGAACTGGAGCGCTGTGACGAGGTGTTCACCTCGGACGTCGTCTACGACCTGTCGGACTTCGGCCAGGGCGAGGTCACCGGGCTCACCGCCGTCAAGCAGGCCGCGCTGGCGCTCGGCGCGAAGAACCCGGTGGCGCACCACGTGACCAACGTGGTGATCGAGGAGGTGGCCGACGGCCGGGTCCGCGCCCGGTCCAAGGGGCTGGGGATCATGGCGGACGGCTCGTGCGGATCCGTGACGTACGAGGACGTCGTGGTGCGCGTCGACACGGGCTGGCGCATCTGCCGGCGCAGGGTCGTGGCGCGCCGTGTACCGCTGGGCGGGCTCGGTCAGGAGCCCTGAGCGGGTCTGGCGAATCCCCGGCGGCACATGACCGCACGCTCCGCGGAGCGCTCAGCTCCGGCTCCGGAAGACCGGCTCGGCCCAGCGCGGTGGGGGCTCGGGGCGGTCCTGCTCCGCGCGTACGGCCCGCAGGTCCACCTCCGTCGGCGGGTGGCCGGTACCCGGGCCGGCGCCGGTCATGGCGCCGCGCAGGGCGGCGACGAACGTGAGGCAGGAGGCGTGACGCTCGTCCGGGCCCTTGGCCAGGGCCTTGGCGAACACGGTGTCGACGGCCGGGGCGAGGTCGGGGCGGAATTCGGTCAGCGGCGGCGGCTGGTCGTACTGGTGGGCCCACAGCAGGGCCATGTCGTCATCGCGCCGGAAGGGCGGCCGGCCCGCCAGGCACTCGAACACCACGCAGGCGAACCCGTAGACGTCGCAGCGTCCGTCGACGGGCCGGCCGGAGATCTGCTCCGGGGCCACGTAGTCGAGGGTGCCGACGAACTGGCCGACGGTCGTGAAGCCGGTCAGGGACAGGGACTTCTTCGTCAGGCCGAAGTCGGTGAGGTAGGCGTGCTCGGGGTGGTCGCTGTCGGTGCCGCGGGCGACCAGGATGTTCCCGGGTTTCACATCCCGGTGCACCAGCCCGTAGTCGTGGGCGGCATCCAACGCGGAGGCGATCTGCGCCGCGATGCGCAGCGCGGCCACGGGCTCGAGCGGGCCCCGTCGGTCGAGGAGATGACGCAGGTCGCTGCCTTCGACGTAGCGCATGGCGATGTACAGGACACCGTCCGTCTCGCCGGCCTCGTAGACCGGCACGATGTGCGGGTGGTCGATCGCGGCGGCGGCCCGGGACTCGTGGGTGAAGCGCAGGCGGAAGGTGTCGTTGCGGGCGAGTTCGGGGGCGAGCAGCTTGAGGGCGACCGTGCGGTCCAGGCGCAGGTCGCGGGCGCGGTAGACGACGGCCATGCCGCCGCGGCCGACCTCGCGCTCGATGCGGTAGCCGGCGACCTGCCGGCCGATCAGTTCGGAGGGCCGGCCCGAGAACAGGCTCGTGTCACGGGCCATCGGGGGTCACGACCTGCGTGGGGGCGTGGCCAGGGCCTGCGGGTGCGGCACGGGGTCCGTCGTCGGTGGCGTACGTGCTCAGGTGCTTCCCGTCGCCGTACACCCAGCGCCCCTGCTCGGTGTCGTACAGCCACACGGACTCGCCGTCGACGACGATCCCGATGCGCAGTCCCTGCGTGCGGCCGCGGAAGGCCTCGCCGTCGAGGCCGCCGCGGGCCAGTTCCTCGACCGCGCTGCGGTAGCGGGCCAGGGTCTGTTCCGTGCGGGCGAGCAGGGGGCGCGGGTCGGCGGTGCGGTCCTGGGGGCCGCCGGTGGTAGGCGGGTCCTGGGGTACGGCGACCAGGCAGCGGCCGTCGACCCAGGCGGACCAGCCGTTGGCGCACAGCACGTGCCCCCAGTCGCCGCGCCGCTCGACGAGCTGGACCGGCAGCAGCGGGTCGAGGGGCACGGTGGGGCGGGCCGGGTCGGGGTCCTCCCAGGCGGGCATGCCGTCCCGGGGGACGACGTGGGTGGGCCGGAAGCCGGGCGTGGCCATCACGACTTCCGCATCACGGCGGGTTCGTGGCGGCGCAGCAGCCGGGAGACGGCGAAGCAGAAGACCGCCGAGAGCACCACCAGCATGGCGATGTTCAGCAGCCACACCCCGGCCGAGTGCTTGAACAGCGGATCGCCGGTGAGGTCGCCGGGCACGATCCGAGCCAGGCCGACGGTGCCGGCCATCGCGCCGAGCGCCCACCGGGAGGGCACGAGCCAGGACAGCTGTTCCAGGCCCGGCACCCCGTGGAGCTTCAGGAGGGCGCCGCAGAAGACGACCTGGACGATGGCGAGCAGCACCAGCAGCGGCATCGTCACCTCCTCCTTGCGCACCAGCGCCGACACCAGCAGCCCGAGCGTCATCGCCGTGAACGCCAGCAGGGCGACGGCGACGGTGATTTCGACCAGGGGCGGCATCAACACGCCTTCGCCGCCGGGCGCGTTGAGGTCGACGCCCAGGAGGGCCACCAGGGTGAGCACCACGGCCTGCAGCACGGTGATGGTGCCCAGGACGACGACCTTCGACATCAGGTACGCCGATCTGGACAGGCCCACGGCCCGCTCGCGCCGGTAGATGGTGCGTTCCTTGACGAGTTCGCGCACGGCGTTGGCCGCGCCGGTGAGGACTCCGCCGACGCACAGGATGAGCAGCGCGTTCATCGCGGTCTCCTGTGTGAGCTTGCTGCCGGCCAGCGCGCGGGCCATGGCGCCCATCACGAACGGCAGGGCGATCATGATGGCGAGGAAGGTGCGGTCGGCGCCGAGCGCGGCGGTGTAGCGGCGCACCAGCGTGCCGAGCTGGGCGCCGCGGCTGCGGGGCCGGGCGGGCGGGGTGATCACGACCGGTCCCGAGCGGGGTACCCGGGGCTGGGCGGTGGCCTCGGTGATGTAGTGCCGGTGGAAGGGCGAGAAGCGGTAGTCGCCGGCCCAGTCGCGGTCGTCGTGTTCGAAGGCCTCGAAGGCCTCCGGCCACTGCTCGAAGCCGAAGAAGGCGAGGGCGTCCTCGGGCTGGCCGTAGTAGGCGATCCTGCCGCCGGGCGCCAGCACCAGGAGCCGGTCGCACACGTCGAGGCTGAGCACGCTGTGGGTGACGACGATGACGGTGCGGCCGTCGTCGGCGAGGCCGCGCAGCATGTGCATCACCGAGCGGTCCATGCCGGGGTCGAGGCCGGAGGTGGGTTCGTCGAGGAAGAGCAGCGACGGCTTGGTCAGCAGTTCCAGGGCCACGCTGACCCGCTTGCGCTGTCCGCCGGACAGGCTGTGCACGGGCTGGTCGGCGCGCTGTTCGAGGCCCAGTTCGCGGATGACCTCGTCGACCCGGGCCCGGCGCTCGGCCTTCGCGGTGTCCTGCGGGAAGCGCAGCTCGGCGGCGTAGGACAGGGCGCTGCGGACGGTGAGCTGGGCGTGCAGGATGTCGTCCTGCGGGACCAGGCCGATGCGCTGGCGCAGCTCGGCGTAGTCGCGGTAGAGGTCGCGGCCGTCGTAGAGCACGGTGCCGTGGTCGGCGGGCCGCTGCCCGGTGAGCGCGTTGAGCAGGGTGGACTTGCCGGCGCCGCTCGGGCCGACGACCGCGAGCAGGCACTTCTCCCCCACCGGGAACGACACATGGTCGAGCAGGGTCTTGCGGCCCTGGTCGACGGCGACGGTGAGGTCCTGCACGTCGAGGGAGATCTCGCCGGTGTCGACGTACTCCTGCAGCTGGTCGCCGACGAGGCAGAACGCGGAGTGGCCGATGCCGACGATGTCGCCGGGGCCGATCGGGGCGGCGGTGACGGGTGAGCCGTTGAGGTAGGTGCCGTTGTGGCTGCCGAGGTCGGCGATCTCGTAGCTGCCGTCGGGCAGGGCGCGCAGTTCGGCGTGGTACCGGGAGATGATGAGGTCGTCGACGACCAGGTCGTTGTCCGCGGCGCGGCCGATGCGGACGGTGCGGGTGGGCAGCGGCCGTACGGTGGTGGGCCGGCGGAAGGTGCCGGTCAGGCCGGGCATCGACACGGCGGAGGGGCGCTCGGGGACCGGTGCCGGGGGGCTGACGAGGACGGCGCACGGGCCGTCGGAGGGGTTGCCGAAGCGGATCACGCTGCCGGGGCCCACGCCCCGCTCGTGGATGCGGCGGCCGTCGGCGAAGGTGCCGTTGGTGCTGTTCTCGTCCTCGATGGTCCAGTGATCGTCCTCGGGGCGCAGCACCGCGTGGTGCCAGGAGACCCGTGCGTCGTCGAAGACGATGTCGCTGAGCGGGTCGCGTCCTACGTGGTAGTCGCGGCCCGGGCTCATCACCGTGGAGCCCGCCTCGGTCTCCAGGACGAGTTCGGGCGCAGTCGGCGCGATCGGCCGCTCTGCCATGGAGAGAATTCTACCGATTCGCCCACATCTGCGCCCGGCGTGGCGGGCGCCGCACCCACTCAGCCGACGGGCAGGACGAGCGCCGGGATGGTCCGCTGCATGCGCAGGGCGTCGACGGACTCGGCCAGCAGCTCGTATTCGGTGGTCTCGTCACTGATCGCGATCCGCACCAGGTGGCCCGCGGCCAACTCGTCGGCGACCAGCTCCTGTTGGGCGAGGTTGGCGCACCACGAGCGCAGTACGGCCGGTACGTCGGGCACGGTGTCGGCGACGGGGACGAGCGAACTCGGCGGGAAGTGTTCCGCCTCCGGCTGGGGGTCGAGACGGTCGGCGATCCAGTTCGCGCGGTCACGCAGCCACCACAGGGCGAGGGCGAGCGTGGGAGCCCGGTACGTGCCTAAAGGCACACCGATACGTTCGCCTCCGCAGGTCCCGTAAGCCGTGACATGGCATAAGAACTCGTCGTGCACGTTTCGCTCCCCCGCTGCTCGCTCGCCTGCCGGCCGGCCTCTCTTTCGGTGCGGCTCATGTGCTGTGCGTGATGGCGTCTTCGCTCGCCGTGAAGTCCCTTGACTGTTGAGTATGTTCACTACTGAACCACTGTCACCACGACTTTTTGGCCAGTCTCCTGGCATATTCACAGGGGCAGTTGGCCGAAACCCTGCGAATGCTGCATTACCCGAGGGGTAATCGACGGTCCCGCACGCACCGGGCATGGTGGCTGTACCGGGTCGCCGCAACCGCGAATCCGGGTCCTGACCAGTAGCTACGACCTCGATGGAGGCTGATTTCCCATGTCCGCGAACACCGACCGTCACGAGAACGCCGTCGCCCGCTACTTCGAGGCCTGGAACGCGGGCGAACCGGAGGCGCTGGCGAAGGCCGTCGCCGCCGCCTGGGCGACGGACGGCACGTACACCGACCCCCTCGCCGACGTCCGCGGCCACGACGAGATCGCGGCTCTGATCACCGCGGCGCACGCGCAGTTCCCTGGTTTCGCCTTCCGGCTGACCGGCGCCGTGGACGGCCACCACGACACGGCGCGTTTCTCCTGGGAGCTGGTGAGCGAGGCCGACGGCTCGGCACCCGTGGCCGGCTTCGACGTGATCACCCTGGACGCGGACGGCCGTATCCGCTCGGTGCTCGGTTTCCTGGACCGGGTGCCCGCCGGGGCGTGAGCGAGGGGTTTCTGCGCTCGCGGCGGTTTCTGCGGTGGACGACCAGCGCCGACTCAGCAGGTGCGGTGAGGGGCGGCCCGGGTCGCCGTGCATGAGGCGCGCAGCGCCGGGCGGGCAGCCGGCGCGCTGCCCTGGCCGCGGCGGAGACCACGTCGGCCGCGTCGTACGGCAGCGGGCCGTCGCCCCGGAGGCGGCGGCCCGCCTCCGGGAGGACGGCGAGGGCCTACTGCTTGATGATCGCGTCGATGCGCGCCAGTTCCTCGGCCTCGAAGTCCAGGTTGCCGGTGGCCGCGACGCTGTCCTCGATCTGCTGCGCGCTGCTCGCACCGACCAGCGCGGAGGTCACCCGGCCGCCGCGCAGTACCCAGGCCAGGGCCAGTTGGGCGAGGGTCTGGCCGCGGCCCTTGGCGATCTCGTCGAGCGCGCGCAGCCTGCCGACCAGTTCCTCGGTGACCGCGTCCGACTGCAGGAAGGGGCTGTCGCTCGCCGCCCGCGAGCCCTCCGGGATGCCGTCGAGGTAGCGGGAGGAGAGCAGGCCCTGCTCCAGCGGGGAGAAGACGATGGAGCCGACCTGGAGCTCGTCGAGGGCGTCCAGGAGGCCCTCCTCCTCGGGCCGGCGGTCCAGCATCGAGTAGCGCGGCTGGTGGATCAGCAGCGGAGTGCCCAGCTCACCGAGGATGCGGGCGGCCTCGCGGGTCTGCTCCGCCGAGTAGTTGGAGATGCCGACGTACAGCGCCTTGCCCTGCTGGACCGCCGAGTGCAGGGCGCCCATCGTCTCCTCCAGGGGAGTCTCCGGGTCGGGGCGGTGCGAGTAGAAGATGTCGACGTAGTCCAGGCCCATCCGCGCCAGGCTCTGGTCCAGCGAGGACAGCAGGTACTTGCGGGAGCCCCACTCGCCGTACGGGCCGGGCCACATCAGGTAGCCGGCCTTGGTGGAGATGACCAGTTCGTCGCGGTACACAGCGAAGTCCGCCTTCAGGAACTCACCGAGCGCGGACTCGGCGGCGCCCGGCGGCGGGCCGTAGTTGTTGGCCAGGTCGAAGTGGGTGACCCCGAGGTCGAAGGCGCGGCGCAGGATGGCCCGCTGGGTCTCGACCGGACGGTCGGGACCGAAGTTGTGCCACAGGCCGAGCGAGATCGCGGGGAGCTTCAGGCCGCTGCGTCCGGTGCGCCGGTAGGGCAGGTCCGCGTAACGGTCGGGGTGTGCGGTGTACAACGCGACTCCAGAGGGGTTGGCACACGGTTTCCCGGTTCCCGGAACGTGAAAGGAAGCCGGCACCCCATATCTTTCGCGACCTGCGAGCAGTGGTCCAACAGGAGAATGCGATGGGATTGAGCGGATAGGCTTCTCAATTATGGAACTGCGCCATCTCCAGCACTTTGTCGCGGTCGCCGAGGACCAGCATTTCACCCGGGCGGCGGAACGGCTGATGGTGTCCCAGTCGGGGCTGTCGGCCTCGATCCGGGCGCTGGAGCGGGAGTTGCAGACCCCGCTGTTCGTACGGACGACCCGCAGGGTCACGCTCACGGAGGCGGGGCGGGCGCTGCTCGGCGAGGCGGAGCGGATCCTGGCGCAGGTGCGGTCCGCGCACGAGGCGGTCGCCGCCGTGCAGGGCGTGCTGCGCGGCACGCTCGCGCTGGGCACCGAACAGTGCATCGCGGGAGTGCATGTGGCGGGGCTGCTCGCCGCGTTCCGGCGCCGGCATCCGGATGTGGAGATACGGCTGCGGCAGGCCGGCTCGGGCGCGCTGGCGGAGGAGGTCGCGGCCGGGCGGCTGGACCTGGCGTTCGCCTACCGGACGCAGGCGGACACCGACCAGCTGCGCTCGGTGTCGCTGACCGGCGAGCCGATGACGGTGCTGTGCCATCCCACCCACCCACTGGCGACGGGCGGCGCAGCGGTCACCCCGGAGGAGCTCGGCGGGGAGGTGTTCGTCGACTTCCACCCGGACTGGGGGCCGCGCCGCACCACCGACACGGCCTTCGCGGAGGCCGGCGTACGGCGCACCGTGGCGCTGGAGGTGAACGACGTGCACAGCCTGCTGGACCTGGTCGACGAGAACCTCGGCATCGCGGTCGTGCCCCGGCATTTCCGGCACAAGCGGGAGGCGCTCACCGCCCTGCCGGTGAAGGGCACCGGCGAGGCGGTCTACGAGACGGTGGCGCTGCTGCCGCCGGCGCAGGCGACGAGCCCTGCGGCCCGGGCGCTGATGGCGCTTCTGGAGCAGGGCACGCACGACGGGCCGTAATGCGCGATGGTGGATGCATGCATGCCAAGGACATCCTCATCGACGGGTTCAACCGCATCCAGGAAGAAGTCCACGCAGCCGTCGAGGGCCTCGGCCCCGACGACCTCAGCGCCCGCCCCTTGGAGGCGGGCAACGCCATCGCCTGGCTCGTCTGGCACCTCACCCGGGTCCAGGACGACCACATGGCCGACGCCTTCGGGCTCGACCAGGTGTGGCTCGCCCAGGACTGGGAGAAGCGCTTCGGTCTTGACCTCCCGCGCCGCGACACCGGCTACGGGCACAGCTCCGCCAAGGTGGCCAAGGTTCGGGTCGACTCCGGCGACCTGCTGACCGGCTATTACGACGCCGTGCACGAGCAGTCCCTCGGCGCCCTGCGCGAGCTGGCCGCGAAGGACCTGGAGCGCATCGTCGACGAGAACTGGGATCCGCCGGTCACCCTGGGCGTGCGGCTGGTGAGCATCCTGTCCGACGACCTTCAGCACGTCGGACAGGCGGCGTATGTACGGGGGTTGCTTCAGAGCGCGGCGTCGTAGCCAGGCAGGACGACGTCCTCGATGAGGGCGTTGCGCTCGTCGAACGGGATGAACGCGCTCTTCAGCGCGTTGACCGTGACCGTGCGCAGGTCCTGGAGCGTCCAGCCCGCCTGTTCCACCAGCAGCGCCATCTCGCGGGTCATCGTGGTGCCCGACACCAGGCGGTTGTCGGTGTTGAGGGTGACGCGGAAGCCGAGGTCCTTCAGGGCGGTGATGGGGTGCTCGGCGATGGAGGTGGCGCAGCCGGTCTGCAGGTTGGAGGTGGGGCACATCTCCAGCGCGATACGGCGATCGCGCACCCAGCCCGCCAGCCGGCCCAGCTTGCCGTCGACGATGTCCTCGGTCAGGCGTACGCCGTGGCCGATGCGCTGGGCGCCGCACACCTGCAGCGCCTGGTGGATGCTGGGCAGGCCGTGCGCCTCGCCGGCGTGGATGGTGAACGGCACACTCGCGCGGCGCAGGTGTTCGAAGGCGGCCAGGTGGTCGGCGGGCGGGAAGCCGTCCTCGGCGCCGGCGATGTCGAAGCCGACCACGCCCGCGTCCCGGAAGGCCACCGCGAGGTCGGCGGCCTCACGGACCCGGTCGAACATCCGCATGCCGCACAGGAGGGTGCCCACGCGGACCGGGGTGCCCGCGGCGGCCGCCTTCGCCATGCCGGCGGCGAGGCCCTCCTGGACGGTCTCGACGACCTCGGCCATGCGCAGCCCGCCGGTGGTGTTCAGCTCGGGGGCGTAGCGCACCTCGCCGTAGACGACGCCGTCCGCCGCCAGGTCGAGGACGTATTCCTCGGCGGCGCGCAGCAGGCCCTCGCGGGTCTGCAGCACGGCCAGGGTGTGCTCGAAGGTGGCGATGTAGCGCACCAGGTCACCGGAGTTGGCGGCCTCGACGTACCAGGCGGCCAGCTCGCCGGGGTCGGTGGTGGGCAGGGTGTGGCCGACCTCGGCCGCGAGTTCCACCAGGGTGGCGGGGCGCAGACCGCCGTCGAGGTGGTCGTGCAGGACGGCCTTGGGCAGGCGGCGGATCACATCGGCGTCTATGCGCGTAGCAGACATGGCGAGGTCTTTCCTTGAGCGGTGGTTCGAATCGGCGGGGCGGAGATCGTCAGTCGGCGGGCTGGAGCAGGTCCCAGCGATTTCCGTACAGGTCCTGGAAGACGGCGACCGAGCCGTAGGGCTCGTGGCGCGGCTCCTCCAGGAACGTCACGCCCGCGGCGAGCATGCGAGCGTGGTCGCGGGCGAAGTCGTCGGTGTGCAGGAAGAAGCCGACACGTCCGCCGGCCTGGTCCCCGACCCGGGCGCGCTGCGCCTCGTCCTTGGCTCGGGCCAGGAGCAGGGCGCTGCCCGCGGCCTCGGCGCCGGGCTGGACGACGACCCAGCGGGAGCCGTCGGGTCGGGGCGTGTCCTCGACGAGCCGGAAGCCGAGGGCCCCGGTGTAGAAGCGGATCGCCTCGTCATAGTCGTCGACGACGAGGGTGACCAGGGCGATGCGTCTCATCGGGGCCTTTCGCGAGGTCGGAGGGTGGTTGATGACGGGTGAGGTTATACGTAAAACCTCGGGTACGCCAGTCGGTCGCTGTCACCGCCTTCGTCTACAGTTCAGTAGACCGTCTACATGTCTGTAGTCACTCGGCCACGGCATGCCGTCGCACCCGCACCGACCACAAGAAAGGGGCAGCCCACCATGACCACAGGGCCCCGCGCACACCCCCACGCGAGCACCCCGGTGGGCCGCTTCGCGATACCGGCGCTCCTTCTCCGCCCCAGCCCCACGACGGAAGAGCGCCGCCATGAGCCCCCAGCCCGTGAAGACCACCGACGATCACCAGCCGCGACCGCCCCGGCGACCTGCCGCGTTCGCCGTGCTCCGGCGCCGCCTGGGCGCGGCGATCGTCCTGACCTACGCGGCCGCGGCGCTCCTGCCCGCTCCCGGCCTGTGGCTGCGCCACCCGCACTCGATCGGCATCCCCGCCCTCGCTGAACTCTCCCTGAGGACACCGCAGTGCCTCCTCGCGCTCGTGCTGTTCAGCGCCGGCCTCCAGGTGCCGCTGGGTGAGCTGCGGTTGCTGCTGAGGCGCCCGGCCGCGCTGGTCGCCGGGCTCGTGCTGCACGTGGTGGCGCCGTTGTTGATCGTCCCCGGCGTCGCGTTCGTGCTGCGCCACTCCCCCGACCAGGACGGCGGCAGCGGCATGGTCGCCGCCATGATCCTGATCGTCGCGATGCCGGTGGCGGCCGGGGCGACGGTGTGGACCGCCAAGGGGGACGGCGACCAGCCGACGGCTGTCGGACTGGTCCTCGCCTCCACGCTGGTCAGCCCGCTGACAGTGCCATTGACCCTGGCGGTGCTGTGCCCACTGCTGCGCGGCGAGTACGCGGGCCGGCTGGCCGACGCGGCGCAGACCGCCGGGCACGCCTTCGCACTGACCTCGGTCGTGCTGCCCTGCGGCGCGGGCCTGCTGTGCCGGCTGCTCCTGCCGCGGCGGGGGTCGGAGGGGCTCGTAGGCGCCGCCGTCGCCGCGGCTCTCCCGGCCTCGCTGTTGCTGACGTATGTGAACGCCAGTGGTGTGCTGGGGCCGTTCCTGCGTCATCCGCGCCCGGCGCTGCTGGTCGGCGCGCTGGCCGTCGCGGCGACGGTGTGCGGGCTGTCCTTCGCGCTGGGGCGGATCGCCGCCCACGCCCTGCGGCTGGATGCGAGAGCCGGCGCGTCCGTGACGCTGGCCTGCGGGATGAACAACAGCAGCGCCAGTGCCGTGCTCATCACCACGACGCTGCCCGACCGTCCGCACATCCTGCTGCCCGTGCTGGCGTACGGGCTGTTGCAGAAGGTGGCGGCCGGGCGGGTGGTGCGCGGCTTCGGCCCCCGGAGAGGAGGAGGCCTACGGACTTAGGACCGCGGCCCGAGGTGCGATCCGGGGCGCGCCGGTAGCGTCCCGGGCATGAAGATCACCGAGCCGCCCCGCAGCGCCGAGCAGCGCAAGCAGGACGTACTGGCCCGACTGGCGCGGGAGTCGGACATCTGGGTCGCCACCGCCGACGAGGGCGGGCTGCCGTGCCTGGTGGCGCTGTGGTTCGCCTGGGACGGGGAGTCGGTCTGGATGTCCACGCGGATCACCAACCCCACGGGCCGCAATCTGCGCGACGGCGGGCGCACCCGGCTGGCCTTCGGCGACACGCAGGACGTGGTGCTCGTCGACGGGGACGTGGAGACGTTCACCGGACAGGACGTGCCGGCCGCGGCGGCCGACGTGTTCGTGGCGAAGACGGGGTGGGATCCGCGCAAGGACAGCGCGTCGTACGCCTTCTTCCGGGTGCGGCCGCGTGGCGTGCAGGCCTGGCGAGGCGGGCATGAGCTGCCCGGGCGGCATCTGATGCGGGACGGCGTGTGGGCGGTCTGAGACGGCTCGGCACAGCGGCTGAGGGGCCCCGCCCAGAGGCCCCTCGATCTCAGTCGGCCTTGCTGTGCAGGGCGTTGAGCCGCTCCAGCTCGTCGGCGGTGAGGCGGAGCGCGCCGGCTGCCACGTTCTCGGCCAGGTGGTCGGGGTTGCCGGTACCGGGGATGGCCAGGACGTGCGGTCCCTGGTGCAGCGTCCAGGCGATGCGGACCTGGCTGGGGCTCGCGTCGTGGGCGCGGGCGACGGCGAGCACTTCCTCGTCGTAGGTGGTGCTCGCGCCCTTCGCCCCGCCGTCGCCCGCGACGGCGAAGAACGGTACGAAGGCGATGCCCTGTTCGCCGCACAGGCGCAGGACTTCGTCGGTGGCGGGGTCGCGGTGTTCGAGCCCGTACCGGTTCTGCACGCACACCACCGGCGCGATGGCCTGCGCCTCGGCAAGGTGGCGGGGTTCCACGCCGGAGATGCCCAGGTGCCGGATCAGGCCTGCCTCGCGCAGTTCGGCCAGCGCGCCGAAGTGCTCGGCGATCGAGTCCTGCTCGGTGCGGCGGAAGTTGACGACGTCGAGGTGGTCGCGGCCGAGCTGGCGCAGGTTCTCCTCCACATGACCGCGCAGCTGGTCGGGGCGGGCCGGACTGCCCCATTCCCCCCAGTAGTTGCGGTAGGGACCGACCTTGGTGGTGATGACGAGCTCGTCGGGGTACGGGGCCAGCGCGCTGTTGATGATCTCGTTGGCGGACCGCAGCTGCGAGAAGTAGAAGGCAGCGGTGTCGATGTGGTTCACGCCGAGCTCGATCGCCCGGTGCAGCACGGCGATCGAGCGCCCGCGGTCGCTGGGTATCCCGTGATGGAAGGCGGCGCTGCCCGTCAGCCGCATCGCTCCGAAGCCGATGCGGTTGACGGTCAGGTCGCCGAGTTTCCATGTACCCGCAGCGTCCGCGGTGATCGTTTGGGAGGTCATCGGGTTTCCTCCGTGGATAATCCGCCCTTCAGGGCGGAGTGGAAACGGACTCCTGCGGAGCAGGGCATGGGGCGGCGATTCGCTGTCAGGGCGGATCGCAGTGCTCTGGCCGGCAGGTTTGGTCTTCACGCATGGCCTCACTAGTTTGTGAGGGTGACCACAACGTGTGTGAAGCGGGCTTTCAAGTACCGCTTCTACCCGACGGAAGCGCAGGCGGCCGAGTTGT
>NZ_JBEPBA010000032.1:0-96553 GCF_040298885.1 Streptomyces sp. NPDC001137
GCCCGGTTACATTCCGAACCCGGAAGCTAAGCCTTACAGCGCCGATGGTACTGCAGGGGGGACCCTGTGGGAGAGTAGGACGCCGCCGAACAATTATTCAAAGGGTTGGATCCTGAACTTCGGTTCGGGGTCCAACCCTTTTTTGTTCTCCGTCACTTGAAGTTCACGTTGCGCAACAACCATCCGAAGCATGGGTACTGCTGCAATGCTCAGGGCCGCCGGCGTCGGAGTCGGTGACGAGGTTGTCGTGCCGGCCTTCGGGAACTCCGAGGTCGCCGGGGCCGTCGCGCTCGCCGGCGCACTGCCGGTGTTCGCCGACATAGATCCGCTCACGTACTGCCTTGACCGTGCCGCTGTCGAGGCAGCCATAACTCCGCGGACCGCGGCGGTCGTTGTCGTACACCGCTTCGGCCGGCCGGCCGACATCGCGCGGCTGCACGGTGTGGGGCAGCGGCACGGGCTTCTGGTGCTGGAGCAGGGAGAGTCCGAGGTTCCGTACGACGAAATCGCCCAGCGGAGGGAGCGGGCCGCCTATCTCGACGCCAAGTTGAGGGGTGTGCGGACGCCCGACGGTGGTGACGGGCACACCTATCAGCAGTACGTCGTGCGGGTGCCGGGGAACGGGCGGCCGGATCGGGACGCCTTCGCTCGGGCCGTCCGTGCCAGGGGAGTTGAGTGCCGGGTGCCGGTGAAGACGCCCGTGCACCGGCTGCCGGAATTCCGCCGGTGCGTGTCGTTGCCGGAGACCGAGCGGGCCGCCGACGAGACCCTCGCGCTGCCTGTGGACGCCTCGTTGACCAAGCGGGACATGCAGCGGATCGTGGGCGCATGCAATGCGCTGGGCGGATTGCTTCAGCCTGCTTTCTGAGTGGGCTGTCGGCACTGCAGGACGCGGTTGGAGCACGTGTCTGTTCGGGGTATGATCTATTCCGTTGCCGCGGGGGAAATCTCCTCAAGGCGACAGGCCCCTATAGCTCAGTCGGCAGAGCGTCTCCATGGTAAGGAGAAGGTCAACGGTTCGATTCCGTTTGGGGGCTCCACTCGAAAGGCCCCGCCCAATTGGGCGGGGCCTTTTTCGTGCTCGCGGCTCCCTCAGTCCTTGTGCAGGCCCGGGACCCGCATTGCCAGGATTGCCATGTCGTCGGACGGGGCGTCGGATGCGAAGCGTTCCACCGCGCGCATGATGCGGGCGGCAACCGCACCGGCCGTCAGGCCCGTGCAGGTGGTGAGGACGTCGGTGAGGCCGTCGTCGCCGAGCATGCGGGTGCCCTCGCGGCGCTCGGTGACGCCGTCCGTGACGCACAGGAGGACGTCGCCCGGGTCGAGGGTGACCGTCTGCTCGTAGAGCTCCAGGTCCTCCATGACGCCCAGGAGGGGCTGGGGTTCGGCGGCCGGTTCGACCGTGCCGTCCTGGCGCAGGCGGAGGGGCAGCGGGTGGCCGGCACAGACCACCTTCAGTTCGGCGCTGCCGTCCTCCTGGGGGCGCAGTTCGCCGTAGAGGAGGGTCAGGAAGCGGCTGCGGGCGCCCTCGTCGAGGATCGCTGAGTTCAGGCGCTCCAGGACCGCCGGGCCGCTGAGGCCCTCGCGGGCCAGGAGGCGGAGCGCGTGCCGGGCGAGGCCCGTGACCGCCGCCGCGTTGGGGCCCGTACCGCAGACGTCGCCGATGGCGAAGCCGTAGGCGCCGTCGCTGATCGGGAAGAGGTCGTAGAAGTCACCGCCGACCTCGTTGCCCTCGCCGGCCGCGCGATAGATGACCTCGACCTCCACGCCGTCGATCTCCGGGAGTTCCGGGGGCAGGAGGCTGCGCTGGAGGGACTGGCTGATGGCCGTGCGCTCCGAGTACAGGCGGGCGTTGTCGAGGGCCAGGGCGGCCCGTCGGCTCAGGTCCTCGGCCAGTTCCAGGATTTCCTGGCGGAAGTGTTCGTCGGTGGGCTTGCCGAGGGTGAGCATGCCGATGACCCGGTTGCGCGCCACCAGCGGGAGGACGACGGTTTCGCCGCCCACCGCGGAGGCGGTGGCGAGCGTGGGGCCGATGCCCGAGGCGATCTGGCGGGTCGGGCCGCCGCTCAGGCCCAGGCTGCGCATGGAGCTGCGCAGGGCCGCCTGGTGGGCGACCTCGCCGGGGGTCGACCAGACGCGGGCGCCGGGGGTCGGTACCGGGTCGGGAGGGGGTACCTTCGAGAGCAACGACTTGATGCCGTCGATGAGTTCCTCGTCCTCGTGCAGGACGTACGAGAGATACGGCTCCGAGGCCTGGTCGGCGATCGTGTAGACGGCGCACCAGGTGGCGAGGGTGGGGACCGTCATCTGGGCCATCAGGGCCAGGGTCTGGTCGCGGTCCAGGGTGCCCGCCAGGAGGTCGGAGGCCTCGACCAGGAAGCTCAGGGAGCCTCGGCGCAGGCGCTCCAGTTCGCCGAGGCGGGCCGACTCGACGGCCAACGCGATGCGGTCGGCGGCGAATTGGAGGCGCAAGGCCTCTTCGTTCGAGTATCTGCCGGGGCTCTCGGCCGCCACGCCGAGGGAGCCGGTGAGACGGCCCTCGACCTTCAGGGGGACCGTGACGACCGAGCGCATGCCCGTGCCACTGAGAAGCGGGACGGCGCCCGGTACGGCCGTGAGGTCGTCGTGGACGGCCGGCATACGGGCCGAGCCGTAGCGGCCGGGGCCCGCCTCGACGGGGACGCGCGCGAAGCGCTGGCGGGCGGAGGGCAGGCCGGTGGAGGCGCGGACCTCCAGCTCCGTCTCGTCGTCGGTCGCCAGGAGCAGGAAGGCGGAGTCGGCGTCGAGCATGTCGCGGGCGCGTTCCACCGTGCGCTGGAGGAGGCCGTCGAGGTCGTCCGGGGCCGGAGAGCCGATGAATACCTCGAAGGGGTCGGTGCTCTGGCCGTCGGCGGAGGATGCCGTGTCGGAGGACGGGATGCGCAGCGGGGTCTGCAGGACGGCCCGTTCGTGGTCACGGACGAGGAGGCAGACGGTGGACGGCTCGCCGCCCGTGTCACGTACACGCAGGTGGGAGGCGTACACGGGGGTGACGCGGCCGTTGGCGCCCCTTATGCCGTAGCTGCCCTCCCAGCGGGATAGCTGGAGGGCCTCCGCGATGCCGGTGCTGGTGCCCGGGGTGTGCGGCCAGGCGGCGAGATCGGTAAGGGGCTTTCCGATCACCTGTTCGGCGGGGTAACCGAAGAGGTCCTCCGCGTCCTCGTTCCACGAAGTGATGGAGCCGCTGCGGTCGATCTGGACGACCGCGACGCGGACCCGGCCGTCGGCGAGGGGGAGGAGCTCGGCCGGGAGGGACGGGCCGGCGGCGCGGGTGCCCACGGCCCGTTCGGGGAGGTCGAGCTGGAACCACACCTGTTTGTGCGTGGGCGTGTACTCGACGCCCCAGCGGCCCGCGAGTGCGGCGCACAGCTGGAGTCCCCGGCCGCCCTCGCGGTCCGGGCTGCCCATGTTGACGGGGTGGCCCTGGAGGGGGATCTCGCGCTCCGGATACCGGTCGGCCACCTCGATCCGTACGCCCTCGTCACTGCGCAGACACAGGACGTCAGCGGAGGTGCCTGCGTGGACGACTGCGTTGGTGACCAGCTCGCTGGTGAGGACCACGGCGTCGTCGACGATGTCGGCGAAGCCCCAGCCCTGGAGGGTGTCGCGGACGAAGGAGCGGGCGGTCGCTACCGATCGTCCGACGGGCTCGAAGCTGGCGGCCGCGCGCGCGGTGATCACAGAACTCCTCGGCCGGTTGTCGACGGGCAGGGCTGCCTGGCCGACCGGCTCCTGCCGCTGATGCGGCAGACCGCCCGTCGGCCGGGGGTCCGGGGGCTGTCCCCCCGGGATCAGTCCGGTGGTCATGTGTGCGGCCGCCCCTCCGATGCCCGCTCGTTCTCGTGCCACCGCCCAGGCCGGACGGACCGGCGCGGCTGGACAGCCGCATGCAAGGTTACTTACCTTCGACGGCCATGCGGATGCCGGTCTGCAGTGTTTCCGCCCAGAGGGTGTGCGGACGATGTGCGAAGCTGCCGAACTGTTATGGCCGGGTTCAGGCAGGGTGAAACACTGGGCAAGCTCCTTGTGAAGGTCCGGGCAGGCTGAGTGACTTCCGCGTACAGCGGGCAGCAGCCGGTGGTGTGGCCTGGTACATCGGGCAGAAGCAGGCAGCAGTAACTGGTACGTCGAGCAGTAGTACCGGAGCACAGCAGTAACGGTCGACCCCTGCGGGAGGGACACAGTGGAGTCTGGCGCAGCGACGCGGGGCACTAAGACGCGCGCGAAAGGCGGACAGTCCCTGAACAACCAGCGCAAACCGCGCGGCGGGACGACCGCGGTGGACACGGCTGCTCTGAACAGGCTGCTGGCGGCTCTCGTGGCGATGCGCGACGGGAATTTCCGCAAGCGGCTCACGGTGTCCGGGGACGGCGTGATGTCGGAGATCGCGGCGGTCTTCAACGAGGTGGCCGACCGGAATCTCCATTTGACGGGTGAGCTGTCGCGGGTGCGGCGCATGGTGGGCCGCGAGGGCAAGCTCACGGAACGGCTGGAGACGGGTGCCTACGAGGGCTCCTGGGTGGCCGCCATCGAGGCGTCCAACGCGCTCGTGGACGACCTCGTACGGCCTGTCTCCGAGGTCGGCCGGGTGCTGTCCGCGGTCGCCGAGGGTGATCTCTCGCCCCGCATGGAGCTGCGGACGCAGGCGCCGGACGGGACCGGGCATCCCTTGCGCGGGGAGTTCCTCAAGGTCGGGCGGACTGTAAACAACCTTGTCGACCAGCTGTCGACCTTCACCGACGAGGTCACCCGTGTGGCCAGCGAGGTGGGCACCGAGGGCAAGCTGGGTGGGCAGGCACGCGTGCGTGGCATGTCGGGTTCGTGGAAGGACCTCACGGACTCCGTCAACACCATGGCGTACCGGCTGACGGCCCAGGTGCGGGACATCGCCCTGGTGACGACCGCGGTGGCCAAGGGTGACCTGTCGCGGAAGGTCACCGTTCATGTCGCCGGCGAGATGCTGGAGCTGAAGAACACCGTCAACACGATGGTGGACCAGCTGTCGTCCTTCTCCTCCGAGGTGACGCGAGTCGCCCGTGAGGTGGGTACCGAGGGTGAACTCGGCGGGCAGGCGCAGGTGCCGGGTGTGGCCGGCGTGTGGAAGGACCTCACCGATTCGGTGAACCTCATGGCCGGCAACCTGACGGCCCAGGTGCGCGGGATCGCCCAGGTCACCACGGCGGTGGCCAACGGTGACCTGTCGCAGAAGGTGACCGTGTCGGCGCGCGGCGAGGTGGCACAGCTCGCGGACACGATCAACCAGATGACGGAGACGCTGCGGATCTTCGCGGACGAGGTCACGCGTGTGGCCAACGAGGTCGGCGCCGCGGGACAGCTGGGCGGTCAGGCGAACGTGCCGGGCGCGGCCGGTACCTGGAAGGACCTGACGGACTCCGTCAACACGGTGTTCCGGAATCTGACCATTCAGGTGAGGGACATCGCGGCCGTCACCACGGCGGTGGCCAACGGTGACCTGTCCCAGAAGGTCACCGTCGACGTGGCCGGCGAGATGCTGGAGCTGAAGAACACCGTCAACGGCATGGTGGACCAGCTGTCGTCGTTCGGTTCCGAGGTCACGCGCGTGGCGCGCGAGGTCGGCGTCGAGGGTGAGCTGGGCGGGCAGGCGCAGGTGCCGGGCGCGGCCGGTACCTGGAAGGACCTGACCGACTCGGTCAACACCGCGTTCCGCAACCTCACCGGGCAGGTGCGCAACATCGCCCAGGTGACGACGGCGGTGGCCAACGGCGATCTGTCGCAGAAGGTCACCGTGGACGTCTCCGGCGAGATGCTCCAGCTGAAGAACACCGTGAACACGATGGTGGACCAGCTGTCGTCCTTCGCCGACCAGGTGACGCGGATGGCCCGTGACGTGGGTACCGAGGGCCGGCTGGGCGGGCAGGCGGTGGTACCGGGTGTGGCCGGTACGTGGAAGGAGCTCACCGACTCCGTCAACGGCATGGCCGGCAACCTGACGGCCCAGGTGCGCAACATCGCCCAGGTGACGACCGCGGTCGCCCAGGGCGACCTGTCCCAGAAGATCGACGTGGACGCGCGCGGGGAGATCCTGGAGCTCAAGAACACCATCAACACGATGGTCGACCAGCTCTCCGGATTCGCCGACCAGGTGACCCGGGTGGCCCGCGAGGTGGGCACCGAGGGCCGTCTGGGCGGTCAGGCGCAGGTGCCCGGCGTGGCCGGCGTCTGGCGCGACCTGACCGACTCCGTGAACGGAATGGCAGGAAACCTTACCGCCCAGGTGCGCAACATCGCCCAGGTCGCCACCGCGGTCGCCCGAGGTGACCTCTCCCAGAAGATCACCGTGGACGCGCGCGGGGAGATCCTGGAGCTCAAGAACACCCTGAACACGATGGTGGACCAGCTGTCGTCGTTCGCGGAGGAGGTCACCAGGGTCGCCCGCGAGGTGGGCACGGAGGGGCAGCTCGGCGGTCAGGCCGAGGTGCAGGGTGTCTCCGGCACCTGGAAGGACCTCACCCAGTCCGTGAACTTCATGGCGAACAACCTGACCATCCAGGTGCGCAACATCGCCGAGGTCACGACCGCGGTCGCCAAGGGCGACCTGTCCAAGAAGATCACTGTTGACGCGAAGGGCGAGATTCTCGAGCTCGTCACGACGGTCAACACGATGGTCGACCAGCTGTCGTCCTTCGCCGAGCAGGTGACCCGGGTGGCCCGCGAGGTGGGCACCGAGGGCATCCTGGGCGGCCAGGCGCACGTGCCGGGTGTCACGGGCATCTGGAAGGACCTCAGCGGCAATGTGAACCTGATGGCCAAGAACCTGACCATGCAGGTGCGCAACATCTCCCAGGTCGCGGCTGCCGTCGCCAACGGCGACCTGACGCGGACGGTGACGATCGAGGCGCGCGGCGAGGTGCAGCAGCTCGCCGACACCTTCAACACGATGGTGAAGACGCTGAGTTCGTTCGCCGATCAGGTCACGAAGGTGGCCCGCGAGGTGGGCACGGACGGCATCCTGGGCGGTCAGGCGCATGTGCCGGGCGTGGCGGGCACCTGGAAGGACCTCACCGATTCGGTGAACGGCATGGCGTCCAACCTGACCGGTCAGGTGCGCAACATCGCCATGGTCACCACGGCCATCGCCAAGGGTGATCTGACCAAGAAGATCGACATCGACGCCCGGGGCGAGATCCTCGAGCTCAAGACGACGATCAACACGATGGTCGACCAGCTGTCCAGCTTCGCCGAGGAGGTCACCCGAGTGGCCCGCGAGGTGGGCACGGAAGGACAGCTCGGCGGCCAGGCACGCGTGCGTGACGTCGACGGCACCTGGCGCGACCTCACCGAGTCCGTGAACGAAATGGCAGGAAACCTTACCCGGCAGGTGCGCGCCATCGCGCGCGTGGCGACCGCGGTGACCCGCGGTGACCTGAACCTGAAGATCGACGTCGATGCGTCCGGCGAGATCCAGGAGCTGCAGGACTACATCAACAAGATGATCGCCAACCTGCGCGACACCACGATCGCCAACAAGGAGCAGGACTGGCTGAAGGGCAACCTCGCCCGTATCTCCGCGCTGATGCAGGGCCGCCGCGATCTGCAGGACGTGGCCTCCCTGATCATGAGCGAGCTGACGCCCGTGGTCTCGGCACAGCACGGCGCGTTCTTCGTGGCGATGCCGCTGATGGACGGCAAGGACCTGAACGCCGAGGGCGAGGATGCGTACGAGCTGCGCATGCTGGGGTCGTACGGCTACTCGATGGGCTCCATGCCGACGTCGTTCCGGCCGGGTGAGGCGCTGATCGGGACGGCCGCCGAGGAGAAGCGCACGATCCTGGTGGAGAACGCGCCCAGCGGCTACCTGAAGATCTCCTCCGGCCTCGGCGAGGCGCCGCCCGCACAAGTGATCGTCCTTCCGGTGCTGTTCGAGGGCAAGGTGCTCGGTGTCATCGAGCTGGCCTCCTTCAATCCCTTCACTCAGATCCAGAAGGACTTCCTCAACCAGATCGCCGAGATGATCGCGACCAGCGTCAACACGATCTCCGTCAACACCAAGACGGAGCAGCTGCTGAAGCAGTCGCAGGAGCTGACCGAGCAACTCCGGGAGCGCTCGGCCGAGTTGGAGAACCGGCAGAAGGCCCTCCAGGCGTCCAACGCCGAACTGGAGGAGAAGGCCGAGCTGCTGGCCCAGCAGAACCGCGACATCGAGGTCAAGAACACCGAGATCGAGGAGGCGCGGCAGGTCCTGGAGGAGCGCGCCGAGCAGCTCGCGGTGTCGATGCGCTACAAGAGCGAGTTCCTCGCCAACATGTCGCACGAGCTGCGCACGCCGCTCAACTCGCTGCTGATCCTGGCCAAGTTGCTCGCCGACAACGCGGACTCCAACCTCACCCCGAAGCAGGTCGAGTTCGCCGAGACCATCCACGGCGCCGGATCCGACCTGCTTCAGCTGATCAACGACATCCTCGACCTGTCGAAGGTCGAGGCGGGCAAGATGGACGTCTCCCCGACGCGTATCGCGCTCGTCCAGCTCGTCGACTACGTGGAGGCCACCTTCCGGCCGCTGACCGCGGAGAAGGGTCTCGATCTGTCCGTACGGGTGTCCCCGGAGCTGCCGGCCACGCTGCACACCGACGAACAACGGCTGCTGCAGGTGCTGCGGAACCTGCTGTCCAACGCGGTGAAGTTCACCGACTCCGGCGCCGTGGAGCTGGTCATCCGACCGGCCGGCCGGGACGTGCCGCCGGCGATCCGGGAGCAGCTGCTGGAGGCCGGGTCGATGAGCGACCCGGACGCGGACCTGATCGCGTTCTCGGTGACCGACACCGGTATCGGTATCGCCGCCAGCAAGATGCGCGTGATCTTCGAGGCGTTCAAGCAGGCGGACGGCACGACGAGCCGCAAGTACGGCGGTACCGGCCTGGGGCTGTCGATCTCGCGGGAGATCGCGCAGCTGCTCGGTGGTGAGATCCATGCGCAGAGCGAGCCGGGACGAGGTTCGACGTTCACGCTGTATTTGCCGCTGCACCCCAGCGAACTGCCGCCCCAGGGATACCAGCAGGCTCTGCCCTCCCTGCAGGCCGGCGACCTGGTGGCCGCCTCGGACGCCGCCCATCGCTCCGAGGTGGAGATCGAGACGCCGGCCGAGGTGAAGTCGTACCGGGAGACGCAGAACGGCGCCGCCGCGCTCTTCAGGCGCCGCCGCAGGTACGGGCTCGACGCCGACCAGCGTCTGGGGACTCAGGAGCAGTGGTCGCCCGCCGAGCAGGACACGGCGCCGGAGGTGCACCACGGGATCCGGTTCGGCGGCCAGAAGGTGCTGATCGTCGACGACGACATCCGCAACGTCTTCGCGCTGACCAGCGTGCTCGAGCAGCACGGGCTGTCGGTGCTGTACGCCGAGAACGGCCGTGAGGGCATCGAGGTCCTGGAACAGCACGACGATGTCGCAGTCGTCCTGATGGACATCATGATGCCCGAGATGGACGGCTACGCGACGACCACGGCGATCCGCAGGATGCCGCAGTTCGCGGGCCTGCCGATCATCGCGCTGACCGCGAAGGCGATGAAGGGCGACCGGGAGAAGGCGATCGAGTCGGGCGCCTCCGACTACGTGACGAAGCCGGTCGATCCCGATCACCTGCTGTCGGTGATGAAGCAGTGGATGCGGGGGGAGTGACGGGAACCATCGATGTTCACGCGGAGTTGCTGACTCAGTGTGGCCGAAGCCGTGTAGAAGTACGGGATTCGGGGAACCTTCTGGTCTCCCGCTACGTTTCTGCTACGTGCACAGTGACATCACGGTGACAGGGTGTGGCGACAGGCGGGGTGCGGCTACGATGACCGGCACAAGGACGGGCGGCGAAAGGGAGTCGTCCCCAGGGGCGGCGCCCGGTGCACATCCGGGGCGAGGAGGGCGGGCCATGGTGCAGAAGGCCAAGATCCTCCTGGTCGATGACCGGCCGGAGAATCTGCTTGCGCTGGAGGCCATCCTCTCTGCGCTCGATCAGACGCTGGTGCGGGCATCGTCCGGGGAGGAAGCGCTCAAAGCACTGCTCACGGACGACTTCGCGGTCATTCTGCTGGACGTCCAGATGCCGGGAATGGACGGTTTCGAAACCGCCGCCCACATCAAGCGGCGAGAGCGGACCCGGGACATCCCGATCATCTTCCTCACCGCGATCAACCACGGCCCGCACCACACCTTCCGTGGGTATGCGGCGGGCGCGGTGGACTACATCTCCAAGCCGTTCGACCCGTGGGTGCTGCGCGCGAAGGTCTCGGTCTTCGTCGAGCTGTACATGAAGAACTGCCAGCTGCGTGAGCAGGCGGCGCTGCTGCGGCTCCAGTTGGAGGGCGGGGGCGGCAAGACCGCGGTCGGCGAGAGCAAGGAGCCCGCGAGCCTGCTCGCCGAGCTGTCGGCGCGGCTCGCGGCGGTCGAGGAGCAGGCCGAGGCGCTGTCGAAGCAGCTCGACGACGAGTCGGCGGATGCGGCGGCCGTGGCGACCGCGGCCCATCTCGAACGCAAACTCACGGGACTGCGGCGGGCGCTGGACGCCTTGGAGCCGGGCGCCGGCAGCGCGTCCTCGGTGTCCTCGCAGAACTGACTTCCGGGCGCGGACCTGTTGCCCATGAGGACGCGTCAGTTCCGCGCCCGCTTCAGGGCGACACGAACGGGTGAAGCAGTAGGCACACGTGTCCGCTGTCGCCTCCACCGGTAACCTCACCTCTATGGCCTCACGTCCCTCCGCTGCCAAGAAGCAGCCCGCGAAGAAGGCGGCGGCTCCGGCGAAAAAGGCCCCGGCGAAGAAGGCCCCGGCCAAGAAAGCCGCGGCGAAGAAGTCGGCGCCACCGCCGAAGCCTGCGCCGAGCCCGACCGGGGGCATCTACAGGCTCGTCCGCGCCCTGTGGCTCGGCCTCGCGCACGCCGTCGGCGCCGTCTTCCGCGGCATAGGGAACGGCGCGAAGAACCTCGACCCGGCCCACCGCAAGGACGGCGTCGCCCTGCTGCTGCTCGGCATCGCGCTGATCGTGGCCGCGGGCACCTGGGCCGATCTGCGCGGACCCGTCGGCGACCTCGTCGAGATCCTGGTGACCGGCGCCTTCGGCCGCCTCGACCTGCTCGTGCCGATACTGCTCGCGGTCATCGCCGTGCGCTTCATCCGCCACCCCGAGCAGCCCGAGGCCAACGGCCGCATCGTGATCGGCCTGTCCGCGCTCGTCATCGGAGTGCTCGGCCAGGTCCACATCGCCTGCGGGGCGCCCGCCCGCGGTGACGGCATGCAGGCGATAAGGGACGCCGGCGGCCTCATCGGCTGGGCGGCGGCGACCCCGCTGACGTACACGATGGGCGACGTCCTCGCCGTACCTCTGCTCGTGCTGCTGACGATCTTCGGTCTGCTCGTCGTCACGGCCACTCCCGTCAACGCGATTCCGCAGCGGCTGCGGCTGCTCGGCGTGAAGCTCGGCATCCTCCACGATCCGGAGGAGGACGAGTTCACCGATGACGAGCAGCGGTACGACGACCAGTGGCGCGAGGCGCTGCCCGCGCGCCCGCGCAGGCGCGGCCCCGCCCCCGAGTCCTACGACCCCGACAGCGCGGAGCAGGAGGCCCTGTCACGGCGTCGTGGCCGCCCGCGGAGGTCGGCGGTGCCGCAGCCCGACATGCAGCGCCCCATGGACGCCGTGGACGTCGCGGCGGCTGCAGCCGCCGCGCTCGACGGCGCCGTCCTGCACGGTATGCCGCCCTCGCCGATCGTCGCCGACCTCACCCAGGGTGTGAGCGTCGGGGACCGCGAGGAGAGCACACCGACCCCCACACCGGCACCGAAGGCCGTGCCGGCCGCGCGCCCCAAGCAGGAGAAGCTGAAGGTCGAGGTCGCGGACCTCACCAAGCCCGCCCCCGAGGCGCCCGGCGACCTGCCGGCCCGCGCCGAGCAGCTTCAGCTCTCCGGGGACATCACCTACGCCCTGCCCTCGCTCGACCTCCTCACGCGCGGCGGCCCCGGCAAGGCACGCAGCGCCGCCAACGACGCGGTGGTAGCGTCACTCACCAACGTCTTCACCGAGTTCAAGGTCGACGCCGCCGTCACCGGTTTCACCCGCGGGCCGACGGTCACGCGCTACGAGGTCGAGCTCGGACCCGCGGTGAAGGTCGAGCGGATCACCGCCCTGACCAAGAACATCGCGTACGCCGTCGCCAGCCCGGACGTGCGGATCATCAGCCCGATCCCCGGCAAGTCCGCGGTCGGCATCGAAATCCCGAACACCGACCGCGAGATGGTCAACCTCGGAGACGTGCTGCGCCTGGCGGCGGCGGCCGAGGACGACCACCCGATGCTGGTCGCGCTCGGCAAGGACGTCGAGGGCGGCTATGTGATGGCCAACCTCGCGAAGATGCCGCACGTCCTCGTCGCCGGAGCCACCGGTTCCGGTAAGTCGTCCTGCATCAACTGCCTGATCACGTCGATCATGGTCCGCGCGACTCCCGAGGACGTCCGTATGGTCCTCGTCGACCCCAAGCGGGTCGAGCTGACCGCCTACGAGGGCATCCCGCACCTGATCACACCGATCATCACCAACCCGAAGCGGGCCGCCGAGGCGCTCCAGTGGGTCGTCCGCGAGATGGACCTGCGCTACGACGACCTGGCGGCGTACGGCTACCGGCACATCGACGACTTCAACGAGGCCGTCCGCAACGGCAAGGTGAAGTCTCCGGAGGGCAGCGAGCGGGAACTGCAGCCCTATCCGTACCTGCTGGTGATCGTCGACGAGCTCGCCGACCTGATGATGGTCGCCCCGCGCGACGTCGAGGACGCGATCGTGCGCATCACACAGCTCGCGCGTGCGGCCGGCATCCACCTGGTGCTCGCCACCCAGCGGCCCTCGGTCGACGTCGTCACCGGCCTGATCAAGGCGAACGTGCCCTCGCGGCTCGCCTTCGCCACCTCCTCGCTCGCCGACAGCCGCGTCATCCTCGACCAGCCCGGCGCCGAGAAGCTGATCGGCAAGGGCGACGGCCTCTTCCTGCCGATGGGAGCCAGCAAGCCGACCCGTATGCAGGGCGCGTTCGTGACCGAGGAGGAGGTCGCGGCGATCGTCCAGCACTGCAAGGACCAGATGGCGCCCGTCTTCCGGGACGACGTCACCGTGGGCAGCAAGCAGAAGAAGGAGATCGACGAGGAGATCGGCGACGACCTCGACCTGCTGTGCCAGGCGGCCGAGCTGGTGGTGTCCACGCAGTTCGGGTCGACGTCCATGCTCCAGCGCAAACTGCGCGTCGGCTTCGCCAAGGCCGGGCGGCTCATGGACCTCATGGAGTCCAGGGGCATCGTCGGACCGAGCGAAGGGTCGAAAGCTCGTGACGTTCTTGTGAAGGCTGACGAGCTGGACGGCGTGCTCGCGGTGATCCGCGGGGAGGCTTGAGAAGAGGCTCGCGCGGGAGGGCCACCGATGTCCGATCGTGACTCACCCGTAAGGGATCATTGAGCAACCGTTTCCCGTCCACGTACGTCAAGTTGAGGGAAGCGACAATCGCGCACCCCACCATCGGCGTGTCCGGCCATTCCGATGGGCTACAAAGTCCGACCGCCCGGTTGCCCCACCCTTTCGCACCCCCCATAGACTGAACCTGCAGCACAGGTGGCTTAAACGCTCGAAAGGCGCCCCCGTGTCCATCGGCAACTCCCCTGAAGACGAGCGTCCGTTCGAAGGTGACCGCGCGGAAGCCCGCCGCTCCATCGGCCATGCCCTCCGGCAGGCACGCATCGCGGCCGGGTTGACCGTCGACGACGTCACCAACGCCACCCGGGTCCGCATCGCCATCGTGCACGCCATCGAGGCGGACGACTTCGCCCCCTGCGGCGGCGACGTCTACGCCCGGGGCCACATCCGGACCCTGGCCAAGGCCGTCCACCTCGATCCGGCCCCGCTGCTCGCGCAGTACGACGCCGAACACGGCGGCCGCCCCGCGCCGACCCCGGCGGCCCCCCTCTTCGAGGCGGAACGCATCCGCCCCGAGCGGCGCGGGCCCAACTGGACCGCGGCCATGGTCGCCGCGATCGTCGCGGTGGTCGGCTTCGTCGGATTCACCGCGTTCAAGGGCGGCGACGACGGCGGCGCGAAGACCCAGGTCGCCGAGGGATCCACCCCCTCGACCAGCAAATCGGCCTCGCCCACGCCCAAGAGCAGCAAGTCCGACATCCCGAAGTCCAACCCCTCGGACAGCGCCATCGCGGCCGCGCCCCAGGACAAGGTGACCGTCCAGGTCAGCGCAGCCGACGGCCGCAGCTGGATCTCGGCGAAGGACCACAACGGCCGGCTGCTCTTCGACGGACTCCTCAAGCAGGGCGACTCCAAGACCTTCCAGGACAGCGAGAAGATCAACCTCGTCCTCGGCGACGCGGGAGCTATCCAGCTCTACGTCAACGGCAAGAAGATCGAGGACGACTTCCAGCCAGGCGCGGTCGAGCGCCTGACGTATACGAAGGGCGACCCGCAGGTCGGCTGACGGCCGGCCGGCAGGGCATGTCCACACGGGGTTGGCCAAGATCGGCCAACCCCGTCGACGTGGGCTGTCAGTGAGACGAAGTAGTCTTGAGCGCATGCCTGAACGCCGTACCGTCGCACTCGTCACCCTTGGCTGCGCCCGTAACGAGGTGGACTCGGAGGAGCTCGCAGGCCGCTTGGAGGCGGACGGCTGGGACCTCGTGGAGGACGCCGCGGAAGCGGATGTCGCCGTCGTCAACACCTGTGGCTTCGTCGAGGCCGCCAAGAAGGACTCCGTCGACGCCCTCCTGGAGGCGAACGACCTCAAGGGCCACGGCAGAACCCAGGCCGTCGTGGCGGTGGGCTGCATGGCCGAGCGGTACGGCAAGGAGCTCGCCGAGGCCCTCCCCGAGGCCGACGGCGTGCTCGGCTTCGACGACTACGCGGACATCTCCGACCGTCTGCAGACCATTCTGAACGGCGGCATCCACGCCTCCCACACCCCGCGCGACCGGCGCAAGCTGCTGCCGATCAGCCCCGCGGAGCGCCAGGACTCCGCGGCCGAGGTCGCACTGCCCGGGCACGCCCCGGTGGATCTGCCGGAGGGACTGGCGCCCGCCTCCGGGCCCCGTGCGCCCCTCCGCCGGCGCCTCGACGGCGCCCCGGTCGCCTCGGTGAAGCTCGCCTCCGGTTGCGACCGGCGCTGCTCCTTCTGCGCCATCCCGTCCTTCCGCGGCTCGTTCATCTCCCGCCGCCCGAGTGACGTGCTGAACGAGACGCGGTGGCTGGCCGAGCAGGGCGTGAAGGAGATCATGCTGGTCTCCGAGAACAACACCTCGTACGGCAAGGACCTCGGCGACATCCGCCTTCTGGAGTCGCTCCTGCCGGAGCTCGCCGAGGTCGACGGCCTGGAGCGGGTGCGCGTGAGCTACCTCCAGCCGGCCGAGATGCGTCCCGGGCTGATCGACGTCCTGACCTCGACGCCGAAGATCGCCCCGTACTTCGACCTGTCCTTCCAGCACTCCGCCCCGGGTGTGCTGCGGGCGATGCGCCGCTTCGGTGACACCGACCGCTTCCTGGAGCTGCTCGACACCATCCGGAGCAAGGCTCCTCAGGCTGGCGTGCGCTCCAACTTCATCGTCGGCTTCCCGGGCGAGAGCGCGGACGACCTGGCGGAGCTGGAGCGGTTCCTGAACGGCGCGCGACTGGATGCCATCGGCGTCTTCGGCTACTCCGACGAGGAGGGCACGGAGGCGTCGTCGTACGAGAACAAGCTGGACGAGGACGTCGTCGCGGAGCGGCTGGCCCGTGTCTCGCGGCTGGCCGAGGAACTCGTCTCGCAGCGCGCCGAGGAGCGCCTGGGCGAGACCGTGCAGGTGCTCGTGGAGTCCGTGGACGAGGACGGCGTGTACGGCCGCGGGGCGCACCAGGCGCCGGAAACGGACGGCCAGGTGCTGCTCACGAGCGGCGAAGGTCTGAGCGTCGGCCGTATGGTCGAGGCGAAGGTGGTCGGTACGGAAGGTGTCGACCTGGTGGCCGAGCCGCTGACGGGCTCGCTCGGGTGTAGTGAGGAGGCGGGCAGATGACCGGTGTACCGGCATCGGCGGCGAACGGCTCCTCCAAGGCGGGGCCGCCGAGAGTCGACGGCGCCGATTCCGGGCCGGCCGGCGACGCTAAGCCCGCGCGGGGCGCGAAGGTCGTGGCCGCGGCCGTCAACCAGGCCAGCGTCTGGAACATCGCCAACCTGCTCACCATGCTCCGGCTGTTCCTCGTGCCCGGCTTCGTCGCCCTGATGCTGGCCAACGGCGGGTACGACCCGGCGTGGCGCTCTTTCGCCTGGGCCGCCTTCGCCATCGCCATGATCACCGACCTCTTCGACGGTCATCTGGCGCGCACCTACGACCTCGTCACCGACTTCGGCAAGATCGCCGACCCCATCGCCGACAAAGCGATCATGGGGGCGGCACTGATCTGTCTCTCTTCGCTGGGCGACCTGCCGTGGTGGGTGACGATCGTCATCCTGGGCCGGGAACTGGGGATCACGCTGCTGCGTTTCATCGTCATCCGGTACGGCGTCATCCCGGCGAGCCGTGGCGGCAAGCTGAAGACGCTCATCCAGGGCGTGGCCGTGGGGATGTATGTCCTGGCGCTGACGGGCTGGCTGGCCACCCTGAGGTTCTGGGTGATGGCGGCGGCGGTGGTGCTGACCGTGGTGACCGGGCTCGACTATGTAAGACAGGCCATTGTGCTGCGCAGGCAGGGAATCGCCGAGCGCAAGGCCGCGTTGGAGGAGACGGAAGCGTGAATTCTCCGGCCGCCGACGTCGTGCGACTACTGACGGTGAGGGGCGAGACCCTCGCGGTCGCCGAGTCACTCACGGGCGGACTGGTTGCGGCGGAAATCACAGCCGCCCCGGGAGCGTCGAAGGCGTTCCGCGGCTCGGTGACCGCCTACGCCACCGAGTTGAAGCATGAACTGCTGGGCGTCGACGACACCCTGCTGGCACAGCGCGGAGCGGTGGATCCGCAGGTCGCGGCAGAGATGGCGGCCGGCGTGCGCAAGGCTCTGGGCGCCGACTGGGGCATCGCGACGACGGGTGTCGCGGGTCCGGAACCGCAGGACGGGAAGCCCGTCGGGACGGTTTTCGTGGCTGTGGACGGCCCCTTCGGAGCAGATTCCGGTTCCGCCGGTGGCGGAAAAGTCGAGGGCCTGCGGTTGAACGGCGACCGCGCGGAAATTCGTATGGAGAGTGTACGGAGCGTACTCGCACTGCTCCTGAGGGAGCTTGCGAGCGAACAGTCCGGGAATGAGCTGGCACAGGATACGGAACAGAACGGGGGGTTTTGATGTTTGCAGCCCTGAGTGAACACGACATCGCTCCCCGCACGGCCGCAGCGCGAGGCGGTACGGTGGGGCGTGAAGGATGCGGCTACGCGGTCCGAGGAGGGAGCCACCGATGATTCTGCTCCGTCGCCTGCTGGGTGACGTGCTGCGTCGGCAGCGCCAGCGCCAGGGCCGTACTCTGCGCGAAGTCTCCTCGTCCGCCCGAGTCTCACTCGGCTATCTCTCCGAGGTGGAGCGGGGGCAGAAGGAGGCTTCCTCCGAACTGCTCTCCGCCATCTGCGACGCGCTGGACGTACGGATGTCCGAGCTCATGCGAGAAGTGAGCGACGAGCTCGCCCTCGCCGAGCTGGCCCAGTCTGCTGCGGCCACCGAGCCTGTGCCCGCGCCGGTTCGTCCGATGCTGGGTTCCGTGTCGGTGACCGGTGTGCCACCGGAACGGGTGACCATCAAGGCGCCCGCCGAGGCGGTGGACGTGGTCGCCGCGTGACGTTCACGCGCGTGGCTGCGTGAGCCGACGTGCACGTGCAAGGCCCCGGCCGGGGCTTCTCCAGGAAGAGCTGGGGAGGTGCGGTCGGGGTTTTCGTGTTGTCGGAGGGTCGAACGGCTGTGCGGTCCGTTTGCCGGTGTGGTCCGGGGCGGTCATGGTGGATGCCTGCGATGCGTTGCGCCCATGTGCCGTCGGTGCGCCCTTTCCGGGGGTGAAGGCGGCGGTCTAGCTTCGGGGCCGGAGGTGGCGTCCATGGCACGGCCGACAGTGCGGTGGGGGGCGTTTCTCGGGCTCGGGGTGCTGTGGTGGTGGGCGGTACTGCGGCTTGCGTTTGCGCCCGGTGCCGGTGTGCTGGAGGGGGCGGTCGCTGCGGGGGGCTGGGGGCTGGGTCTGCTGCCGGTGCACTGTGTGCCGAAGACGGGGGCGGCGGGCGCCGTAGGGGCAGGGCGGTGGCGGCTGGCCTGGCGGACGGCCCGCATCACCACGGCATCGCCACCCCGCCGTTCGGACGCAGGATCTGGCCCGTCGTGAACGAGGAGGCGTCGGACGCCAGATACAGCACGGTGTGAGCGACGTCCTCCGGTTCGCCGACCCGGCCGAGTGGTGACATCCGGGCCATCAGTGCCTCGGTCTGCGCCTGTGCCCCGTCCTCGTGGCGGTCGGTCATGGGGGTGCGGATCCAGCCGGGGGCGACCGCGTTGACCCTTATTCCGTGCCGGCCGACCTCGTTCGCCAGGGTCTTCGTCAGCTGGACGACGGCCGCCTTGGACGCCCCGTAGCAGAGCAGGCCGGGGCGGCCGGTGTCGACGGCGCCGGAGGCCATGGTGATGATGCTGCCGCCGCTCCTCCGGTCCAGCATCAGACGGGCGGCCTCCTGGCAGGCGTACAGCACGCCCTTGAAGTTCACGCTCAGGACCCGGTCGAGGTCCTCGTCCCGGGTTTCCAGGACCGGGCTGCTGTGCATGATCCCGGCGACCGCGGCCATCACGTCCAGGCGCTCGCAGGACTCGACGGCCTGTCTGAGCTGTCCCCGGTCGGTGACGTCGAGGTGGTGGACACGGGCGGTGCCGCCGCCGTCCTTGATCAGGGTCGCCGTCTCGTGCAGGCCCTGTGCGTCGAGGTCGGCGCAGTGGACCGTGGCGCCCGCTTCGGCGAGCAGCACGGCCGAGGCGCGGCCGATGCCGCCGGCCGCTCCGGTGACGAATGCGGTACGTCCGGTGAGTTCGTACGCCTTGACGGGCATGAAGGGACGGTACGAGGGTTTCTGACGGGTCGTCAATTAGTCGTACGGCGTGGAGTTCCGCGGGGTGGGGAAGTGCTCGGTGCCGGTCCCGTCTGGCAGTGGGGGCACCAGTAGGTGGGGCGTTCACGGGAGCCGTCGCCCTGGTCCGCCACGCGGACGGAGGTGTGGCAGCGCAGACAGGGGCGGGGCGCGCGGCCGTACACGAAGAGGTCCTGGCCGCGGCGGCCCGTCGTGGTGCGGACCGGGCGGTCGCGGTTGGCCTCCAGGAGCTTCTTGGCGAGCACGGGCAGCTTCGCCGCCCGGTCGGCGGGCAGCGCCCCGATGGGGAGCCAGGGGGTGGCGCCGAGCAGGAAGCAGAGCTCGCTCTTGTACACATTGCCGATGCCGGCGAGGTTGCGCTGGTCCAGGAGGGCCTCGCCGAGGGGGCGGGCGGGGTCGGCGAGCAGGTTGGCGAGCGCCAGCTGCGGGTCCCAGTCCGGGCCGAGGAGGTCGGGGCCGAGATGGCCGACGGCGCGCTGTTCGTCGGTGGTGCGCAGGAGGTCGAGGACGGGGAGCCGGTAGCCGACTGCGGTGCGGTCGGCGTTGCCCAGGATCACGCGGATCTGGTGGGCGGGGCCGCCGGTCCAGCGCCGGCCGTTCGCGTACACCTTCCAGGAGCCGTCCATCCGCAGGTGGGAGTGGAGCGTGAGGCCGCCCTCGATACGCGTCAGGAGGTGCTTGCCGCGCGGGGTGACGTCCAGGACGGTATGGCCCGTGAGGTCGGTCGTGGCGTACTTGGGCACCCGGAAGTCGCTCCGGGTCAGCACCTTGCCGGCGAGGGCGTCGTGCAGGCGTTTCGCCGTCTGCCAGACCGTGTCTCCTTCGGGCATGGGTCAAGGGTGTCACGGGCGGGCGCGCGCGGGCTCGGACAGCGGGCCCCTGGCGGTTACGCCCGCAGCCGCAGGCCCCGCGGGGTTGCGATGAAGCCGGCTCCCTCCAGGAGAGTGCCGATGGGGGAGGTCAGGGCCGAGGCGCCATTGACCCGCTCCACCGTGACGGTGCCGAGCGAGCCTGCTCGGGCGGCCCCGGCCAGGGCTTGCGCGGCGGCCTGCAGGCGCGGGTCCTCGACGGCGGTGCCTTCCGGGTCGGCGGGCCAGGCCAGCAGCGTCTTGCCGCCACGCTCCATGTAGAGCGTCAGTTCCCCGTCGACGAGGACCACCAGGGAGCCCGCCTTTCGGCCCGGCTTGTGCCCCGCGCCGGTCGGGGGCTCCGGCCAGGGCAGTGCTGCGCCGTACGCGTTCGCCGGATCGGCTGCGGCGAGGACGACGGCTCTGGAGTCGGGAGTGGGGCGGGGGCGGCGCTCCGGGTAGGCGGAGCCGTACGAGCCGGGGCCGCTTCGGGGGCCGCCTGCGCCTGGGGAGGCGAGGTCGCGGGGCGAGACGTATTCGTCCCGTGAGGCGCGGGCGGGCGGGAGGCCGAAGTCGTCCTCGAAGCCGGTGATGTCGAACTCGGGCCGGTTCCGGCGCTCGCGGTCCCCGCTCCGGGCGGTGCCGCTCCCCGAGTCGAAGCCGCTTGTCCAGTCGAAGGTGTCGGGGTCGTCGGAGCTGTGGGGTGTGTGGCCGTGGGGCGTTCCGGCGCTCGGGTCGCCGGGCGCGGTGAAGGCGTGGGACGAGCCGAAGGGGTCGGCGGGGAAGCCGCTCGGCGTGCCGCCGGCCGTGGGCTGCGGCAGGGGTTCGCCGCGGTCGCGGGCGTTGGACACCGCGCGCAGGCGGTCCACCGCGCCGTCCATCGCGAACTGGGCCGCGCCGAGCCCCTCCACCACATAGCCGCGCCGTGCCTGGCCGCTCTCCTCGAAGGCGGACAGGATGCGGTACGTCGCCGAGAAGCCGCCCTCGATGCCTTCCGCGGCCACGGCGCCCCGGGTGACCACGCCGTGTCGGTCGAGGAGGGTGCGGGCGACGGCGTGCGCGCGCACCGTCGGGTCGGCCTCGCGTGCCGGGAGCAGGGACCAGCGGCCCGCGACGGTCGGCGGACCGCTGCGGGAGGCGGGGCGGGCTGCGGCGGTCAGGGAGCCGTAACGCCCGCGGGGGACGCTGCGCTTGGCGCGGTGGGCCGTGGAGCCCGCGGTGCGGCCCGAGCCCAGCAGGGAGCGCATGGGGGCCAGTGTGTCGTTCGTGAGGCGGCCGGACCAGGCCAGGTCCCAGACGGCGTCGGCCAGTTGGGGATCGGTGACCTCGGGGTGGGTGGTCGCGCGGACCTGGTCGGCGATCTGGCGGAAGAACAGGCCGTAGCCCCCGGAGAGGGCGTCCAGCACGGACTGGTGGAGCGCGGTCAGTTCCAGCGGGTGGGGCGGGGGCTGGAGCAGGGGTGCGGCGTCCGCCAGATACAGCGAGACCCAGCCGTCCTTGCCGGGAAGGGCGCCGGCGCCGGCCCAGACGACCTCTCCGGCGGCGGTGAGCTCGTCGAGCATCGCGGGCGTGTAGTTGGCGACGCGGGACGGCAGGACCAGCTTCTCCAGGGCCGACGCGGGCACGGATGCGCCCTGCAACTGCTCGACGGCACGCATCAGTCCGTCGACACCGCGCAGGCCGTGCCCCTTGCCGATGTGCTGCCACTGCGGCAGGAACTGGGCGAGCGCGGCCGGTGCCACCGGTTCCAGCTCGTGCCGCAGCGCGGCCAGGGAACGACGGCGCAGTCGGCGCAGTACCGCCGCGTCGCACCACTCCTGGCCGATGCCCGCCGGATGGAACTCGCCCTGGACGACACGGCCGTTCGCAGCGAGGCGCTTGAGTGCGCCTTCCGTCACGGCCACGCCCAGGCCGAAGCGGGCCGCCGCCGTGGCCGACGTGAAGGGGCCGTGGGTGCGGGCATAGCGGGCGAGGAGGTCGCCGAGGGGGTCCTTCACCGGCTCCGTGAAGGCCTCCGGGACGCCGACCGGCAGGGCCGTGCCGAGGGCGTCGCGCAGGCGGCCCGCGTCCTCGATCGCCGCCCAGTGGTCCGCACCGGCGATGCGGACCCTGATCGCGCGGCGGGCGCCGGCCAGTTCCTGGGCCCACTGCGGCTCTGCGCCGCGCTCGGCCAGCCCCGCTTCGGTCAACGGGCCGAGCAGGCGCAGGAGATCGGCGACACCCTCGGCGTCCTTGACGCGCCGGTCCTCGGTGAGCCACTGGAGCTCCCGCTCCAGCTCGGTCAGCACCTCGGCGTCGAGCAGTTCGCGCAGCTCCGCCTGGCCCAGCAGTTCGGCCAGCAGCCGCGAGTCCAGGGAGAGCGCGGCGGCGCGGCGCTCGGCGAGCGGGGAGTCCCCCTCGTAGAGGAACTGGGCGACGTACCCGAAGAGGAGGGAGCGGGCGAAGGGGGAGGGCTCGGGGGTGGTGACCTCGACCAGGCGTACCTTGCGGGACTCCAGGTCGCCCATCAGCTCGACGAGGCCGGGGACGTCGAAGACGTCCTGGAGGCACTCGCGGACCGCTTCCAGGACGATCGGGAACGAGCCGAACTCGCTGGCCACCTGGAGCAGTTGGGAGGCGCGCTGGCGCTGTTGCCACAGCGGGGTGCGCTTGCCCGGGTTGCGGCGCGGCAGCAGCAGCGCGCGGGCCGCGCACTCGCGGAAGCGGGACGCGAACAGGGCGGAGCTGCCCACCTGGTCGGTGACCACCTGGTCGACCTCGCCCTTGTCGAAGACGACGTCCGCCGCGCCGACGGGTGCCTGGTCGGCGTCGTACTCCGTGCCCGCCTTCATCGGTTCCTGGTCGAGCAGGTCCAGGCCCATCAGGTCGGCGTCCGGGAGGCGCAGCACGATGCCGTCGTCGGCGTGCATGACCTGGGCGTCCATGCCGTACCGCTCGGAGAGCTTCGCGCCGAGGGCGAGTGCCCACGGCGCGTGCACCTGGGCACCGAAGGGGGAGTGGACGACGACCCGCCAGTCGCCGAGCTCGTCGCGGAAGCGCTCCACGACGATCGTGCGGTCGTCGGGGACGTGGCCGCAGGCCTCGCGTTGCTCGTCCAGGTAGGACAGGACGTTGTCCGCGGCCCAGGCGTCCAGGCCCGCCGCGAGGAGGCGCAGCCGGGCGTCCTCCTTGGGCAGCGAGCCGACCTCGCGCAGGAACTGGCCGACCGCGCGGCCCAGTTCCAGCGGGCGGCCGAGCTGGTCGCCCTTCCAGAAGGGGAGCCGGCCCGGTACGCCCGGCGCGGGGGAGACCAGGACGCGGTCGCGCGTGATGTCCTCGATGCGCCAGGAACTGGTGCCGAGAGTGAAGACGTCTCCCACGCGCGACTCGTAGACCATCTCCTCGTCGAGCTCGCCGACCCGGCCGCCGCCCTTCTTGGGGTCGGCTCCGGCGAGGAACACTCCGAAGAGCCCGCGGTCGGGGATGGTGCCGCCGGAGGTGACGGCGAGGCGCTGAGCGCCGGGGCGGCCGGTGACCGTGCCGGCGACGCGGTCCCACACCACGCGCGGGCGCAGCTCGGCGAACGCGTCGGAGGGATAGCGGCCCGCGAGCATGTCGAGGACCGCCGTGAACGCCGACTCCGGGAGTGAGGCGAAGGGCGCGGCCCGGCGGACCGTGGCGAGCAGGTCGTCGACCTGCCAGGTGTCCAGTGCTGTCATCGCCACCAGCTGTTGCGCCAGGACGTCCAGGGGGTTGGCGGGGATCTTCAGGGATTCGATGGAGCCGGTGCGCATGCGCTCGGTGACCACCGCCGCCTGGACGAGGTCGCCGCGGTACTTGGGGAAGACCACGCCGGTGGAGACCGCGCCCACCTGGTGTCCCGCGCGGCCCACGCGCTGCAGGCCGGAGGCGACGGACGGCGGGGACTCGACTTGGACGACGAGGTCCACCGCGCCCATGTCGATGCCGAGTTCGAGGCTCGAGGTCGCGACCACGGCGGGCAGACGGCCCGCCTTGAGGTCCTCCTCGACGAGGGCGCGCTGCTCCTTGGAGACCGAGCCGTGGTGGGCGCGGGCGATGACGGGTGGCGCGCCCTGCGCGGCTCCCGAGCCGCCCATGAGCTCCGCCGGAGCGTGGTGCTCGTCCATGGTCTCGCCGGTGGCCCGCTCGTACGCGATCTCGTTGAGCCTGTTGCACAGACGCTCCGCGAGGCGACGGGAGTTGGCGAACACGATCGTGGAACGGTGGGCCTGGACGAGGTCGGTGATCCGCTCCTCGACGTGCGGCCAGATCGACGGGCGCTCCGTGCCCTCCGATCCGTCGGCGACCGGGGAGCCGCCCAGCTCGCCCAGATCCTCGACCGGGACGACGACCGAGAGGTCGAACTCCTTGTCCGACTTCGGCTGGACGATCTCCACCTTGCGGCGCGGTGAGAGGTACCGCGCGATCTCGTCGACCGGGCGGACCGTCGCCGAGAGGCCGATGCGGCGGGCCGGCTTCGGCAGGATCTCGTCCAGCCGCTCCAGGGAGAGGGCGAGATGCGCGCCGCGCTTGGTGCCCGCCACCGCGTGCACCTCGTCGAGGATCACCGTCTCGATGCCGGTCAGCGCGTCGCGCGTGGCTGACGTCAGCATCAGGAACAGGGACTCCGGGGTGGTGATCAGGATGTCCGGGGGGCGGGTGGACAGGGCGCGGCGCTCGGCGGCCGGGGTGTCGCCGGAGCGGATGCCCACCTTCACCTCGGGCTCGGGCAGGCCCCTGCGTACGGATTCCTGGCGGATACCGGTCAGGGGGCTGCGGAGGTTGCGCTCGACGTCGACCGCGAGGGCCTTGAGCGGCGACACGTACAGGACGCGGCAGCGCTTCCTGGGGTCTGCGGGCGGGGGTGTCGAGGCCAGCTGGTCCAGGGCGGCGAGGAACGCGGCCAGCGTCTTGCCGGAGCCGGTGGGGGCGACCACCAGGACGTCCGAGCCCTCTCTGATGGCCTGCCACGCGCCTGCCTGGGCCGCGGTGGGCGCGGAGAAGGCGCCCGTGAACCAGCCGCGGGTCGCGGGGGAGAAGCCGTCCAGGGCTCGGTGTGCGGAGCTGACCATGCGTCCATCCTGCACCCGGCCACTGACAATGGGGCTGACCTGCGGGTTCGCGGCGCTGGGCTTGGGTGGCCGGGCGCGGTGGGGTTCGTTGTGGGTCGGGGTCGCGGCGGTGCGGCGAGCCCGCCGCCCGTGGGGGAGTGGCCTGGTGGGGGAGGGGCCGGCGGTGGGACGACGTACGCGGCGGGCTGCGCCGCACCGCCGCGACCCGCTCCCGTACGTCGGCGGCTGCGGGTGCGTGGGGGTGGGGTGGGAGTGCGGGCGTGGGGCTGCTTTGGGTCGGGTGGCGGAGAATGGGGGGATGGCGGGGTCGGGGAAGGAGTTGGCTCGGCACTGGCAGTACGCCGGGTTGCCCGGGGTTGATCTGCTGCGTGCTCGGTACATCCGCAAGGAGTTCGTGCGGCATACGCACGAGAGCTTCGTCATCGCTGCCATCGCGGATGGGGTTGAGGTGTTTCACCATCGCGGGGCGGATCAGTACGCGGGGGCGGGGGCGCTCGCTTTGGTCAATCCGGACACCCCGCACACGGGGCGGGCCGGTGTGCCGGAGGGGTGGCGGTACGGGGCCGTGTATCCGTCGCCCGAGGTGGTGGCCGAGATCGCGGCCGAGACCACGTTCATTCGGGGGACGCCCGGGTTCGTCAGTCCGGTGCTCGACGATTCGTACACCGTGGGGCTTGTGCATCAGGTGCTGCGTGCCGCGGAGGACGGCAATGCGCTGGCCGCGGACACGCTGCTGCGGGTCGCGGTGACGAGGTTGCTACGGCTCAACGGCGGGGCCTTGCCGCAGCGGGAGGTGCGGACGGCGGGTGCCCGGATCGCGGCACGCGCGCGTGCCGTGCTGGAGGAGAGCCTGGCCGGGCCTCCGACCCTGGAGAGGCTTGCTGCCGATCTTGGTACCAGCCCGTTCGCTCTGCTGCGGGCGTTCCGGGACGCCTACGGGATGCCGCCGCACACCTGGCTCACGGACGCGCGGGTGCGGCAGGCGCGACGGCTGCTGGACGCCGGTGCGACGCCCGCGGAGACCGCCGTCGCCGTCGGGTTCACCGATCAGCCGCATCTGAACCGGCACTTCACCCGGATCGTCGGCGTGCCCCCTGGGGCGTACCGGCGTGAGCGCAAGAACGTACAAGACGCCCGGGCGTGACTGCTTCTACCGTCCGGTACGTGGCAGAACAGACAGCTCTCACAGGCTCACGTCCGGAAGGCGGAGGGAAGGCCGACTCCGACGTCGTACGGGATGCGCTCGCAGTCGGCGTCGCCGTAGGACTGTCCGGCTTCGCCTTCGGGGTGACCTCGGCCGGCAGCGGGCTCACGCTGCCGCAGACCTGCGCGCTCAGCCTCCTGGTGTTCACCGGGGCATCCCAGTTCGCCCTGGTGGGGGCGCTCGCGGCTGGGGGCAACCCGCTCACGGCAGCGGCGGGCGCCTTCTTCCTGGGGGTGCGCAACGCCTTCTACGGGCTCCGTCTGTCCCAGTTGCTGGCCCTCCCGCGCGCGATGCGGCCGTTCGCCGCGCAATGGGTCATCGACGAGACCACCGCGGTCGCGCTGGCACAGCCCACGCGGCGAAGCACGCGCATCGGGTTCGCCGTCACCGGGCTCAGTCTTTACCTGCTGTGGAACCTCACCACGTTCCTCGGCGCACTGGGCGCCGACGCCATCGGGGACACCGACGCGTGGGGCCTCGACGCCGCCGGGCCGGCCGTTTTCCTCGCTCTGCTCGCGCCGATGCTCAAGACCACCACCGAGCGCGCGGTGGCCGGCCTCGCCGTCCTGCTGGGGCTCTGTCTGCTGCCCGTGCTGCCCGCCGGAGTGCCCGTCCTGGTGGCCGCGCTGGCAGCGCCCACTGTTCTGTGCCTGGAGGGCCGCCGCCGGGGCGTGTCACGCAGGGCAGCACACGAGAACGACGTACCGGAGGAAGACCGTTGAACACCTGGATCGCGATCGGCGCGACCGCCTTCGGCTGCTACGCCGTCAAGCTCGCCGGACTGCTCGTACCCGCGGGCGTGCTCGAGAAGCCGCTCGTCAGGCGTCTGGCCGCGCTGTTGCCGGTGGCCCTTCTCGCCGCCCTCACGGCCCAGCAGACCTTCGCCGACGGGCACGCCCTGGTGCTCGACGCGCGGGTTGCAGGGCTTGCCGCAGCCGCTGTGGCGCTGGTGCTGCGCGCCCCGTTCCTGCTCGTCGTGGCGGCGGCTGTCGTGGTGACCGCCGGGGTGCGCGCCATGGGCGGGTGACGGCGCCCGGGTCAGCCGATGGGACGCCCGTGCGCTCTGAGGGTGTGCAGTGCCTCGATCGTTGCCATGGGGCGAGCCTCCAGGGCGGTCCCCGCTGTCCACCGGTGCCGGCGGACGGGCCAGCCGCCGTCCTCGTGCTGTGCGTCCGCGAGGTAGTCCAGGGAGCGCGTCATCTCGGCATCCGTGAACCACGCGCGCGCCAGTGAGCTCGGCGTCCTCGCGTAGTCGTGCGGGAAGTGGTGCTCACCGGGCGCGTAGCCGAGGGCGACCGGGTAAGCGTCGAGGCGGTCGGGCTCCAGAGCCGCGAGCCGCTGTTCGCGCACCAGGCGGCCCAGGCGGTCGGCGGCCGCCTCCGCGCGCGGGCGGTCGGGAGCGGAGTCCAGGAAGGCCACGGCGGCCTCGATCTCGTAAGGGTGGGACTTCTCCAGCGACTCGACGGCATGCCAGCAGAAGTCCGTGGCCCGGAACAGCCAGGCGTGCCAGACCTCGTTGCGGTGCAGCAGGCCCACCACCGGACCCGTGGTGAGGAGTTCACTGGGCGGGTCGTCCACGATCGGCATGAAGGGGGCCGCCGGATAGCCGCGCTGGCTGGGGTGGATCGCCGGGAGGGCACCGTCCGTCGTGGACACGGCGGTCAGATAGCGGCACACGCGCTCCACCCGCTGTCCGCCACACCGCCCGATGGCATCCAGAACACGCAGCGCGCGCACAGTGTGCAGCGGCTGGCTGACCGGGCCGCGCAGATCGGGCTCCAGCGCGTGGCCGTACCCGCCGTCCTCGTTGCGGTACGCGTCCAGCGCGGTCTCCACCGGGTCGGCGCCCCCGTTCAGGAAGTGGTGCGTGAAGAGGCGCTGCTCCAGCACGCGCGCGGTGAGCCAGACGAAGTGCTCGGCGCGGAACAGCGGGGAGCGTGCCGGAGGTGTGGCAGGCAGGGGGGAAGCTCCTGTTTCGGGCATGCGTCAGACCGTAGGGCGGAAAGCGGTCTCGGCAAGGGGTCCCGGCTCAGGCCCACCCTCAGGGGCGGGATACTGGAGTCATGCGGTTGACGGTCTTCTGGCAGCGGATGGCGGATCACTTCGGTCCGGGATACGCCGACACCTTCGCACGCGACCACGTGATGGCGGAGCTCGGCGGTCGCACCGTGCGCGGGGCGTTGGACGCCGGCTGGGACGCCAAGGACGTGTGGCGCGTGGTCTGCACCGTCATGGACGTTCCGCGGGAGAAGCACTGATCGGTCACGAAGATCGCAGGGCGGTAGTTGATTGTCAGACCAGTGGGCGAGACTGAATCCGTGGCACCCACTGACGAGTCCGGGCAGACGGCCCAGCACGCATCCCCGTTCGGTACGACGCCGCCCGGCCGACCCCCGGCCGACGACACCGGGCCGAGCGTCCGTATGCCGCGCTGGCTGCCACGCGCCGTGGTGCTCGTCCTCGCCCTGTACGCGGCTTTCCAGCTGGGCACTTGGGCCTTCCATCAGCTCACCGGCCTGCTGATCAACATTCTCATCGCGTTCTTCCTGGCCCTGGCCATCGAGCCCGCGGTGAGCTGGATGGCCTCGCGCGGCATACGCAGGGGGCTGGCGACAGGCTTCGTCTTCCTCGCCGTAATGATCATGGCGGCGGGTTTCGTCACCCTGCTCGGCTCCATGCTCGCGGGCCAGATCATCAAGATCGTCGAGGACTTCCCGGACTACCTCGACTCCGTCATCAACTGGGTCAACACACACTTCCACACCGAGCTCAGACGCGTTGACGTCCAGGAAGGACTGCTCCGCTCCAACTGGCTGCGCAACTACGTGCAGAACAGCGCCACCGGTGTGCTGGACGTGTCCGCCCAGGTCCTCGGCGGTCTCTTCCAGCTGCTGACGATCGTGCTGTTCTCGTTCTACTTCGCCGCGGACGGCCCGCGGCTGCGCCGCGCGATTTGCTCCGTCCTGCCGCCCGCGCGTCAGGCCGAGGTGCTGCGTGCATGGGAGATCGCCGTCAACAAGACCGGCGGTTACATCTACTCGCGCGGCCTGATGGCGCTCATCTCCGGCATAGCGCACTACATCCTGCTGCAGATCCTGGGTGTGCCCTACGCGCCCGTGCTCGGCGTCTGGGTGGGTCTGGTCTCCCAGTTCATCCCGACCATCGGCACCTACCTCGCGGGTGCCCTGCCCATGCTGATCGCCTTCACCGTCGGTCCCTGGTACGCGCTGTGGGTGCTGATCTTCGTCGTGGTCTACCAGCAGTTCGAGAACTACATGCTGCAGCCCAAGCTGACCGCGAAGACCGTCGACATCCACCCCGCCGTCGCCTTCGGTTCGGTCATCGCCGGCACCGCGCTCCTCGGCGCCGTCGGCGCGCTGATCGCCATCCCCGCGGTCGCCACGCTGCAGGCGTTCCTGGGGGCCTATGTGAAGCGGTACGCCGTCACGGACGACCCTCGTGTCCACGGGCACCGGAGAGGGGGATCCGGGCCGGGTCTGCTCACACGCGCGAAGCAGTTGTGGATACGGCGGCCGGGGGTGGCACAGGACGAAGCGGTGGAAGCTGGAGAGGGGTCCTCCTTCTGAGGCACGGCCCGCTGAGCCGACGCAACCTGCTCAGTACGTGAGGACGGCCCACACCCCGGCCACGATGACGGCAGCCACGTAGCAGCCGGTCGCCGCGGCCACGATCCGCCGCCGGACCGGCTCGCTCCAGGACGTGCCGGACAGCAGCCTGGCCAGCGCCGGCAGGACGAGCACCGCGTGCAGGCCGACTCCGTGCAGCGGCTTGAGCGGGGCCGTCGAGTGGTAGGCCGCCTCCTGGTGCCCGGTCCGGGTGAGCACGACACCGCGCGCGATCATCGCGGCGCCCGAAGCGAGCGCGACGAGCAGGATCGCGAAGCCGGAACGTACCGCGAGCGCCATTCCCGCGGGACCTGTCGGCCGGTGCCGGAACGACGCGACGGCGAACAGGGTGAGCAGCACCACGAGGACGCCTCCGCCCACCGCGAGCGTCATGGACACCGCGGTGTCGAACGGTGTCTCCATGTCGAGGTGCGAGGGCACCCGGCGCCAGGCCTGAAGGGTGATACCGCCGACCTCCACGACGCAGTCGGCGGCGAACACGATGAGCAGCAGGGCGCGCAGCCGCGAACCGATCCGCAGATACGACGTCACCCAGGTGACCGCGATCAGCGTCGCCCCGAAGGACAGCCCGAACGTGACGGGCTTGCGCCAGGAGACGGGCCCGTCCCAGGGGCCGCCGTCGACGGCGAACACCACCAGGTGCACGAGTCCGGAGAGGATCAGGACAAGGCCGACGGCGTGGCAGAGGCGCTCCGCCGGGCGGTCCCCCGCCGTGACTGCGACGACATGGGAACGTTTCGCCCTGCCGCCCTCCTGGGTGCGCTGCGTGGTCTCCATGCCTTCAGCCTCGCGAGAGCGCCCCCTCCGGTCGTCGTCCGGCCGGAGACACCCACCGTACGCCGCAGGGAGCAGCCGGACGACCCGGACGCGGCGCAGGCGCGAACAGCGGCCGCATGCCTTGGAGTCCGGCTCGTTGTCGGAACGCGGACGTAGGGTCGGAGGTGTCGCGTGGTGCGCTTGACACGAAAATCGAACATCCATTCTCATGGAGGCTCCGGCGAGGCTCTCGACGGGTAATTCGGCACGGTTTTGACAGAGATGTACCCGAGTTATCCACAGGCCGGACGGGCGTCGGGGCGCATTGTCAGTGGCAGGCGTTAGCGTCTTTGACGTGAAGCGATCGACTCAAGCAAACCGGGTGGAACCCATGGCAGGAACCGACCGCGAGAAGGCGCTCGACGCCGCGCTCGCACAGATTGAACGGCAATTCGGCAAGGGCGCCGTGATGCGCCTCGGCGAGCGGCCGAACGAGCCCATCGAGGTCATCCCCACCGGGTCGACCGCACTCGACGTCGCCCTCGGCGTCGGCGGCCTGCCACGTGGCCGTGTGGTGGAGGTGTACGGCCCGGAGTCCTCCGGCAAGACGACCCTGACGCTGCACGCGGTGGCGAACGCGCAGAAGGCAGGCGGCCAGGTCGCCTTCGTGGACGCCGAGCACGCCCTCGACCCCGAGTACGCGAAGAAGCTCGGCGTCGACATCGACAACCTGATCCTGTCCCAGCCGGACAACGGCGAGCAGGCCCTGGAGATCGTGGACATGCTGGTCCGCTCCGGTGCCCTCGACCTCATCGTCATCGACTCCGTCGCCGCGCTCGTCCCGCGCGCGGAGATCGAGGGCGAGATGGGCGACAGCCACGTCGGTCTCCAGGCCCGTCTGATGAGCCAGGCCCTGCGGAAGATCACCAGCGCGCTCAACCAGTCCAAGACCACCGCGATCTTCATCAACCAGCTCCGCGAGAAGATCGGCGTGATGTTCGGCTCCCCGGAGACCACGACCGGTGGCCGTGCGCTGAAGTTCTACGCCTCGGTGCGCATCGACATCCGCCGCATCGAGACCCTGAAGGACGGCACCGAGGCGGTCGGCAACCGCACCCGCTGCAAGGTCGTCAAGAACAAGGTCGCCCCGCCCTTCAAGCAGGCCGAGTTCGACATCCTCTACGGCCAGGGCATCAGCCGCGAGGGCGGCCTGATCGACATGGGCGTGGAGCACGGCTTCGTCCGCAAGGCCGGTGCCTGGTACACGTACGAGGGCGACCAGCTCGGCCAGGGCAAGGAGAACGCGCGCAACTTCCTGAAGGACAACCCCGACCTGGCCAACGAGATCGAGAAGAAGATCAAGGAGAAGCTGGGCGTCGGTGTACGTCCGGAGGAGCCCACCGCCGAGCCGGGCGCGGACGCCGCCGTCTCCGCCACCGCGGACGACACCGCGAAGACGGCGCCCGCTCCTGCGGCCAAGGCAGCCAAGACCAAGGCTCCGGCTGCCAAGAGCTGACCTATGACACGGCGAACCGACTGGGCCGAGTACGCCTACCCGGACCCTCCGCGAGGAAGGGACGGGAGAGGCGACGCGGCTCTTGACGGGCCGGACGGCGATGCGTACGGGGCCGAGACGGACCACGGCGCACAGGTGAGACACGGCCGCGCGAGGTCACGCGGCACGACGGCGTACGGCATCGGGGGGTCGTACGGCGACGAGCCGGGGGGCAGCGAGCGGCCGGACGGCGGGGGACCGGACGGTTTCGGCTCGTCCGGTGGTGGTTCGCGCCGTGGCGGCCGGACCCGCGGGGCGGGCGGCTCCCGCGGGCGCCGGCAGCGGCGCCGCGATGAGCCGTCCGGTGAGGACGGGGGTTCCTCCTCCTCGTCGAGGGCCGAGCAGGAGGAATCCCCGGCGGACCCGGTGGAGCGGGCACGGGCGATCTGCCTGCGCCTGCTCACCGGGACCCCGCGCACGCGCAAGCAACTCGCCGACGCCCTGCGCAAGCGGGAGATCCCGGACGAGGCCGCGGAGGAGGTGCTGTCGCGGTTCGAGGAAGTCGGGCTGATCAACGACAGCGCGTTCGCGGACGCCTGGGTGGAGTCCCGGCACCACGGCCGCGGGCTCGCCCGGCGGGCTCTTGCCCAGGAGCTGCGGACCAAGGGCGTCGACTCCACACTGATCGACGCGGCTGTGTCGCAGCTCGACTCGGAGCAGGAGGAGGCGACAGCGCGCGAACTCGTCGCCCGCAAGCTGCGTTCCACACGCGGCCTCGACCGCGACAAGCGGCTGCGCCGCCTTGCGGGCATGCTCGCCCGCAAGGGCTACTCCGAGGGCATGGCCCTGCGGGTGGTCCGGCAGGCGCTGGAGGAGGAGGGGGAGGACACGGAGTTCCTCGGGGACGAGGGGTTCTGACGGGGCAGGAGCCGACGAGACGTGGCCGCCGAGATGCGTGCCACGCGTAGAGCGGCGTGAGCATCGAACCCGGCGGCGCGGTCCCTCTTTGCCGGTGCTGTCGTCGTCAAGGTCGATGCCCTGTCGGACGGCTACGGAGTACCGGCGCCGGCGCCGACCGATCGCCGACCGCCTATGACGTCACCGGCAGTCCCGCCGCCTTCCACGCCTGGAACCCGCCGACCAGATCCGTGGCCCGTCCCAGCCCCAAACTGTGCAGCGATGCCGCCGCGAGGCTCGATGCGTACCCCTCGTTGCAGATCACCACGACCCGTACCTCGTGACTCGTGGCCTCGGGCACGCGGTGGCTGCCCTGCGGGTCGAGGCGCCACTCCAGCTCGTTGCGCTCGACGACCAGGGCGCCGGGGATCAGGCCGTCCTGTTCACGCAGGGCGGCGTATCGGATGTCGACCAGGAGTGCCTCACCGGCGCGGGCGGCGTCGTACGCCTCCTTCGGCTCGATCCGCTCGTAGCCCGCGCGGACCCGCTCCAGGAGCTCGTCGATGCCGAGGGGCTGTTCACCCGCACCGCCCACGTGCCCGCCGACCGGACCGTCGCCGCTCACTGCCAGTCCTCCGGGCGCTCGACCTGCTCCAGGCGCAGGACCTGGCCCACGCGGCTGTAGCGGCGGATCTGCGGCAGGGGCGGGTAGTAGGCGTGGACGGAGACCGCGTGCCGGTGGGTGGACTCGTTGAGCACCTCGTGGACATGGTGGCGGCCGAAGGCACGCCCCTTGCCAGCCGGCAGCTGCCGCTCCCGGTCCACGCCGTCGGTGAGTTCCAGGGTCTTCCAGCCGTCGGCGGGCAGCCGGGCGGCGAGCGAGTTCTCCTTGAGCTCACCGGCCGCCGTCACGAAGGCGCCGACGGACTCGGCGTGGTCGTGCCAGCCGGTGCCCGTCCCGGGCGGCCAGCCGATCAGCCAGGCCTCACTGCCGCCGGGCCCCTCCAGGCGCACCCAGGTGCGGCCCTCGGGATCCAGCGGGAGGGAGGCGATCAGCTCGGCGTCTGCGGCCGTACGACGTACGAAGTCGAGGAGGTCCGCCTGTGTCGGAGCCTGCACGGCTCCGGCGGCAGAGGGAGGGGCGGAAGGGGAGACAGACACGTGGCACCGTCCTGAAGAAGCGTTCGCGGGGCGCGCGGCAGCACTGGAAGGCGCGCGCGGGAAGAGGGATGCGAATTCAGCAGGACGGACGACACACGCAGCCCGCATAGCGGACGAGGTCCATATGGACCCTCCGCCACAGGCGCACATAGGTGTCGGTCACGATCCGGAGTACACCATTGACGGCGCGAGCGGTCAACTCACCGTCACTATGTGGACCACAGGGTGACGGTGAGTACGGTCACTTCGAGGGGGAGCCGGCCGTGGCCTCCGCCTTCGCCGGTCCCCCCAGTGTCGCCTCCGCCGCCGAGTAGAGCTCGGCCGGATGCACTCCGCCCAGTGCCGTGACCAGGTGCCCGTCCGGGCGTACCAGCAGCACGGTGTGAGCGGCCGCACCGGGGTAGCTCTCCGCGACCAGCAGCTCGGCGCGGTGCGGCAGCGCGGCCACCGCGGCCGCCAGACGGGGCATGATCCCGGCGGACATCCAGTGCTTGCGGTCCCACACCGCCGTGCCCGGCGCGATCAGCACCACCAGCAGGGCTCCGCGCCCGAGCCGGTCCCGCAGCTGTACGAAAGTGCCGTCCTCCGCGGTGACCCGCACATCGGTGACCGGCTCGCCGGGAGCCGTGTCCACGGGGACCTCGGCCTCGAGGCGCCGGGGAGCGAGCGGGGAAGCGGCGTACGCCCCCGGCGCACCGAGTGCTCCGCGCCCCAGATGACCGTCCGTGAGCAGCGCGTCGTGGCCGCGGGCCGAGCCGGGCACGTATGCGCGCAGCCCTCCGCCGCCGCGCAGCAGCGGCAGGGCCTGGTCGGCGGCGCGCAGCCGACCCGCGACGACCCCGCGCCGCTCCGCCTGGTAGCTGTCGAGCAGCGCCTGGTGCGGGCCGTGGTGCCAGGCGAGCGCCAGCTTCCAGGCCAGGTTGTCGGCGTCCCTGAGCCCCTCGTCGAGTCCCTGCGCGCCCAGCGCGCCGAGCAGGTGCGCCGCGTCCCCGGCGAGGAAGACCCTTCCCACCCGCCAGCGGCGGGCCAGACGGTGGTGGACCGTGTGGACTCCGGTGTCGAGGAGTTCGTACGGCGGTGTCGGGCCCCCGGTCCAGCCTGCCAGCGTCTCCCGGATGCGGGCCAGCAGCAGCTCGGGCGTGACCAGGTCCTTGCCCGGCGGCAGCAGCCAGTCCAGGCGCCACACGCCGTCCGGGAGGGGGCGGGCGGTGACCTCCCCGGCCGAGGGTCCGGACGTCCGCCACGGCGGCATCCGGTGGAGCATCGCCTCGTCCGCCCACGGAAGTTCCGTGCGCAACGCGGCCACGGCGTGCCGCTCCACCGCCGTACGGCCCGGGAAGCGGATGTCCTGGAGTTTGCGCACGGTGGAGCGCGGGCCGTCGCAGCCGACCAGGTAACTGCCGCGCCACCAGGTGCCCCTGGGGCCGCGGGTGTGGGCGGTGACCCCCGAGGCCTCCTGCTCGACGGTGTCGAGGCGGCTGTCGACGGCGACCTCGACGAGCGGCTCGGTGGCCAGGGCGGAGCGCAGGGCGCCCGTCAGGACGTGCTGGGCGATGTGCAGCGGGGCGGGGTCTTCGCCGCCGAAAGTGACCTCGCGCATCACCTGCTTGCGTCGCATCGACCGCCATCCGGCCCAGCGGGCCCCGTACTGCGCGAGCGGCTGTCCGCTCAGCCGCTCCATCAGGGCGGCGGTGTCCTCGCGCAGGACCACGGTGCGCGCGGGGCGCGGTTCGTCCTTGCCCGGCCCCTCGTCCAGCACGACGCAGGGCACTTCCTGACGGGCCAACGCCAGGGCGAGCGTGAGCCCGACGGGTCCCGCGCCGACGATGATCACCGGGTCCACGGCGCGGCGCCCCCTGCTCGTGGCGGCGTCCTGACGGACGTATGTGAACAGGAAGTTGGAGCAGGGTGCACGATCACAGAACGTATGCAACCCATTGGCGGGGTTTGCGTCAAGCGACGGAGGCAGTGGCGATCATGCCACTGCCTCCGTGTCGTTCACACCACTTGGCCGATCATCAGATCGAGTCGCCGGCGCCGGTCCCGAAGGAGCCGCCCACCGCGGCCGGGTTGACCTCCACCGCGTCCTCGGCGAGGACCGCGCCCGTGCCCCGCTTGCTGCGCCGCAGCCTGCCTTCCAGCCAGCTTGCGAAGCTGGTGAGGAGGAAGTTGACGATGATGAAGATGACTGCCACGCCGACGAAGCTCTGGATGACATTGGCGTAGTTGGCCGCGAACGTGCTGCGCGCGCTGAGCAGCTCCGAGTAGCCGATCATCACGCCGCCCAGCGCGGTGTCCTTCACGATGACCACCAGCTGGCTGACGATGGCGGGCAGCATCGCCGTCACCGCCTGCGGGAGCAGGATGCTGGTCATCGTCTGGCCCTTGCGCAGACCGATCGCGTAGGCGGCTTCCGTCTGCCCCTTGGGGAGCGCCAGGATGCCGGCCCGGACGATCTCGGCGAGGACCGAGGCGTTGTAGAGCACGAGGCCGGTGACGACCGCGTACAGGGGCCGGTCCTCGGTGGTGACGTTCGTGGAGCGGGCGTAGAACTCGTTCGCGAACAGCATCAGCAGGAGCACCGGGATCGAGCGGAAGAACTCGACCACGACTGCGGCGGGCACCCGCACCCACCGGTGGTCCGACATGCGTGCGATGCCGAAGAAGGCGCCCAGCGGGAGGGCGATGATCATGGAGAGTGCGGCGGCCTTCAGGGTGTTGCCGAGGCCCGGGAGGAGATACGTCGTCCACGCCTCGGACGTGGTGAACGGCTGCCACAGGACCCACTTCAGCTGGCCCTTGTCGTCCATCGTCCGCCAGATCCACCACACCAGCACGGCGAGCAGGACGACGAAGACCACCGACAGGAGGACGTTGCGCCGCTTGGCCCGGGGGCCGGGGGCGTCGTAGAGGATCGAGGTCATCGCTTCACCGCCAGTCGCTTGCCCAGCCAGCCCAGGATGAGGCCGGTGGGAAGGGTCAGAACCACGAAGCCGAAGGCGAAGACCGCGCCGATGAGCAGCGTCTGGGCCTCGTTCTCGATCATCGTCTTCATCAGAGCGGCGGCCTCGGCCACGCCGATCGCGGCCGCCACGGTGGTGTTCTTGGTCAGGGCGATCAGTACGTTGGCCAGCGGGCCGATGACCGCGCGGAACGCCTGCGGCAGCACGATGAGCCGGAGGGTCTGGCTGAAGCTCAGCCCGATGGCACGGGCCGCCTCGGCCTGTCCCAGCGGCACCGTGTTGATGCCGGAGCGCAGCGCCTCGCAGACGAAGGCCGCGGTGTAGGCGATGAAACCGAGCACCGCCAGCCTGAAGCCCTGCACCTTGAAGTCGGAGGCGCCCAGCGTCACGCCGAAGATGTCGGCGAGGCCGAGCGAGTTGAAGACGATGATGACCGTCAGGGGGATGTTCCGGACGATGTTGACGTAGGCGGTGCCGAACCCGCGCATCAGCGGGACCGGGCTGACCCGCATCGCGGCCAGCAGGGTGCCCCAGATCAGGGAGCCGAGGGCGGAGAGGGCGGTGAGTTTCACCGTCATCCAGAACGCCCCCAGGACGTCATAACCATGAAGAAAGTCGAACACGATCTCCCGCGCTTCCGGGTGTGTGGCGTACGAGGAGGGCGTGGCGCGCCGCCGCCGTGATCGCGACGGGCGACGGCGCGCCCCTGTGGAACCCTGCGGTGGCCCTGGGCCGCCCTTGCCTTACTTGACGATCTGGCCGATCTGCGGGGCCGGCTCGTACTTGTAGTTGGCCGGGCCGAAGTTCTTCTCGACGTCCTTCTTCCAGGTGCCGTCGCTGACCATGCTCTTCAGAGCGTCGTTGATCTTGTTGAGGGTCGCGGTGTCACCCTTCTTCACGCCGATGCCGTAGTTCTCGTTGCTGAGCTTGAGCCCGAGGAGCTTGAACTGGCCCTTGTACTGGGACTGCGCGGCGTAGCCCGCGAGGATCGAGTCGTCCGTGGTCAGCGCGTCGACGGCACCGCTCTGGAGGCTGGCGACGCACTCCGAGTAGCCGCTGTTCTCCTTGAGGTTCGCCTTGGGGGCGATCGTCTTCTGGACGTTCTGTGCCGAGGTGGAGCCGGTCACGGAGCACAGCTTCTTGCCGTTGAGGTCCGTGCCCTTGGTGATCTTCGAGTCCTTCTTGACCAGCAGGTCCTGGTGGGCCAGGAAGTAGGGACCGGCGAAGTCGACCTTCTGCTTGCGCTCGTCGGTGATCGAGTACGAGGCCACGATGAACTTGACGTCGCCGCGCTGGAGCGCGTTCTCGCGGTCGGCGCTCTTGGTCTCGACGAAATCGATCTGGTTCGGCTTGTAGCCCAGCTTGCCGGCCACGTAGGTCGCCACGTCCACGTCGAAACCGGAGAAGCTGCCGTTCGGCTCCTTCAGACCGATGCCGGGCTGGTCGTACTTGATGCCGATCTTGATCTTCTTGCCGCCACCGGACGAACTGCTGCTGCTGTCGTTGTTGCTGGAACCACACGCCGTGGCCCCCACAGCGAGGGCGAGCACGGCGGCCGAAGCGGCGGTGACCTTGCGGAGCTTCATGGTGAACATCCTTTGGCTGGTGAAGAGATGAGGGTCGGCGGTGACCGGCTGAGCGGGGCGAGGCGTCAGTGGTGGAGGATCTTCGACAGGAAGTCCTTGGCGCGGTCGCTGCGCGGATTGCTGAAGAACTGGTCCGGCGCAGCCTCCTCGACGATCCGGCCGTCCGCCATGAACACCACGCGGTTTGCAGCCGATCGTGCGAAGCCCATCTCATGGGTGACGACGATCATGGTCATGCCGTCGCGGGCGAGCTGCTGCATGACCTCGAGGACCTCGTTGATCATCTCCGGGTCGAGGGCCGAGGTCGGCTCGTCGAAGAGCATGACCTTCGGGTCCATGGCCAGGGCCCGGGCGATGGCGACGCGCTGCTGCTGGCCGCCGGAGAGCTGTGCGGGGTACTTGTCCGCCTGGGTGGCGACGCCGACCCGGTCGAGCAGGGCCCGGGCCTTCTCCTCGGCCTTCTTCTTGTCGGCCTTGCGGACCTTGATCTGGCCCAGCATCACGTTCTCGAGCACGGTTTTGTGCGCGAAAAGGTTGAAGGACTGGAAGACCATGCCGACGTCGGCGCGCAGCCGGGCCAGCTCCTTGCCCTCCTGGGGCAGCGCCTTGCCGTCGATCGTGATCGAGCCCGAGTCGACTGTCTCCAGGCGGTTGATGGTGCGGCAGAGGGTGGACTTACCGGACCCGGAGGGCCCGATGACCACGACGACCTCGCCGCGGGCGATCGTCAGGTCGATGTCCTGGAGTACGTGCAACGCGCCGAAGTGCTTGTTGACGCTCTTCAGGACGACCAGTTCGCCGGTCGCGGCCACATCTTCCTTGGCCACCGATACTTCGGTCATCGCTATCGGGCTCCGTCCTCCTCGGTTTCGGAGGACAGTAGTAACCCCGTTCCACCAGCGTCATTACATCTGAGGGGAATCTGAGCATCACGATCCGATAGCAATCGGACACATGTCGTAGCAGTTGCGAGGGGGTCGGTCTCGGCCGGGTAACTAAAGCGGCTCGCAACCGGAACCCACTTGACGGCGCACTCGTCAATCAGCGTGACTGCCTTGGTGCACGCGCGCGTGCCAGGCGTTTTGTACCCACCCCGATCGTACGTCCGATGAACCGAAGGAGGCCCGGATGAGACTGCTCCTCGTCGAGGACGACAACCATGTCGCCGCCGCTCTTTCTGCGGTTCTGGCGCGGCACGGTTTCGACGTCACGCACGCGCGTAGCGGCGAGGAAGCTCTCCAGGCGCTCGTTCCGGAGGGCGACGGCTTCGGCGTCGTCCTGCTCGACCTGGGCCTGCCCGACCAGGACGGCTACGAGGTCTGCGGCAAGATCCGCAAGCGCACCAGCACCCCGGTGATCATGGTCACTGCGCGCTCCGACGTCCGCTCCCGCATCCACGGCCTCAACCTCGGCGCCGACGACTACGTGGTGAAGCCGTACGACACCGGGGAACTGCTCGCCCGTATCCACGCCGTCAGCCGGCGCAGCGTCCACGAGGACGCGGGGACGGGCGGCGACCACGAGCTGCGCCTCGGGTCGATGCTCATCGAACTGCCCACCCGGCAGGTCAGCGTGGACGGTTCGGTTGTCCAACTGACCCGTAAGGAGTTCGATCTTCTCGCCCTCCTCGCGCAGCGCCCCGGGGTCGTCTTCCGCCGGGAGCAGATCATCAGCGAGGTGTGGCGCACCAGCTGGGAGGGGACCGGACGCACCCTGGAGGTGCACGTCGCGTCCCTGCGCGCCAAGCTGCGCATGCCGGCCCTCATCGAGACCGTACGCGGCGTCGGTTACCGGCTTGTCGCCCCGTCCTCGTAGCGTGCACGGGTGCGTACTCGTCTTCTTCCGCTGCTGATCGTCCTGATGGCGGCCGTGCTGCTCGCGCTCGGTATCCCGCTCGCCGTGAGCGTGGCCTCCGCCCAGCAGCAGAAGGTCGTCGTCGACCGGATCGACGACACGGCGCGCTTCGCGTCCCTCGCCCAGTTCGTCACCGACGCCTGCAGCTCCACGCGTACGTCCACGGACGAGCGGCTGGAGACCCTGCGCAGTGAACTCGCCAGCTACTACGGCGTCTACGGCATCCGGGCCGGGGTGTTCTGCCGTACCGACATCCCCATGGCGCAGGCGCCGCAGTCCTTCTTCCTCCCCGACCAGGGCGAGGTGCGCGATGCCTTCGCCGAGGCCCTGCTCAGCCGCCGCAGCCACGACCCCAAGCAGGTGTGGCCCTGGCAGCGCCACCGTCTGGTCGTCGCCTCACCGGTCATCCGGGACGGTGATGTCGTGGCGGTCGTCGTCACCGACTCGCCGACCGGGGCGCTGCGTTCGCGGGTCCTGCACGGCTGGCTGGTCATCGGTGTCGGTGAGATCGCCGCGATGCTGCTGGCCGTCGGCGCCGCGCTCCGGCTGACCGGCTGGGTGCTCAGGCCGGTACGCGTGCTGGACGCCACCACTCACGCGATCGCGAGCGGCCGTCTGAAGTCCCGGGTGGCGGCGGCCGGCGGTCCTCCGGAACTCCGGCGCCTGGCCCGCTCGTTCAACGAGATGGCGGACAACGTCGAGGACGTGTTGGAGCAGCAGCGCGCCTTCGTCGCCGACGCCTCGCACCAGCTGCGCAACCCCCTCGCGGCGCTGCTGCTGCGCATCGAACTGCTCGCTCTCGAACTGCCGGAGGACAATGAGGAGATCGCATCGGTCCGCACCGAGGGCAAGCGCCTCGCTGAGGTCCTCGACGACCTGCTCGACCTGGCCCTGGCCGAGCACACCGAGGCAGACCTGCGGATCACCGACATCGGCGCGCTGACCGCCGAGCGCGTCGCGGCCTGGACACCGACCGCCGAGGCCAAGGGTGTCCGCCTGGTGGGAAACTGCCCGCCGACCACCGCATGGGCCGACCCGGTCACGCTCTCCAGTGCGCTCGACGCGGTGATCGACAACGCGGTCAAGTTCACGCCGGAGGACGAGTGCGTCGAGGTCACGGTCGCGGCCGACGGGGACACCTCGACGGTCGTGGTCACCGACAACGGCCCCGGCCTGACCGACGAGGAACTCGCCCGCGTCGGCGACCGCTTCTGGCGCAGCAGCCGCCATCAGAACATCAAGGGATCCGGGCTCGGTCTGTCCATCTCGCGCACGCTGCTCGCCGCGGGTGGCGGCTCGATCTCGTACGGCCGTCACGAGCCGCACGGGCTCACGGTGACGGTGTCCGTGCCGAGGAACAGCCCTGCGGTCTGACCGAGGGGCGATACCGATCAGGCTCGACCCACGGGACGGAACGGCCACGGCTTGACCGAAGGGGTGGAACGGCCACGGGCTGGCCGAAGGGGCAGGCGGAACGGCTACGGCTTGACCGAGCGGTAGTAGCGCCGGGCGCCCTCGTGCAGGGCCAGTGGGTCGGTGTAAATGGCCGTGCGCAGGTCGACGAGCTGCGCGGAGTGGACCCTCGTGCCGATGCCGTCCCGGCTCCTGATCACGGTGCGGGTCATCCACTCGGTGAGCCGGGGGTCCATGTCCTTGCGCGTCATCAGCAGGTTGGACACGGCCAGCGTAGGCACGGCGAACCCTCCCTGGATGCTGGGGTAGGCGGACTCCGGCATGTTCGTGGCGCGGTAGTAGCGGGTGGCACGGTCGTGTTTGTGCAGCTCGGCGACGAGGTCGGGCGTGATCGGCACGAACCGGAAGGTGAAGGTGTCGGCGAGCTTCTGCAGCCCCTGAGTGGGCAGCCCGCCCGACCAGAAGAACGCATCGATCTTGCCGTGTTTCAGCCGGTCCGGCCCGGTGTCGATGCCGTCGGCGAACGGCGTGATGTCCTTCGTCGCGTCGATGCCGGCCGCCTTGAGCACTCGGTTGGCGATCAGCCGCACACCTGAGCTGGGCGGCCCGATGGCCACCCGCTTGCCCTTGAGGTCCGCGACGGACTGGACGTCGGAGTCGCGCGGGACGACGAGCTGTACGTAGTCGTCGTACAGACGGGCGACACCGCGCAGCTGGTCGGCGCCGGGGTTGTGGCCGGCGAGCTCGTACGTCTCCACCGCGTCGGCCGCGGCGATGGTGAAGTCGGCCTTGCCGGTCGCCACGCGTCTGACGTTCTCCTGGGAGCCGTGGCTGGTCAGCAGCTTCACCTTCAGGTCCGGCATGTCGTTGTCGAGCGCCGTGCGCAGCAGCTTGCCGTACTGCTGGTACACCCCGGCCTGCGTACCCGTGCTGATCGTGATCGTTCCGCTCGGAGGGGCCTCGCCCAGGGGCAGCAGCCACCACAGCAGCAACCCGAGCGCGACGACGCCGGCAGCCGCGCCCTGCAGGGCGCGACGTCTGCCGATCCGGGGGAACATCTGGGACATGCGAGGGATCCTGCCAGCCGGAACGCGGTGCTGACCAGGGCTGCTGACCAGGGGAGGGGTCACAACGGGATCACGACCGGGCGTTGTCAGTGGCGGTCGATACAGTGGCCGTATGAGTGCTTCGCCCGCCGACCTGGTTCGCCAATTCCACCTCGCCGTCGGGCTCGACGCCCGCAGTACGCCCACTGAGGTGTCGCCCGCGCTGGCCGCCCACCGTGGAGAACTGCTCGCGGAGGAGGCCGCCGAGGTCGCGGAGGTCTCGGTCACCGGCCCGCTCGACAAACTCGCCCACGAACTGGCCGACGTCGTCTACGTGGCCTACGGCACGGCCCTCGTCCACGGCATCGACCTCGACGCGGTGATCGCCGAGATCCACCGCTCCAACATGACCAAGCTGGGTCCCGACGGCCTGGTCACCCGCCGCGCCGACGGCAAGGTCCTCAAGGGCGACCACTACGAGGCCCCGGACGTGTCGGCGGTACTGCGCCGACAGGGGTGGGCGCCCGACGGCATATGAGGCCTTGCGGCGGTGCCGCCAGGGGCCCGGTCCGCCGTCCGGCGACTGATGAGCGGGCGGTGCTGCCGAGGGGCCGGTCCGCCGTCCAGCGACTGATGAGCGGGCGGTGCTGCCGAGGGGCCGGTCCGCCGTCCGGCGACTGATGAGCGGGCGGTGCTGCCGAGGGGCCGGCCTGCCGTCCAGCGACTGATGTACGCGCGGTGCTGGGAGCGCACGGTCCGCCGTTCAACGGCTGATGAGCGCGCGGCGGTGCACGAGCTTCGCGGCGGCCGGCCAACGGCTCGCCCCATGGGGGTCCGACGCGCGTGCCTCCCGCAGCGGGCGGTTGGCGGAGCCGTCAGTCGTCCGCCGGCTGATCGATTCACGACGGTGAGTGAGTCTTGCGGCGGCCTGAGTCAGTCGCCCCAGGTGTCGGACGTGCCTGCGTTCCCGCGGCGGCCTGTCGAGGGGGCCGTTTGCGGTCTGCCGTCTCCCGTCTGCCGTCCGATCGGCCCTCGACGGCGAGCGAGGGGGCCGTCAGTCGTCCATCGGCCGATCGACCCACGACGGGGCCGGACCATCGCGGGGGCCGGCCTCTCGAGGCTCGGGCCACACGCTCGTACGTGAAGCCCTGTCTGGCACAGCTGTCCGCATACGGCCGGCGAGACGCTTGCATGGGTCTTCGACCCCCAGCGGCGTCGGAGCGGGGGCCGCGACGGGCGCTCGGTGACGGGCATGTGAGCAGCAGGAAGACCGCCTGTCGCTCTCCGCCCATGAAATCGCAAAAATGATCGAACGTCATGAGCATGCCGTGTTAGCGTCCCGACGGCCTCGCGGTCTTCTCACGGAATTCTCGGAATCAGGCCGATGTGGAGTGCGCGGGTCCGGCAACTGGGCTGCCCAGTTGCCTGATCGGGTCTTCGGCGAACCTTGGGTACGCCGGACCAGGGGGAGGGGGGAACTTTCTTGAAGCTCATCTCGCTACGCGCGAAGACCACCGCAGGCGCATTCGCCGTCACTGCGGCGATGAGTTCGCTCCCCTCGTCGACCGGAAGTAGGAAAGCCATGCCACGTCTGCGCCGCATCTTGCCCGGAGCCGCCGTAGCCGCCGTCCTCGCTGGTGCTGGGGTCTACGGCGTCCTGCACGCCACGCAAACCTCCAGTGCTTCCAGCACCGAATCGCAGCCGTCGTCGAATCATGGGCCACTGCCCACCACGCTCGTCACTCCGCAGCCTGCCGGAACGCGGGCGCCGAGCGCCTTCGGCTACGGCAAGCCGGCAGCCACTGCCGAACACGGCGAAGTTCACGCCTACACCCCGCATCGGCTTCCCTACAAGCTGCTGCAGGTCCCTTTCACCATCACCAACAATGGCCACGAAACCGCCATGTACAGCGTGTACTTCACCGTGGAGTTCGGCGACGGCGCCGCCAAGACGTCCTTCAGGCGGGTGGTCACCAGCGGCGGCCTGGAGCCCCACCGCACCATGGCGACCCAGGCCACGATCGGCGGTGTGAGCAGCCTGCCTCCCGGCACGGTCCGCATCACCATCACCGACGTGCAGAAGAGAAGCCACAGTGATGTCACTTCATAGCCGGTCCACACCGGTTGGCGGCGTCTTCACCGTTTACTCGCCCAATCGCTGACCCGGCCGACGGTCCGAAACGAACATCACGGCAGTCGCCGCGGATGCGTACGTATGGGCGCGGTCATCTATGGAGGCGTCCCCTCATACGTGTCATGCCCGCATCACTAGCGTAAAGAAGAAGGGGGATAAGTGATAACCCGTCATAGACGAAGCACGGTGACGCTCCTCGCCGTCACCGCGGCTTTGTCAGGGCTCATACAAGCCCAGCCCGCCACCGCGAAACCCAGCCCCAAGCCCGTGCCCACGGCCTCGAAACCGGCGCACACAGCCCTGAAAGGTGCCGTCAAAACCCCGGACTCCGCTCTGGGCAAGGGCTGGAAGACCTCTACCGACCGGGCCGTGACCACCGCCGCCGACAGCGACGGACTGCATCTGCTCGTTGCGGACAGCAAGAACGCCTATGTGTGGAAGACGGTCACGGTGCTGAGCGAGCCTCAGCTTCCGGCCGACACCTGGATCGGCAACCAGTGCGTCATGGACGACCACCACGCGGCCGTCGCCTATGCTCCCCGAGCCTTCACGAACAAACCGGACCTGATGATGGGCGGCGGGTTCACGGCGATCGTGAATCTCGATGACGGCAGTGTCACCAAGCTGCCGTTCACCGCGTCCCTGGCCTACTTCGACCCGACCTGCAACCCTGCCACACACACCGCCGTCTTCACCGCGCTCCGGGACGCCAAGTCCCGTCTGGTCACGGTGAACACGAAGGGCGCCACCGTCGCGGACACCACCGTGACGGGCGAGATCACCTCTGCGGTGCCCACCAAGGACGGTGTGATCGCCGCCGCCGGCAACCGGCTCGTCCACGTCGACCGCAAGGGCAGGACAGGCGTGCTGGCGGCCACGAAGCATGCCCCGTACGGCATCCGTGTGGCAGGCGACGGCACAGTCACTTACATCGACCGCACCGGCAACACCGACGCCAGCGTTCAAAGCTACGCGCACGGCATGAGGACGACCGTCGCGAGCGGCAGGATCACCGCGATGAACCTGCGTCAGGGCACGGACGGCACGGTCTACCTCACCGGAAAGGCCAGCCACGGCAAGGGCTTTGCGGCCAGCGGCATCAAGCCCCTGAACGTCTCACCCGACGCGGACGTCTCCACCCGCGGACGCCTGGCCGTCGATCCGGTGGTCTCCCCGGCCGTGCAGGCGGGCATCGACAACATCAAGAACGCCGGCCGCGGCTTCACCAAGACCGCGACCAAGGAACCCGCAGCCGCGACCACTCCGGGCCGCATCAGCCATGCCCTGATCATCAACGGCACCGTCCCCGGCACGGGCAGGCAGACGAAGCAGAAGGTCGCCGAGCCCGGCACCACCGCGGGCGGCAGGCCCTCGCCGGCACTGACCGGCTCCGCCAAGCCGCAGATGTCGACCATGAGTCTGCCGACCACGTCCGCCGACACCACCAGCATCGAGCACGACCCCGTCGACCCGGACCGCTGGTGCTCCGTGCCCCGCAACGACGTTGACACCCAGGCCCTCCAGCCGACCCCCAACCAGGTCGAATGGGCCGTGGACATGGCCATCCGGGGCAACCTGCGCTCCGGCTACCTCACCCAGGGCGGCTGGCGCTCCCAGACCGGGATCTCCACCATCGACCCACAGGGGCTGTTCCCCGTCCCGCCGCTGAACACCGGCAGCGGACAACGCATACCCGCGCAGGTCGAACTGGGCATCCTTGCCCAGGAATCCAACCTGTGGCAGGCCGAATCGGGCGCCATCCCCGGCCAGATGGGCAATCCGCTCGCGGCCGTCGACGGCTTCTACGGACACCAGACCGGCGGCTCCCTCGCCTCCTTCTGGACCATCAACTGGAACAAGTCCGACTGCGGCTACGGCGTCGGCCAGGTCACCGACGGCATGCGCAAAGCCGGATACGCAAAGGACGGCGAAAAACTTCTCGACCCGAACATCCAGCGCGCGGTCGCCATCGACTACGCCACCAACATCGCCGCCTCGCTGCACATCCTCGCCGACAAATGGAACGAGGTCCACGAGTCCGGCCAGACGATCGCCGTGAACAACGACGACCCGTCCAAGCCCGAGAACTGGTTCACCGCCGTGTGGAACTACAACCTCGGCTTCAACAAGAAGGCGGACGCGGGAACCAACGGCAACTGGGGCCTGGGCTGGTACAACAACCCCGCCAACCCCGTCTATCCCGCCTCCCGGCTGGCCTTCATGAACACGGACCTCGACCCGCTGGCCGCCAAGGACGCCGCACAGCCGCAGAAGTGGCCCTACGAGGAGAAGGTGATGGGCTGGGCCGCCTGGTCCATCGACACCGGCCACTCCTACGCCACCTCCGGCCGCCAGGACTGGCCGGGCGAGTCCGGCTTCTCCTCCGCCGGCTTCCGCCCCGCCTACTGGAACGGCACCCTCGGGACCGTCATCGATCCGTCCAGCGCGAAATACCGCCGGGCCCACGTCTCGCCACCGCTGGACACCTTCTGCAACACGAAGAACAACTGCGACACAGCCAACCCGCCCAACTGCCCCAACGCCGCCTGCTACACCCAGTACTGGTGGAACGCCTCCAACGCCACCTGGAAGTCCGACTGCGCCACCAGCTGCGGCTTCGAGAACATCAAGTACCAGACCCTGATCAACGAGCCCGGACGCGGAAACCGCCTCCAGTACGGCACGCCCGTCTGCTCCGGTGCGCCCTCTGGCGCGAAGGTCGTCCAGTCCGTGCCGGCGGGCACCAACACCTGGAGTGACTGCGGCAGCACCACAACGGAGGGATCGTTCCAGTTCACGTTCTACCCCGACCCGTACGCCACCGGCCCCGGTTTCGGCCAGTTCGACGCGAAGGCCGACCTGCATCAGGTCGGGGGCGGCTACCAGGGTCACTTCTGGTACACGCACGCACGTGACACCGACCACCTGGGCGGCGACGGGGGACGCATGACCATCCTCGGTGACTGGAAGCTGAACTCGGCCATCTCCGGCAGCCAGGCCAAGGTCTACGTGCACATCCCCGACACGGGCGCGCAGGTCTCCAACGCCTCGTACAAGGTCATTACACCGTTCGGTGCAGTGACCAAGACCATCGACCAGGGTGCCCAGAACAACAGCTGGGTCTCCCTTGGCGCCTACAACTTCAGAGACCAGGTGCCGGAGGTGCAACTGTCCAACTCCACACCGGACGGCACCGCCGAGAAGGACGTCGCCTATGACGCCGTTGCGTTCGTGCCCGGTGACTACAGCGGTATCCCCTCCGACCTGACCTTCCACGACCCCGACGTCAACGCCGTACAGCCGGCGGACGTCACGACGCCGACCGATGTCAGCATGAGCGTCATCGGTGGAAGCGGGCCGGCCGGACCGTCCGCCACCTCCGCCGTCTCTGTGAAGGCGGTCAACGTGCAACGCCCGAACGGCTTCGTCCCCTGGTGCAACGACGAGCCCTTCAACCACGGTCAGCAGTGGGTCAACCGTTCCGAGGCATGTATCAAGGACCACGTCACCGTCGTCATCGTCGACCAGGACCAAGCCATCATCGGCACCATGGAGTTCGACGAGCAGGCCGAACTCAAGGCCTACTCCGACAGCGCGACCTCCAACGCCATGCTGAAACTCATCCCCACCGCCGCGACCGGTGTGGGAGCGACAGCACCCGTCACCATCACCTCGGCCGGCGTCTGCTCCATCGACTGCACCACCACCAAACAGATCTGGAACACCTCTGCCACCTGGGACTGGGCAGCAGGAGACCGGCACGTCGGGGAAATACAAATAGGCCTGATCTGGGGACAATCCCGCTCGGTGGACCTCCTCGGCATGACGTGGGAACTCGGAGCCCTCGTCGCGGACGTTCCGTCGGAGAACGTCGCTGCCATCGGCACCAACCGATACACCGAACTGCGCTGCGACACCAACGTCACCGCAACGCCCGGCTGCATCTTCGACTACTACAAGCCGACGTACGTCATGAACTCCCAGAAGTTCCCGGCTGCGGCGGCCCACGCATGGCTGGTTCAACACATGCTGCCTGCCCACCTCGGACTCAAGGGCCAGGGCCAACCCCTGACCTTCCTCGGCGACAACGTGATGTCGCCGACGAATCCGAACAAGATGCAGAGCGACGCCAACAGGGACCTCATGTGCCCGGACAGCTGGGAACGCAACCAGAACATCACGCTTTCCCCGGAGCTTTCCTCCAAGCTGGAAGACACGGCGAGCTGCGACGAATTGGCCTTTGCCAAGACGTACCAGAGTGGCGGCACGCCCACCTCTCTGGGCGGCACCAACCCTGTCGGCTCCGGTGACGACTGCCTTCAGACCTACGCCAAGAAGGACGCCGATGGCCTGTGGCGGCTCCACCCGGACCTGCGCTACCCCCTTGCGACCTGGAAGGAAGTCTGCGGACGCTCCAGTATGTCCAACAACCAGAACACACAGTCCATGTCTCTGTTTCCGACTTTCCGCCGGAACAACCGAGTCATGGACAAGGATGACTACTGGCTTGACGTGGCCAAGCCCAACTGAGGCGGCCTGACAGTGCGAAAAGATCCGGTGAGGCGCATTCCAGCCTCGCCGGATCTTGCTTCTCTCTGCCGATCAAGTCGTCCAGCAAATCCTTCCCTCGGCAACGGAGAATCGCTCGTACTCCATGACAGACTCAGGCGCCTCACCGGTCTCCAGCAGATCGGACAGAGGGTGGAGAAAATCACCGAGAGATGCCAGGAAGAAGCTCGGATAGTCACCCTCGCGGAATTTTAGAAGAGGTGAACCGTGAGGGTTCTGCGCATCCAGAATGATTCCGTGAGGCGTGTCGCTCTTCTCCATGATGGGGAGCCAGGGTGACTTCCAATAATCACTGTCTCCGATGTCTTGGGAAATGTGCAGATACTCTGCGCGCCGGTTGGCGATCTCCTTGCAGCCGAGGAACCTCATACCGCCCGGGAATATGATCGAATCACGGTGTGGCAGACGGGCGATCCCGCCACCGGGGATGGGCTTGGCGGAATCCTTCGCGGTACTCCCGTTGTTCAGGCGGAGCCAGATCTCAAGAACGGCCGGGATTTCGAATCCCAGCTGCTCGTTCAGGCGTGCGATCTCCTCATCCGAAGCCCCCGGGCGAAGCGCCTCCGCACTGGCCGGAGCGCGCTTTCGAAGCCAACTGACGATGCGCTCCCATGCAGAGACGACCTCCTCGACCTGCGACATATCGGCATATCCTTTCTATTTCCGTGTTTCGCTGTAACTTCGGGGGCTCTCGGCGTAGTCGCGTCGGTGCTGTACTTCTTGACGAGTCTCCTCCGGATATACCTATGTGGCATCCCGTGTCACAAACTCCGTCTCCCCGGGCCCGATGAGCCGGGACGAGTTGCGTCACGCCGTGGTCAGACCCGCACAGGAAGGGCAGCCCGGCGCGATGCCGTTGATGTCTCGTGCCCTGCCGGAAACTCGGAGGAGAGAAGCGCCGGGGCAAGGGGCTCCGCGAAGCGCCTACCCTTGAGCTATGACCAGCAGCAGCGACCGGAGCCCGGCAGTGGACGTTCGATCATCTATGACCTATGAAATCCGCACCTACGGGTGCCAGATGAACGTCCACGATTCCGAGCGCTTGTCCGGGCTGCTCGAAGAGGCCGGGTACGTGCGCGCGCCCGAGGGCTCCGACGGCGACGCCGACGTCGTCGTCTTCAACACCTGCGCCGTCCGCGAGAACGCCGACAACCGGCTGTACGGCAACCTCGGCCGTCTCGCGCCGAAGAAGGCCTCGCGGCCCGGGATGCAGATCGCGGTCGGCGGCTGCCTCGCGCAGAAGGACCAGGACACCATCGTGAAGAAGGCGCCCTGGGTGGACGTCGTCTTCGGCACGCACAACATCGGTAAGCTGCCGGTGCTGCTGGAACGCGCGCGCGTGCAGGAAGAGGCCCAGGTCGAGATCGCCGAGTCCCTGGAGGCGTTCCCCTCCACCCTGCCGACGCGCCGCGAGAGCGCGTACGCGGCGTGGGTGTCGATCTCCGTCGGCTGCAACAACACCTGCACCTTCTGCATCGTCCCGGCCCTGCGCGGCAAGGAGAAGGACCGCCGTACCGGCGACATCCTCGCCGAGATCGAGGCCCTGGTCGCCGAGGGCGTCTCCGAGATCACCCTGCTCGGGCAGAACGTCAACGCGTACGGCTCCGACATCGGCGACCGCGAGGCCTTCAGCAAGCTGCTGCGGGCCTGCGGCAAGATCGAGGGCCTGGAGCGCGTCCGCTTCACCTCCCCGCACCCGCGCGACTTCACCGACGACGTGATCGCGGCGATGGCCGAGACCCCGAACGTGATGCCGCAGCTGCACATGCCGCTGCAGTCCGGCTCGGACACCGTCCTGAAGGCGATGCGCCGCTCCTACCGGCAGGAGCGCTACCTCGGGATCATCGAGAAGGTACGCGCCGCCATCCCGCACGCCGCGATCACCACCGACATCATCGTGGGCTTCCCGGGCGAGACGGAGGAGGACTTCGAGCAGACCCTGCACGTCGTCCGTGAGGCGCGGTTCGCGCAGGCCTTCACCTTCCAGTACTCCAAGCGCCCCGGCACCCCGGCCGCGACGATGGAGAACCAGATCCCGAAGGAGGTCGTCCAGGCGCGTTACGAGCGTCTCGTCGCCCTCCAGGAGGAGATCTCCTGGGAGGAGAACAAGAAGCAGGTCGGCCGCACTCTGGAGCTGATGGTCGCCGAGGGCGAGGGCCGCAAGGACGGCGCCACCCACCGCCTCTCCGGCCGTGCCCCCGACAACCGCCTGGTCCACTTCACCAAGCCCGAGCAGGAGGTGCGGCCCGGCGACGTGGTCACCGTCGAGATAACGTACGCCGCCCCGCACCACCTCCTCGCCGAGGGAGCCGTCCTCGACGTGCGCCGCACGCGCGCGGGGGACGCCTGGGAGAAGCGCAACGCGGCCGAGGCGGCGAAGCCCGCAGGCGTCCTGCTGGGCCTGCCGAAGATCGGTGTGCCCGAGCCGCTGCCGGTGGCCACGGGGAGCGGCTGCGGCTGCGACTGACCGCTCCGCCCGGCGCGGTGTCCGGCGCCGGTCGGCGGGGTTACCCTGCCGATCATGCTTGTCGCCGCCGCAGTCTGTCCCTGCCCGCCGCTGCTCGTGCCCGAGGTCGCCGCGGGTGCCGCCGCCGAAATGGACGTCGCGCGTGCCGCGTGCACGGACGCGGTCGGCGTGCTCGCGGCCGCCCGGCCCGACCGGCTCGTCGTCGTCGGTCCCGCGGAGCAGAGCGGCCCGGGCACGTATCCCGAGGGCGCGCAGGGCTCCTTCCGCGGCTTCGGCGTCGACGTGGACGTACGGCTCGGCAGGGCCGAGCACGCCGCGGCCGAAGCCCCTGCCCCGCCGGCGTCGGAGCGGTCGCTTCCGCCCTCGCTGGCGGTGGCCGCGTGGCTGTTGCAGCGCACCGGCTGGTCCGCCGCCCCGATCGAGGGACTCGGTGTGGGGGAACCTCTGGCAGCCGAGCGGTGTATTCAAACCGGGAGGGACATCGCCGCCGGGGCCGAGCGGGTGGCGCTGCTGGTCATGGGCGACGCCAGCGCCTGCCGCACGCTCAAGGCCCCCGGTTACCTCGACGAGCGCGCGGCGCCCTTCGACGCGGAGGTCGCACGTGCGCTGGGGGCGGCGGACGTGGCGGCCCTCAAGGCACTGGACACCGAGCTGGCGTCCGAGCTGAAGGCATCGGGCCGGGCTTGCTGGCAGGTCCTCGCGGGCGCGGCCGAGGGCACGGACCTCGCGGGCGCGCTGCTGTACGAGGACGCGCCGTACGGCGTGGGCTACATGGTCGCGACCTGGTCGTAGAGACCCGGGGGAAAACGGCGGACGGCCGGGAGCCCTCGGGCTCCGCGGCCGTCCGTCGGTGTGCCGTGCCGTTCAGGAGGCAGGCGGCGGGGAGTCGGGCGGTGCGGTCGTGCCACCGCCTGCCCCCGTGTCGTCCTTGTGCGCGAGTCGGTCCATGGCGCCCTTGGCCTTGCCGGTCCCGGTGTGGATCTTGTCCCGGTACTTGCCCTTGGTCTTCTCGTCGACGACCTTCGCGGCCTTGTCCAGACCGTGCGTGATCTTGTCCCCGTGCTGCTGCGCGAGGCCGGAGACCTTGTCCTTGGCCGGGCTGAGCTTGGCTTTCAGGTTGTTCAGGAGACCCATGGTCCACCTTCCGTTGTTCCCGGGCTCGGCACGCCCCTGCGGCTCACTCGCCACCAGGGGCCGTTACGTGCGGGCGTCCTCGCCGGCGTCGCTGTCGGCCGCCTCCTCGGCGGACTGCTGCTTGGGGATCTCGACGCCCTCACCGGAGGCGGACTCGGCGGCCTCAGAGGCCTCCGGCTCGCCCTCGGTCTGCTCCTCGGCCTCGGCCGTCCCCTTCGCCTCTGCCGCCTCCTCAGCCGTGGGCTCGGCCGTCGGTGTGTCGGCCTGAGCCTCGGCGGTTGACGCCTCCTCCGTAGCCTTCGACCTCCGCAGAAGCCGTGCGAAAACGCCCATATCCACTCCATACGCTACTCGTGCGGGCGAAATCCCGCGTCGTCCGGTGCGTCCGTTTGCGCCGCCCGGGTCGCCGCCCCCCGAAACCGGCGGCGAGAACCTCGCAACGGGCAACGACCCGGCACCCGTGCCGTCACGTAACTCGTTCGAGGAGCGCCCGCGGGGTTTGCGAGACTGGTGCCGTGAGCACCGCACCCCCCGCCCCCCGAGTCATCGCCGTCGTCGGACCGACCGCGGCCGGAAAGTCCGATCTGGGCGTTTTTCTCGCCCAGCAGCTCGGAGGCGAGGTCGTCAACGCCGACTCCATGCAGCTCTACCGGGGGATGGACATCGGCACCGCCAAACTGACGCCCGAGGAGCGCGGCGGCATTCCGCACCACCTCCTCGACATCTGGGACGTGACGGTCACGGCGTCGGTCGCCGAGTACCAGAAGCTGGCCCGCGCCAAGATCGACGGGCTGCTCGCCGAAGGCCGCTGGCCGATCCTGGTCGGCGGTTCCGGCCTGTACGTCCGGGGAGCCGTCGACAACCTGGAGTTCCCCGGCACCGACCCCCAGGTCAGGGCCCGGCTCGAGGAGGAGCTCGCACTGCGCGGCTCGGGCGCGCTGCACGCCAGACTCGCCGCCGCGGACCCCGAGGCGGCGCAGGCGATCCTGCCCAGCAACGGCCGCCGTATCGTCCGGGCCCTCGAAGTGATCGAGATCACCGGTCAGCCCTTCACCGCCAACCTGCCCGGCCATGACTCGGTCTACGACACCGTGCAGATCGGCGTCGACGTGGCCCGCCCGGAACTCGACGAGCGCATCGCCCGCCGGGTCGACCGGATGTGGGACGCCGGGCTCGTGGACGAGGTGCGTGCGCTGGAGGCGCAGGGCCTGCGCGAGGGCCGTACGGCAGCCCGGGCGCTCGGCTATCAGCAGGTGCTCGCGGCGCTGGCCGGAGAGTGCACCGAGGAGGAGGCGCGGGCCGAGACCGTGCGCGCCACCAAGCGCTTCGCGCGCCGGCAGGATTCCTGGTTCCGGCGCGACCCCCGGGTGCAGTGGCTGAGCGGGGCTGCGGCGGATCTCACAGAACTTCCGCAGCGTGCACTGGCGTTGGTCGAACGACCGGTTACAGCCTGATCACGTCATGGCATCGGGACGCTCCGGCCGCCGTTCCGGCATCCGGTGCCGTGCCATCATCGAGCTTCGATCGACCAAGTGGAGTCCTAGTTGGGAGGGCGCGTGGCGATGGAGGCCGGCCCTCGCGACACCGCACAAGGCACCGAGCCCCTCACCGTCGAGAGCGGTGGACCGGAGCCGGACGAGAACCGTCTGAGCCCCGACGGGCCCGACGAGACGCAGGGCGGAGTGACCGCCGACGGCCCCGAGCCGGACGAGATGTTCGCCGGTGGCCCCGAGGTCGAGGTCGAGCTGCGCCCGCAGCGCCGCCTGCGCATCTGGCAGCTCGCCCCCATCGTCGCCCTCGCCGCGGTCGGGTCCCTGATGTTCGCCTTCCCGCTCGCCTTCGACTTCGGCGACAGCGGGGCCGTGATCGCCATGCTGGGACTGCTGATCTGCTCCTGCGCGGCCGGCTGGGGCATGATGGCCGCCCGCCGGGTGGGCTACACGGGCCCAGGGCTCCCACCGCGGGGTTCCGGCCGCAGACCGGACTGGCGGGTGGTCCTGGCGTACGTGGTCGTAGTGGCCGCCGTGATCGTGCTGGCGGTGTGGCGCGTGGCAAGGCTCCGCTGACGCGTCCCTGAAAGGGGCGCGGGGCTGTGTCGACATGCGGTTCGCCGCGTGGGCGCGACCAGCCCCACCGGCCCGCACGGAATCGGCGTCCCCTCCGTCTGTCACTCCCGGCGGAGTGGTCCCTTACGATCGAGGAATGAGCACGCGCACGCGGATCGCCTTCCTCAAGGGCCACGGCACGGAGAACGACTTCGTGATCGTGCCGGACCCCGAGAACCTCATCGACCTGCCCCCGGCCGCCGTCGCCGCCCTGTGCGACCGCCGCGCGGGCATCGGCGGCGACGGTCTGCTGCACGTGGTGCGGTCCGCCGCGCACCCCGAGGCGCGACACATGGCGGCCGAGGCCGAGTGGTTCATGGACTACCGCAACGGCGACGGCTCGATCGCGGAGATGTGCGGCAACGGCGTGCGGGTGTTCGCGCGCTACCTCCAGCGCGCCGGGTACGTCGCCGAGGGCGATCTCGCGGTGGCCACCCGCGGGGGCGTGAAGCGCGTGCACATCGCGAAGACCGCATCCGACAGCGGCTCCGCCGCGGGTGACATCACCGTCGGCATGGGCAGGGCCCGCCTCCCCGAGGGGGACGTCACGGTCAGCGTCGGCGAGCGCAGCTGGTCCGCGCGGAACGTGAACATGGGCAACCCGCACGCGGTCGCGTTCGTCGACGACCTCGCGCACGCCGGCAACCTGTACGCGCCGCCGCCGTTCAGCCCGGCCTCCGCATACCCGGACGGCGTGAACGTGGAGTTCGTGGTCGACCGCGGCCCCCGGCACGTCGCCCTGCGTGTGCACGAGCGCGGCGCCGGCGAGACCCGCTCGTGCGGCACGGGCGCGTGCGCCGTCGCCGTGGCCGCCGCCCGCCGGGACGGCGCCGACCCGGCCGTCACCGGGAGCCCGGCGACGTACACCGTCGATGTGCCCGGCGGCACCCTGGTCATCACCGAACACCCGGACGGCGAGATCGAGATGACCGGACCCGCGGTGATCGTCGCGGAGGGCGAGATCGCCCCCGAGTGGCTGGAAACATACGTTCGCTGAACGCGATGGCGGCTTGGGATCCGAGGCCTGTGTGCCGGATGGTGCACGGGAGTTGCTCCGGGGCGCCGACCGCACGCTCGAAATCATGGGCGGCTCCCGGCCGCGTGGCGCGAAATCGTAAACCTACAGACCTTCGCTCGAATGGGTGATCCGTTTCACGCTCGGCGAGAGGCGGTCAGCCGCACGTGATGGGCTCGGTAGCATCAAGCACCGGCCCGGACGGGGGACCGTTGCCATCCCCTGAGCCGTGTCCGCCATGGGGCACCCCGTCCGCCGGTCCACGCAGCCGGAGGTGCCCATGAGTGCGGAGGCCACGAACCCCGCGACCCCAGGTCCGGTAACAGGCCCGGCGGCGCGCTGGCGGGCGCGGATCGACCTGCGCCGCCTCGGTCGTGCCGCCCTGCTCGGCCCCGCCACCCGTGACCGGCTGCCCAGCGCCATCAGCCATGTCGTCGACGCCCACCGCGCCCACTACCCGAGCGCCGACCTCGAACCCCTGCGCCGGGCCTACGTGCTGGCCGAGTCCTCGCACCGCGGCCAGATGCGCAAGAGCGGCGAGCCGTACATCACGCATCCGCTCGCGGTGACGCTGATCCTCGCCGAACTCGGCGCGGAGACCACGACTTTGACGGCCTCTCTGCTCCACGACACCGTCGAGGACACGGACGTGACCCTCGATCAGGTCGGCGAGGAGTTCGGTTCGGAGGTCCGCTACCTCGTCGACGGCGTCACCAAGTTGGAGAAGGTCGACTACGGCGCCGCCGCCGAACCCGAGACCTTCCGCAAGATGCTCGTCGCCACCGGCAGCGACGTCCGTGTGATGTCGATCAAACTCGCCGACCGGCTGCACAACATGCGCACCCTCGGCGTCATGCGCCCCGAGAAACAGGCGCGCATCGCCAAGGTCACCCGCGACGTCCTCATCCCGCTCGCCGAGCGGCTCGGCGTCCAGGCGCTGAAGACCGAGCTTGAGGACCTGGTCTTCGCGATCCTCCACCCCGAAGAGTACGAGCACACACGCGAGTTGATCGTCGACAACGCCTCCCGCGCCGACGACCCGCTCGCCGAGATCGCCGACGAGGTACGAGGCGTGCTGCGCGACGCCGACATCCCGGCCGAAGTCGTCATCCGGCCACGGCACTTCGTCTCCGTCCACCGCGTCGCCCGCAAGCGCGGCCAGCTGCGCGGCTGCGACTTCGGGCGGCTGCTGGTGCTGGTGAACGAGGACGCGGACTGTTACGGCGTCCTCGGCGAACTGCACACCTGTATGACGCCCGTGGTCTCGGAGTTCAAGGACTTCATCGCCGTCCCCAAGTTCAACCTGTACCAGTCCCTGCACACCGCGGTCGCCCGCGCGGACGGCCAGGTGGCCGAAGTCCTCATCCGCACCCACCAGATGCACAAGGTCGCCGAGGCCGGGGTCGTCGCGCTCGGCAATCCCTATGCCCCGCCTCCCGAGGAGAACGCTCCGGCCGACGGCGAGCGCGTCGACCCCACCCGCCCGGGCTGGCTCTCCCGCCTCCTCGACTGGCAGGAGGCCGCGCCCGACCCGGACACGTTCTGGTCCACGCTCCGCGAGGACCTCGCCCAGGACCGCGAGATCACCGTCTTCCGCCCCGACGGCGGCACCCTCGGTCTGCCCGAGGGCGCCACGTGTGTGGACGCCGCGTACGCCCAGTACGGCGAGGACGCGCACGCGTGCATCGGCGCCCGCGTCAATGGCCGTCTGGCGACGCTGAGCACGGTCCTGCAGGACGGCGACACCGTCCAGCTCCTCATGGGCCAGGACCCGGCCTCCGAGCCCTCCAGGGAGTGGCTGGAGCACGCCCACACGCCTGCCGCACGTATCGCCATCCAGCGGTGGCTCGCGGCCCACCCGACGCACGAGGAGACGCAGGAAGCGGCGCAGGAGACCGACGAGGAGCCCTCGGTCGCTCTCCGGCCCGCGGCGGAGGGACTGAACTCACGTCCCACCACCGCCGACATCACGGTCGACCAGCCCGGCGCGACCGTCCGCCTCGCGGGCTGCTGCACCCCCGTACCGCCCGACGAGGTCACCGGCTTCGCCGTGCGGGGCGGTGTGGTCACCGTCCACCGCGTCGAGTGCGCCGCCGTGGAGCGCATGAAGAGCGGGGGGCGCGCGGAGGTCGACGTGCGCTGGGGGGACACCACCGAGTGCCGGGTCACGTTGCTCGCTGAATCGTTCGTCCGCCCCCATCTGCTGGCTGACCTGACGGAGGCCATGGCCCTCGAAGGCGCCGAGATCGTGTCCGCGACGGTCGAACCCCCGACCCAACAGCGCGTCCGCCACACGTACACCCTCCAACTGCCGGACGCGGCCCACCTGCCCGCCCTGATGCGCGCGATGCGCAATGTGCCGGGGGTCTACGACGTGAGCCGGGCGCAGACGCCGGGCGGGTGAGCGCCGGACCGCGCGCCCCAGGCGCCAGAGCCGCACACCTGCACCCGACCTACCCATTCGGGTGGGCCGAACGCGAGTCGTCGCCGTCCGGCACGCGCGCGCTGATAGCCGTGATCCATGCTGCTCACCCCGCGCTCCCAGGCCCCACGACCCGACGGCCCGCGTCCCGGCACCGCGGCTCGGTTCCGCCGTCCTCCCGGCCGCCTGAAGGCGGCCGCACTGCTCGCCTCCGCCGTCTCCGTCTGCCTCCTGGCCGCGAGCTCGCCCCCGGCTCCCCTGGGCATCGGGGACCGCCTCTACCCGGACCTCGGCAACCCCGGATACGACGTGCAGTCGTACAACCTCTCGTTCACCTATCCCGGCACCAACAGCAAACCCCTCCAGGCCGTCACCACGATCAATGCCTCGACGACCACGGACCTGGACCGGCTGAACCTCGACTTCGCACACGGCAAGGTCGAATCGGTCCAGGTCAACGGCGAGCCGGCCACGTTCACCAGCGCGGGGGACGACCTCGTCGTCACTCCCGCAAGGCCCCTGCCCCGGGGCACCTGGACGCGGATCACCGTGCGGCACACCAGCGACCCCGCGGCCGTCAAGGACCAGGACGGCGGCTGGGTGCGCACCGAGGACGGGCTCGCCATGGCCAATCAGGCCGACGCCGCCCACCTGGTGTTCCCGTGCAACGACCACCCCTCCGACAAGGCGCTGTTCACCATCCGGATCACCGCCCCCAACGACTACACGGCCGTGGCCAACGGCCTGCCTACCGGCGTGGAGCGCGGCCCCGAGTCGACCACCTGGACGTACCGCACGCGGCACCCCATGGCCACCGAGCTCACCCAGGTGTCCATCGGCCGCTCCACCGTGCTGCACCGCACCGGGCCGCACCACCTGCCCATGCGTGACGTCGTGCCCACCAAGGACGTCAAAGAACTCGAACCGTGGCTCGCCAAGACCCCCGACCAGATCGCCTGGATGGAGAGCAAGGTCGGCCACTACCCCTTCGAGACGTACGGCCTGCTCATGGCACAGGCCTCCACCGGCTTCGAACTCGAGACACAGACGCTCTCTCTCTTCGAGAGAGAGCTCTTCACCGGCCACACCTACCCCAAGTGGTACGTCGAGTCGATCATGGTGCACGAGCTGTCCCACCAGTGGTTCGGCGACAGCGTCAGCCCGCGGACCTGGTCCGACCTGTGGCTCAACGAGGGGCACGCCACCTGGTACGAGGCGCTGTACGCGGAGGAGGTGGGACACAAGCCCATGGAGAAGCGCATGAAGGCCGCCTACGCCGCCTCCGACGGCTGGCGCGCCGCAGGTGGGCCGCCGGCCGAGCCCAAGGCGCCCGACCCCGGTCAGAAGATCAGCATCTTCCGGCCCAACGTCTACGACGGCGCCGCGCTCGCGCTCTATGCCCTGCGCCAGGAGATCGGCCGCCCCGCCTTCGAGCGCCTGGAGAGGTCCTGGGTGAACCTCCACCGCGACGGCACGGCCACCACCGCCGACTTCGAACGGCTCGCCTCCCGGATCTCCGGGCGCGACCTGAGCGGCTTCTTCGAAGGCTGGCTGTACGGCAAGAAGACCCCGCCGATGCCCGGCCACCCCGACTGGAAGCCGGCGGCACCCGGCGCGAAGGCTGCGAAATCCGCGAAATAAGGCGATGACCGGACGGGCCGTGCCGTGCGACCATCTTCGGGTCGACGGCACGGGTCGCGGGAATCTCCCGGGGAACTCGTACGTTGTCCACAGTGACCGCTCTCGCGATCGCCGTACCGCAATCCCCATCGACGTAAGGATCCAATGACCTCCTCTTCATCCCCTTCCCAGGACACTGAGCGCTCCGCGCACACCTACCCCGAGCGGCTTCGGGCCGATGCCCTGATGGAAGAGGACGTCGCCTGGAGCCACGAGATCGACGGAGAGCGGGACGGCGACCAGTTCGACCGCTCCGAGCGTGCGGCGCTGCGCCGTGTGGCGGGCCTCTCCACCGAGCTCGAGGACGTCACCGAGGTCGAGTACCGCCAGCTCCGCCTGGAGCGTGTCGTGCTCGTCGGAGTCTGGACCACGGGGACCGTGCAGGACTCGGAGAACTCCCTCGCGGAGCTCGCCGCCCTCGCGGAGACCGCGGGCGCGCTCGTGCTCGACGGCGTGATCCAGCGCCGCGACAAGCCCGACGCGGCCACCTACATCGGCTCCGGCAAGGCCTACGAGCTGCGGGACATCGTTCTCGAAACGGGCGCGGACACCGTCATCTGCGACGGTGAGCTCAGCCCGGGCCAGCTCATCCACCTCGAAGACGTCGTCAAGGTCAAGGTCATCGACCGTACGGCCCTGATCCTCGACATCTTCGCCCAGCATGCCAAGTCCCGAGAGGGCAAGGCGCAGGTCGCGCTCGCGCAGATGCAGTACATGCTGCCGAGGCTGCGCGGCTGGGGTCAGTCGCTGTCCCGGCAGATGGGCGGCGGCAAGGGCGGCGGCCTCGCCACCCGTGGTCCGGGTGAGACCAAGATCGAGACGGACCGGCGACGGATCCGCGAGAAGATGGCGAAGATGCGCCGGGAGATCGCGGAGATGAAGACCGGCCGCGAGATCAAGCGCCAGGAGCGCAAGCGCAACAAGGTGCCCTCCGTCGCCATCGCGGGCTACACCAACGCGGGCAAGTCCTCCCTGCTCAACCGCCTGACCGGAGCCGGCGTCCTGGTCGAGAACGCCCTGTTCGCGACCCTGGACCCGACCGTCCGCCGGGCGGAGACCCCGAGCGGGCGCCTGTACACGCTGGCCGACACGGTCGGCTTCGTCCGGCACCTGCCGCACCACCTGGTCGAGGCGTTCCGCTCCACCATGGAGGAGGTCGGCGAGTCCGACCTGATCCTGCACGTGGTCGACGGCTCGCACCCGGCACCGGAGGAGCAGCTGGCCGCAGTGCGCGAGGTGATCAGGGATGTCGGCGCCACCGACGTACCCGAGATCGTCGTGATCAACAAGGCGGACGCGGCCGACCCGCTGACCCTTCAGCGGCTCATGCGGATCGAGAAGCGCTCCATCGCCGTCTCGGCCCGCACGGGCAAGGGCATCCAGGAACTGCTCGCGCTCATCGACAACGAGCTGCCCAGGCCGTCCGTCGAGATCGAGGCGCTGGTGCCGTACACCCACGGCAAGCTGGTCGCCCGCGCGCACGACGAGGGCGAGGTGATCTCCGAGGAGCACACCCCGGAGGGCACCCTGCTCAAGGTGCGGGTCCACGAGGAGCTGGCGGCGGACCTCGCACCGTATGTCCCGGCCCCGGCCGTCTGAGTCGCAGGCCTGATCACCGCAGAATCGAGAAACGCCAAAGGCCCGCCCCCTCACCGAGGGGGCGGGCCTTTGGCACGAGGCAGGTCTACTGACCTGCGAACTTCTTGCTCACAGAGTCGTACACACCCTTGGCCACATCACCCAGCCGCGGTCCGGCCAGCCAGCCCGAGGTCACCGGGCCGATCGAGGTGTTGGACACGAGCGCCGGCTTGCCGTCCGAGCCCGTCGCGACCCAGCCGCCGCCGGACGAACCGCCCGTCATGGTGCAGCCGATGCGGTACATCGTCGGGTCCGAGGCGTTGATCGACAGCCGTCCCGGCCTGTCCGTGCACTGGAACATCCTCTGGCCGTCGAACGGCGGGGCGGCCGGGTAACCGGTCGCGGTGATGCTGGGAACCTTCGGCACGGCCGGAGCGTTGAAGTCGACAGGCAGTGCCGAACCGACCGTCTCCTCCAGCGACTTGCCGTTGCCGCCCTTCTCCGGCGTCACATGGATGACGGCGTAGTCGTAGGAGGCACCGTCACCGCCCGTCTCGCCGCCCTTCTCGATCCACTGCTGGGAGGTCTGCGCCCAGTCGCTCCACCAGACGCCGTACGGAGCGGCCTCCTCCCTGGTGGCGTTCTGCAGCTGGGCGGCCGACCTGCCCGCGTCGTTGTACGACGGCACGAACGCGATATTGCGGTACCAGCCGCCCTTCTTGCCGGCGTGCACGCAGTGCCCCGCCGTCCACACGAGGTTCGACTTGCCGGGGTGGGCCGGGTCCTCCACGACCGTTGCCGAGCAGACCATCGTGCCTTCGGGGGAGTCGAAGAACACCTTCCCGGACGTCGCCGCGTTGGCGTGGTACGTAGGCGCCACGGCCTTCGCGTCCACGGGCGCCGGCGTGGGGTCGGTCACGCCCTGGTCACCGGAGAGGTCGTTCTCGCTGACGCCCTTGTCCGGGTCGTTGGCCTTCCGCATCCGGTCCGGGTTCCACAGACCCTTGATGATCGGGTTGATGAACTCGTCGGCCTCGCGCAGCCAGTCGTCCCTGTTCCAGTTCTTCCAGGCCCCGTGCTTCCACTTGTCGATGTCGAACCCGTGCTCCCTGAGCTTGTTCTTGATGTCGTCCGGGATCTTGATCTTGCCGTCGCCGCTGCTGCCGGTGTCGCTCGCGGAGGCAGAGGCCTGGCCGTCGGCCTTGTCGTCGCCCGAGTTGCAGGCGGTGGCGGTGAGCGCCAGAGCTGATGCGAGGGCAACGGCGGCAAGAACGGGGGAGGTTCTGCGGCGGCCACCCCTCTCCCGGCGAACGGTGACGGACGGCCTTATGGATCGCATGCTCTGACTCCCCCTGGGATGAACTGAACGAATCGGGTGCTGCGGCTGTGAACCCCGTGCTCGCAGCAGGTGATCTCACGTGACTGCACGGCTTCTTGGAACGGCATCACACACTATGCGCTCGCTGTGAGGGACTTCCGATGGAACGGCAACGGTTCCGTCACGGAAAGGATCTTGAGGCAACCCGTAACCCGGTGAGCGGCGGGGGGTTGGTACCGGTGGGGGTTCTGCTGTCCGTGTGCGGTTCCCCGGTGGGAGGACAGGGAGTCGTGGCCGAGTCTGCATACGGCGGGAGTGCGTCCGAGGGAACGCCTGGGCGTTGTGCTGCCGGTGAGGTGTCCGCGACCGGGCGGGCCGCGCACGAAGGGATCCTGCGGCGGCAGTCGGCGCGCGAGTCGGCGGCGCGCACCTATGCGCGGGCCCTGCCGATCGTGCCCGTGCGAGCCCGGGGGCTGACCATCGAGGGTGCCGACGGCCGCCGCTACCTCGACTGCCTCTCCGGGGCCGGGACGCTCGCCCTCGGCCACAACCACCCCGTGGTGCTGGAGGCCATCCGCAAAGTCCTGGACTCGGGTGCCCCGTTGCACGTCCTCGACCTGGCGACCCCCGTCAAGGACGCCTTCGTCACCGAGTTGTTCCACACCCTGCCCCGCGGCCTCGCCGACCACGCACGCGTCCAGTTCTGCGGGCCGGCGGGCACCGACGCGGTGGAGGCCGCGCTCAAGCTCGTCCGCACCGCGACCGGCCGCACCGGACTTCTGGCCTTCACCGGCGCCTACCACGGCATGACCGCCGGAGCCCTTGAAGCCTCCGGAGACGCCTCGGACGTACGAGTCGCCCGCCTTCCCTATCCCCAGGACTACCGCTGCCCCTTCGGCGTCGGCGGGCCCCGCGGTGCCGAACTCGCCGCCCACTGGACCGAATCCGTCCTCGACGACCCCAAGTCGGGGGTGCCCGATCCCGCGGGCATGATCCTGGAACCCGTCCAGGGTGAGGGCGGGGTGATCCCCGCTCCGGACGAGTGGATGCGGCGCATGCGAAGGATCACTGCGGCCCGCTCCATCCCGCTGATCGCCGACGAGGTCCAGACGGGGGTCGGGCGGACCGGTGCCTTCTGGGCGGTGGAGCACAGTGGCATCACCCCCGACGTGATGGTCCTCTCCAAGGCCATCGGCGGCAGCCTTCCCCTTGCCGTGGTGGTCTACCGCGACAACCTCGACGTCTGGGAACCCGGCGCCCACGCAGGCACCTTCCGCGGCAACCAGCTCGCCATGGCCGCGGGCACGGCGACCCTCGCCTACGTCCGCGAAAACCACCTCGCCGAGCGAGCAGCCACCCTGGGCTCCCGCCTGCTTGCCCAACTCCGCTCGCTGGCAAGGGAGTTTCCTTGCATCGGGGATGTGCGGGGGCGCGGCTTGATGATCGGGCTGGAGTTCGTGGACGCGGAGGGGGATCGCGGGGGCCGCGGGGGCGGGACGTCCGATTGCGAAGGCTCCGGAGTGTGGGCCGGGGGTGGTTCGGCGGGGCTCGATCGGTGCCCCGGGGGACTGGACTCGGCGTCCGACGAGCTGAGTTGGACGGCCAAGGTGACAGATGGAGGTTCTGCCGGGCCGGGTTGGGAGGCCGACGGGTTGGATCGAAGCCGTCGCGAGGGCGAGGCCGATCGCTCGATGGACTGCGAACCTCTCCACCGGGGGGCTCCGGCGGCGGTGCCGAATTCCCGCACCGGCGGCCCGCGCCCGGCCGACCCCGAACTCGCGGCCGCCGTCCAGCGGGAGTGCCTGCGACGTGGCCTCATCGTCGAAGTGGGGGGCCGCCACGGAAGCGTCGTGCGGCTCCTTCCGCCACTGACGATCAGTGACGAACAGGCGGCTGCCGTGCTCGATCGACTGGCCGATGCCGTGGGGGCGGCGGCCCGCGACCGCTCCGGCCGACCACCTGGAATACGACGGCGCCCCGGGCCCGACCCGAGGTACCGACGACAGGGCGAGCGGGCCGAACCGGCGGGCCACACCGGCAACTGATGCTTGCCCGCTCGTACGCCGTCGGCACCTACGTCCATTCCCGCGCACCACTCGCACCTCCTGAACCGCCAGAACCCCTTGAAACCAGGACGCCCATACCTCCACTTCGCCGGTAAGGCAGTAAGGCCCAGGTTCGTCGCCGCACGAACCAGAACCACCCACGAGGACCGCCTTGAACCCCACCCCTGCACCCGACGCCCCTACCCGCGCCCACGAGCGAGGCCCCTCCGAAGCACCGCCCTCGCAGCAGGTCCCGCCTGCCTGGGCGCCCCCATCAGTGCCTCAGCAGGGAGGAGCGGCTGCGCGGAACACGGAGCCGGGTCGGGGTGCGGAGCGGGAGTCGGAACGGGGGTCGGCCTGGTCTTCGGCCATGGGCGCAACCCCGGGGGACGGTCGCTCCATGGAGCGGGTTCCGGAACTGAGCAAAGCCCCCGTGGCCGAAAGCCCGCGTCTCGCGATCGCCGATCTCCTCGATCACCCCGACCCGCACACCGCAGCCGAGGCCGCGGCGGTCGAGAACCTGCTGCGCTGCTGGGTGCGCGAAGCCGGCCTCCACGCCCCCGAGGACGGCACCCTCCGTATCCCCCTGCCCGCCAGCGGCACGGCCCTCCTCGCCCCGGTCCACTACTGGTCCCCGACGGGATGGCACCGGTTCGGGCTCCCGTTCCTCGCCAACGCCCCCGTACATTGCCGACCGGCCGACGCGGTGACCGTCGCCGCACTCCTGGCCAGGGAAACGCCTGGCCGAGACAACGACACAACCGCCCTGCCCGCAGCCGCCGGACCCACGTCCAGCGGCGCCGGCCGTCCCGCGGCCGCCCAGACATCAGCCCCCGCCTCGGCGGCGTCAACATCCGGCCCAGACCTCGTCGCCCGCGTCGCCGACTCCCTTCGCCGTACCGTCACGTTCATCCGCGAGCGCCGGGAGCGCCCCACCGACGGACCGGACCTCTTCCTCACCTCCGAGCAGGCACTCGTACTCGGACACCCGCTGCATCCCACTCCGAAGAGCCGCGAAGGTCTCTCCGAAGCCGAGGCGCGGTCCTACTCGCCTGAGTTGCGCGGCTCCTTCCCCCTGCACTGGCTGGCTGTCGCCCCCTCTGTACTTGCCACGGACTCCGCCTGGACAGAGCGCGGTCGTCCTGTCCCCGCACCCCGACTCATGGCACGGCTCGCCGAAGCCGAGCCGGCGCTTCCCGAGGGCTACGCAGCCCTCCCGCTGCACCCTTGGCAGTGGCGTGAGGTGCGGCAACGCGCCGAGATCTCGCCCCTTTTCGACGCCGGGCTCCTCCGCGATCTCGGTCCGCATGGGTCACCCTGGCATCCCACCTCCTCCGTACGCACGGTCCACCGGTCCGGCTCCCCTGCCATGCTCAAACTGTCGCTGGGCCTGCGGATCACCAACTCCCGTCGCGAGAACCTCCGCAAAGAGCTCCACCGAGGTGTCGAAGTCCACCGCCTGCTGCGCAGCGGCCTTTCCAGGCAGTGGCACGCGGCCCACCCCGGGTTCGACATCGTTCGGGACCCGGCCTGGCTCGCGGTCGACGCGCCGGACGGCAGCCCCGTGGCCGGAGTGGACGTGATGATCCGCCACAACCCGTTCAGTCCGTCGGACGATGTCTCCTGCATCGCCGGGCTCGTCTCCCCCCGGCCGCAGGCCGGGACGAGCAGCGACTCGGCGGGTGCAGCGCGCCGCCCGGAGGACGGGCCGCCGCCCGTGCAGTCCCGGCTGGCCACGGTGGTCACGCGCCTTGCGGGCCGGACCGGTCGTCCCCGTGCGGCTGTCGCCGTCGAGTGGTTCCTGCGCTACCTCCAGCAGGTCGTCCGTCCCGTGCTGTGGCTGGACGCGGAGGCGGGGATCGCCCTGGAGGCGCACCAGCAGAACACGCTGCTCCTGCTGGACGCCGATGGCTGGCCCGCAGGCGGACGCTACCGCGACAACCAGGGCTACTACTTCCGGGAGTCCCGGCGCACCCAGCTCGAGGCCCGGCTGCCCGGTATCGGCGAGCACAGCGACACCTTCGTCTCCGACGAGGTCACAGACGAGCGTTTCGCCTACTACCTCGCGATCAACAACGTGCTCGGCCTCATCGGGGCCTTCGGCTCCCAGCGCCTCGTCGACGAACAACTGCTGCTCGCCGCCTTCCGCCACTTCCTGAGCGACGTCGCCTCCGGGCCCGCCCGGTTGGGCACCCCACTTCCTGCCCACCTGTTGGACTCACCCGTCCTGCGATGCAAGGCCAACCTGCTGACCCGCCTGCACGGGCTCGACGAACTCGTCGGTCCGGTCGACACCCAGTCCGTCTACGTGACCATCGCCAACCCCGTCCATCGCTGAAAGCCACCGCCGACCACCGCCAACTCCCTTCGCTTCTGAGGAACATGCCCCATCCCGTCTTCTGAGAGGAGCGGCGCCATGCCTCCCACCGACGCCGGCGCACACGCAGCCACCGCATCCGGCACCGACCTCGGCGCCGACCCGAGCCCGCCTGCGACAGAGAGCAGCACCGGTGTGGGCACGGACAACGAGGACACCCTGGACCTGCGTCTGCCCGACGAACTGCTTGCGCTCGTTGCAGCGGAGACCGCCTCCGACGCGCCACGAAGCCGATGTGAAGATCCGGCACCACGCGTTTGCGTCACCAGAGCCGACGACGACCTCCTCGACCGTGTGGCCGGCTGGGGGCCCGTCGTCACACCCGTGGGTGTCTTCCACCTCGCTCCCGTGCACGTCGACCGGGACCTGCCGCTGATCAGCCGCTGGATGAACGACCCTGCCGTCGCGGAGTTCTGGGAGCTGGCAGGCCCGCCGACCCTGACCGAGAGCCACCTACGGGCCCAGCTCTCCGGCGACGGACGCAGTGTTCCGTGCATCGGCGTGCTGGAGGGCACACCGATGAGCTACTGGGAGATCTACCGGGCAGACCTCGACCCAGTGGCCCGCCACTATCCCCTTCGGCCGCACGACACCGGACTGCACCTCCTCATCGGCGGGGTCGCCGACCGAGGCCGCAAACTCGGCAGCACCCTGCTCAGAGCCGTGGCCGACCTCGTCCTCGACAGGCGGCCCGCCTGCGCACGCGTCATCGCGGAACCCGACCTGCGCAACACCCCCTCCGTCGCCGCCTTTCTGAGCGCAGGCTTCCGGTTCGCCGCCGAGGTCGACCTGCCCGCCAAGCGGGCCGCCCTCATGATCCGAGACCGGTCCCTGCGCGATCTGCTGTGACTCCGTGTCGCAGCCATCACTTTTGGTACACCGCCCGCTCCGATCCGGTTCCCACTGCCCCAGATCCGATTTCCAAGATCCGATTTCCCACTGCCTGAAATCCGATCTTCCGCAGAGCCGGTCCGAAGGTCACCCGAGACGATCCTCCCGACCGATCCACTCCGACCACTCCGACCCTCACCCGAGGAGCACCCGGCCTTGATCCCGCCCCTCGTCCCCGTCTTGATCACCCGTTTGTCAGTGCCGGGTCGTAGGGTGGTCGCGCTATGACGAAGCCCTCACTCCCCGAACTCCTGCATGCTGCCGTCACTGCCGTCGGCGGTACGGAGCGCCCCGGCCAGGTGACCATGGCCGAAGCCGTCGCGGAGGCGATCGACGACGGTTCCCATCTGCTGGTCCAGGCCGGCACCGGCACCGGAAAGTCGCTGGGCTACCTCGTGCCCGCGCTCGCGCACGGGGAGCGTGTCGTCGTGGCGACGGCCACCCTCGCCCTGCAGCGCCAGCTCGTCGAGCGGGATCTGCCGCGCACCGTCGATGCGCTGCACCCCCTGCTGCGCCGCCGCCCGGAGTTCGCGATGCTGAAGGGCAGGTCGAACTACCTCTGCCTGCACCGACTCCACGAGGGTGTACCGCAGGACGAGGAGGAAGGGCTCTTCGACCAGTTCGAGGCGGCCGCGCCCACCAGCAAGCTGGGCCAGGACCTGTTGCGGCTGCGCGAGTGGTCGGACGAGACAGAGACCGGTGATCGCGACAACCTCACACCCGGCGTCTCCGACCGGGCCTGGGCGCAGGTGTCGGTCTCCTCGCGGGAGTGCCTGGGTGCGACGAAGTGCGCGTACGGCGCCGAGTGCTTCGCCGAGATGGCCCGCGAGCGTGCCAAGCTGGCCGAGGTGGTCGTCACCAACCACGCGCTGCTCGCGATCGACGCCATCGAGGGCGCCCCGGTCCTCCCACAGCACGAGGTGCTGATCGTCGACGAGGCGCACGAGCTGGTCTCCCGGGTCACCGGAGTGGCCACCGGGGAACTCACGCCCGGCCAGGTCAACCGTGCGGTCCGTCGCGCCGCGAAGCTGGTCAACGAGAAGGCCGCCGACCAGCTCCAGACCGCTGCCGAGGGCTTCGAGCGGCTGATGGAGCTGGCCCTGCCGGGCCGTCTGGAGGAGATCCCGGAGGACCTCGGGTACGCCCTCATGGCACTGCGCGACGCCTGCCGTACGGTGATCTCCGCGATCGGCGCGACCCGGGACAAGTCCGTCCAGGACGAGGACGCGGTCCGCAAGCAGGCGCTGGCCTCCGTCGAGACGGTGCACGACGTGGCGGAGCGGATCACGAACGGCTCCGAGTGGGACGTCGTCTGGTACGAGCGCCACGACCGCTTCGGCGCCTCCCTCCGCGTCGCCCCCATGTCCGTGTCGGGACTCCTGAGGGAGAAGCTCTTCGCCGACCGCTCCGTCGTCCTGACCTCGGCGACGCTGAAGCTGGGCGGCGACTTCAACGGGGTCGGCGCCTCCCTCGGGCTCGCACCGGAGGGCACCGAGGGTGAGGACCTCCCGCAGTGGAAGGGCGTCGACGTCGGCTCGCCCTTCGACTACCCCAGGCAGGGCATCCTCTACGTCGCCAGACATCTGTCGCGCCCCGCGCGGGACGGCGACCGCGCGGACATGCTGGACGAGCTGACGGAGTTGATCCAGGCGGCCGGCGGCCGCACCCTCGGCCTCTTCTCCTCCATGCGCGCCGCGCAGCTCGCCGCCGAGGAACTGCGCTCCCGGATCCCGGAGTTCCCGATTCTCCTCCAGGGCGAGGAAACGCTCGGCGAGCTGATCAAGAACTTCGCCGCCGACCCGAAGACCTGCCTGTTCGGCACGCTGTCACTCTGGCAGGGCGTCGACGTCCCGGGCCCCAGCTGCCAGCTGGTCGTCATGGACAAGATCCCGTTCCCGCGTCCGGACGACCCGCTGATGAGCGCCCGGCAGAAGGCGGTGGAGGATGCGGGAGGCAACGGCTTCATGGCAGTCGCCGCCACACATGCCGCGCTGCTCATGGCCCAGGGCGCCGGCCGCCTCGTACGGGCCTCGGGGGACCGTGGGGTGGTCGCCGTACTCGATCAACGGCTGGCCACGGCGCGCTACGGCAGCTATCTCAAGGCGTCACTGCCGGATTTCTGGTACACGACGGACCGTAACCAGGTCCGGAAGTCTCTGGCGGCCATCGACGCGGCGGCGAAGAAGTCAGAGGCCGAAGCGAAGAAGTCAGAGGCCGAATGAGCATGGGGTTGGTCTGTCGCGGCGGCGTGACAGACCAACCCTGATGCACGGAACACGTGCCGGCGGGGTGCGGACAGCACAGGGCCCCGGAACCGGCGCAGGGGTCCCGGGGCCCGGTCAGAGGGTGGTTCTCCACGAACCGCCCGCCGCAGCCGTCATACGCGCCGCAGCACTGCCACCACCTTGCCGAGGATGGTCGCGTCGTCGCCGGGGATCGGCTCGTACGCCGCGTTGTGAGGGAGGAGCCAGACGTGGCCGTCCTCGCGCTTGAAGCGCTTGACGGTCGCCTCGCCCTCGAGCATGGCCGCGACGATGTCGCCGTTCTCGGCGACCGGCTGGCGGCGCACCGTGACCCAGTCGCCGTCGCAGATCGCGGCCTCGATCATGGAGTCGCCGACGACCTTCAGCACGAACAGCTCGCCGTCACCGACCAGCTGGCGGGGGAGGGGGAAGACGTCCTCGACCGACTCCTCGGCGAGGATCGGGCCACCGGCGGCGATGCGGCCGACCAGCGGAACGTACGACGCGGCGGGCTTGCCGGCGGTGTCGGTGGGCTGCACGGAGGCGCCCTGGTCGGAGCCGCGCACCTCGTATGCGCGCGGGCGGTGCGGGTCGCGGCGCAGGAAGCCCTTGCGCTCCAGTGCCATCAGCTGGTGTGCGACCGAGGAGGTGCTGGAGAGGCCGACCGCCTGGCCGATCTCCCGCATCGACGGCGGGTAGCCGCGCCGCTGCACGGAGTCCCTGATGACCTCGATCACCCGGCGCTGCCGGTCGGTGAGGCCCGAGCTGTCCGCCCGGATGCCTGGAGGTCGGCCCGGCAGGGAGCGCTTGGGCCCCTCGGGATTCACGGCTTCGTTCATCGCATGCACCGGCTCGAGTCGGCCCTGGGAGCGGTCCTGGGCAGTGATGGTGGCACTGTCTGCGGTGGTGGTCACGTCGGCCCCTCTCGATGGTCTCCCTGCTGGACAACGGTAGTTGCTTTCGAAAGGTTGCGCCAAACACACGTTCGAGTGAAAAAATATGGATCGCCGTACTTGATCATGTGTCTGGGTGTATGGCTAACGCGGCACCTGGCGGACAAAAGGGCCCATTGTTGTACTCTTCACCGCCGGGGTGCTGACCTCGTGGGTTACTGCCCCAGTCTGCCATCTGGCATTCCGTCAACCGGGCACGGCTCTCCATCTCTGCGGGAGCCCCACGTCCCCTCCCTGCGGCGCCCACGGTATCTCCGCATGCGCCGTAACGGTACGGCTGTGCACCTGGGATCCGGTGCGCCGCGCCGGGCGCATGGCACATGCCAATGCGCGCGCGACACGCGCGTACGACGTGCATGCATGGGCCAATCCCCACATCTAGTGGTTGGATTGCAGCAGCAGCCCAGAAGTTGTGGTCCCCCGGGTCTTCAGGCTCCTGGCGATCGCCTATGCTTGGGGCTGCTTCGAGGGGCCCATGAGGCCCAGCGAGGCTATTGAGTCTGCTGTGAGGAGGGTTGGGAGTTCATGCACTGCCCCTTCTGCAGGCACCCCGACAGCCGTGTCGTCGACAGTCGTACGACCGACGACGGCACGTCGATCCGCAGGCGCCGCCAGTGTCCGGACTGCTCCCGTCGTTTCACGACCGTGGAGACGTGCTCGCTCATGGTGGTCAAGCGGTCCGGAGTCACCGAGCCTTTCAGTCGTACCAAGGTCATCAATGGCGTGCGCAAGGCATGCCAGGGGCGGCCTGTCACCGAGGACGCACTCGCCCTTCTCGGCCAGCGGGTCGAGGAGGCGGTGCGGGCCACCGGAAGCGCCGAACTGACCACCCATGACGTGGGTCTGGCCATACTCGGCCCGTTGCAGGAGCTCGACCTCGTCGCATATCTGCGGTTCGCCTCCGTCTACCGGGCTTTCGACTCGCTCGAGGACTTCGAGGCCGCGATCGCGGAACTCAGGGAGGAGAGGCGACCCGTCGCCGCGGACAACGACGACCGCGAGGACGCTGTCGCGGGGGGCCAGGAAGAAGACTGCGGGCCCGGAGGGACTGCTCAGGTCCCCGAGCCCGCCAACGCCGCCGACTGATCGGCGAGCCGGAACCGGGCGGATGCCCCGATTCCGGCCGGACGGCGGCCATCGAAGACCCGTTGCGGGCGGCAGCGCGAGATGCCCGCAACACCAGACACAACATGTGCCACGGGAACATCGGGGCACTTCAGGGCGTTTTAGCCCGTACAGGGAGGCGGCATGACAGAGACGGCGAGCGGTCCGGCACGGAGTTCCCGCGCCAAGGGCACCAAGGCGACCAAGGGACTGCGTATCGAGCGCATCCACACCACCCCCGGCGTGCACCCGTACGACGAGGTGGCCTGGGAGCGCCGTGACGTCGTCATGACCAACTGGCGCGACGGCTCGGTCAACTTCGAGCAGCGCGGCGTCGAGTTCCCCGACTTCTGGTCGGTGAACGCGGTCAACATCGTCACCAGCAAGTACTTCCGCGGTGCCGTCGGCACCCCGCAGCGCGAGGTGAGCCTGAAGCAGCTCATCGACCGCATCGTGAAGACGTACCGGAAGGCCGGTGAGGACTACAAGTACTTCGCCTCGCCCGCCGACGCGGAGATCTTCGAGCACGAGCTGGCGTACGCCCTCCTGCACCAGATCTTCAGCTTCAACAGCCCCGTGTGGTTCAACGTGGGCACCCCGCAGCCCCAGCAGGTCTCCGCCTGTTTCATCCTGGCCGTCGACGACTCCATGGAGTCGATCCTCGACTGGTACAAGGAAGAGGGCATGATCTTCAAGGGCGGCTCCGGCGCCGGCCTGAACCTCTCCCGCATCCGCTCCTCCAAGGAGCTGCTGTCCTCGGGCGGCAACGCCTCCGGGCCGGTCTCCTTCATGCGCGGCGCCGACGCGTCGGCCGGCACCATCAAGTCCGGTGGCGCCACCCGCCGTGCCGCCAAGATGGTCATCCTCGACGTCGACCACCCCGACATCGAGGACTTCATCGAGACCAAGGTGAAGGAAGAGGAGAAGATCCGCGCCCTGCGCGACGCGGGCTTCGACATGGACCTCGGTGGCGACGACATCACCTCCGTCCAGTACCAGAACGCCAACAACTCGGTCCGCGTGAACGACGAGTTCATGAAGGCGGTCGAGCAGGGCGGAAAGTTCGGCCTGCGCGCGCGGATGACCGGCGAGGTCATCGAAGAGGTCGACGCCAAGGCCCTGTTCCGCAAGATGGCCGAGGCCGCCTGGGCCTGTGCCGACCCGGGCATCCAGTACGACGACACCATCAACCACTGGCACACCTGCCCGGAGTCCGGCCGTATCAACGGCTCGAACCCCTGCAGCGAGTACATGCACCTGGACAACACGTCCTGCAACCTGGCCTCGCTGAACCTGATGAAGTTCCTGAAGGACGACGGCAAGGGCCACCAGTCCTTCGAGGTCGAGCGCTTCGCGAAGGTCGTCGAGCTCGTCATCACCGCGATGGACATCTCCATCTGCTTCGCGGACTTCCCGACCCAGAAGATCGGCGAGAACACGCGCGCGTTCCGCCAGCTCGGCATCGGCTACGCCAACCTCGGTGCCCTGCTGATGGCGACCGGTCACGCCTACGACTCCGACGGCGGCCGCGCCCTCGCCGGTGCCATCACCTCCCTGATGACCGGCACGTCGTACAGGCGCTCCGCCGAACTCGCCGCGGTCGTCGGTCCGTACGACGGTTACGCCCGCAACGCCAGCGCCCACAACCGCGTCATGAAGCAGCACGCCGACGCGAACGCCGTGGCCGTCCGCATGGACGACCTGGACACGCCGGTCTGGGCCGCCGCCACGGAGGCCTGGCAGGACGTGCTGCGCCTCGGTGAGAAGAACGGTTTCCGTAACTCCCAGGCGTCGGTCATCGCCCCGACCGGCACCATCGGTCTGGCGATGTCCTGCGACACCACCGGCCTCGAGCCCGACCTCGCCCTGGTCAAGTTCAAGAAGCTGGTCGGCGGCGGCTCGATGCAGATCGTCAACGGCACGGTTCCGCAGGCGCTGCGCCGTCTGGGCTACCAGGAGGAGCAGATCGAGGCGATCGTCGCCCACATCGCCGAGCACGGCAATGTCGTCGACGCCCCGGGCCTCAAGCACGAGCACTACGAGGTGTTCGACTGCGCCATGGGCGAGCGCTCCATCTCCGCGATGGGCCACGTCCGCATGATGGCCGCGATCCAGCCGTGGATCTCCGGCGCCCTGTCCAAGACGGTCAACATGCCGGAGTCGGCGACCGTCGAGGAGGTCGAGGAGATCTACTTCGAGGCCTGGAAGATGGGCGTCAAGGCGCTCGCCATCTACCGCGACAACTGCAAGGTCGGCCAGCCGCTCTCCGCCAAGACCAAGGAGAAGGAGAAGGCCGAGGTCACCGAGAAGGCCGAGGCGACCATCCGCGAGACGGTCGAGAAGGTCATCGAGTACCGCCCGGTCCGCAAGCGTCTGCCCAAGGGCCGTCCCGGCATCACGACGTCCTTCACGGTCGGCGGCGCCGAGGGCTACATGACCGCCAACTCCTACCCGGACGACGGTCTCGGCGAGGTCTTCCTGAAGATGTCCAAGCAGGGCTCCACCCTCGCGGGCATGATGGACGCCTTCTCCATCGCGGTCTCCGTCGGTCTTCAGTACGGCGTGCCGCTGGAGACGTACGTCTCGAAGTTCACCAACATGCGCTTCGAGCCGGCCGGTATGACGGACGACCCGGACGTGCGGATGGCGCAGTCGATCGTCGACTACATCTTCCGCCGCCTGGCGCTGGACTTCCTGCCCTTCGAGACGCGCTCCGCCCTTGGCATCCACTCCGCCGAGGAGCGCCAGCGTCACCTGGAGACCGGTTCGTACGAGCCTTCCGAGGACGAGGTCGACGTCGAGGGCCTCGCCCAGTCGGCTCCGCGCGCCCAGGAGCTCAAGGCCGTGGCCACGCCGCGTGTCGAGGTCGAGGCGGCCAAGCCCGCCCCGAAGCAGGCCCACACCAGCGCCGAGCTGGTGGAGATGCAGCTGGGCATCCAGGCGGACGCCCCGCTGTGCTTCTCCTGCGGTACGAAGATGCAGCGGGCCGGCTCCTGCTACATCTGCGAGGGCTGCGGCTCGACCAGCGGTTGCAGCTGACGCCAGTAGTGACCAGCGGTTGAGGGCGGCGGAGCGTTTCTGGCTCCGCCGCCCTCGGCCATTGCGTGCGAAAACTTGTTCCCCCGCGGGTCGATCACAGGCTAGGCTCCCTCCGCGCACGACCGGCGCGAACGGCAGGGTGGGGAACGTGGGGGACATGGTCGACGATTTCGCCGACTCCAAAAAGGCAACGAGCGAACCTGAGAAGCCCATGAACGTGGCGGCTCAGGTGATCGCCGCGATCGTGGTGGTCGGGGGCCTCGCAGGGCTCCTGTGGGCGCTGGACCTGGACTCGAAGGCGTCCGCCGACCGCGGGCCGGCCACCTGCACGGCCACACACGACAAGCCGTCGAAACCGGTCTCGGGCGCCCAGCTCTGCACGGCACTCAACCGCCCGGACCTGCCCGCGCTGCTCGGCACACCGCAGGAGTACGCGGAGACCGCCGACGGCAACGAGAGCACGATGACCTCGGCGGACGGCACGAAAACCACCACCCCCGAGGCGGACGTCAACCTGAAGACGTACTCCCTGAGGCTGTCGGCATCCGACGACGATCTCGGCGTGGCCGACATGGCCGGTCTCATGGGCGCCCGCGCAGAGACGAAAACGGTGCTCGGGCATCCGGCGATCGTCTACTCGGACCGGACCATCTCCCTGAGCTTCAACCTGGGCGGCGGCAAGGCCAAGAGCGGCCCTGGAGGCATCGCCCGCAGCCTCTTGGTCGCCCGGGACGCCAAGGACGGCGGCGGCTACTTCGAAGTCGCCATCTGGCGCCAGGACTTCGCGACGCCCGACGACGCGGCCCTGTTCCGTGTCGCCGAGAAGGTGTTGCCGACGGTCCCGGGATGGACCGCCGGCTGACGGACGTCAGGGCTGGTGCGCCCGGCCCATGTCCCGGGTGAACGCCGCCGGGTCGCCCTCGAAGCCGTGGATCCCGGGGCGAAACGTCCACTCGCCGGACTCGTCACGTATGAACTCCCCGACCGTCGCCGCCGTTGCCCCGAGGACGTCGCCGAAGTCGTCCTCGGCCAGAACGGTGTAGCCCTCGCGGATGCGCAGCCCCGGGTTGATCACGCCGACGAAGGTCCGGTGCGCAGTGCGCTGCTGGATGACCACGCCGACCACCACGCGCGCGTACCGCTCGCTGAGCCGCTCCAGCTCCAGCGTCATGACCTCGTCCCAGCCGAAGCCCTTGCCGTCCTTGCTGTCTCGGTTGAGGTAGATCGTGCCGTCCGGGGAACGGCTGTCGAAGTGCACCACATAGGCGGGTTCGCCGTACGCGTCGGCCGCCGGGTAGGTGGCGGCGACGATGTCGAGATCGGTGGCCGCCTCTCCCGCCGGACTGGGGTCCCACTTGAGTGCGACCTCGACCTTGCGGATCCCCTTGTTGATGCCGGTCACCGGATCTCCCCTTCCCCGTCTCCCCGTGTGCCCCTGTCCGGCCCGAACTGCACGACGGACTGGGCCTGTTGTCCATCCTGCCACGCGCGCGTGGAGGTGTGCGCCGGAGCTGTGCACCGGAGCGTGACCGGCGCCACGCTCCGTGGCCTTACCATGGCGCGGTGCTGGTCAAGTGGATTCGCTGCACCGTGGTGGACCGCCGCGGCTTCGAGCGGGGGCAGCGAAAGTGGGCGGGGCTTCTGGGGGAGCCGGGGTTTCGGGGACAAGGTGGTGGCTGGAGCCGGGGACGCACAGGAGTGGCCCATATCTTCGCCTTCTGGGAGAGCCGTGCCTTCTACGACTCCTTCATGGCCCGTTCCCACGATCGGCTGGCGGCGGCTCAGTCGGGCACCTTCAAGGATGCCCAGGTCAAGCTCTTCGACTACCGCTTCGACGTGAAGACCGGCTTCGAACCGCGCTTCACGGACGCGGACCTGCTGCGGGTCGCCCTCTGCCGAGTGCACGAGGAGCGGGCCGAGCATTTCACGCTGATGCAGGAGAAGGTCTGGAATCCCGCCATGGCCGGCTCTCCCGGCATGATCCGCGGCCTGTTCGGCGAGGCACCGGGCCATGAGTTCCTGGTGCTGTCCATGTGGCGGTCGGCCGCCGAACACGGCAAGTACCGCACGGAGCGTGTGGAGCGGCTCGCCCTGCGGGCCCAGACGGAGGCGGACGTGGCGGCCCTCACGGGCGACATCATTGAGCTGGAGCCGACCTGGACGGTCTGACGCGTGGGTTTGGAAACCGGACGCATTTAATGGTGTGCCCTGGTGTGGCCAGTGGTGCAGGAAGTGTGTGACCTACGCTGTATGGAGCCCGTACGAGTGCTCGATCAGCCGTCACCCGATCTAGGGTTTTGGCATGGCACGACCACGGCGCATCGTCCTTGTCCGGCACGGAGAGTCAACGGGCAATGTTGATGACACCGTTTACGAACGGGAGCCCGACCATGCACTGGCACTGACCGAGCGGGGCTGGCAGCAGGCCGAGGAGACCGGCAAGCGGTTGCGCGAGGTCTTCGGCCGTGAGCGCGTCAGCGTGTACGTGTCACCGTACCGGCGCACGCACGAGACCCTGCGCGCCTTCCATCTCGATCCCGAGCTCATACGGGTGCGGGAGGAGCCCCGGCTGCGCGAACAGGACTGGGGAAACTGGCAGGACCGCGACGACGTGCGCCTCCAGAAGGCCTACCGGGATGCGTACGGCCACTTCTTCTACCGCTTCGCCCAGGGGGAGTCCGGCGCCGACGTGTACGACCGGGTCGGTGGCTTCCTGGAGAGCCTGTACCGCAGCTTCGAGGCCCCCGACCACCCGTCCAACGTGCTGCTGGTGACCCATGGCCTGGCCATGCGGCTGTTCTGCATGCGCTGGTTCCACTGGACGGTCGCGGAATTCGAGTCGCTGTCGAACCCGGGGAACGCGGAGATGCGGATGCTCGTTCTCGGGGACGACGGCAAGTACGTGCTTGACCGGCCCTTCGAACGCTGGCGAGATCCGGAGCCGTACGGGATCACCGGATAGAGTGGCAGAGCAATGACCCCTGACTCCGCTCCCGACGGGCGCCTGGACCGCGCCGTGGCCAGCCTGCGTGGACTGGCCGTGGGGGATGCGCTGGGCTCGCAGTTCTTCGTGCCGGCGAACTATCCGCTGCTGAAGCGTCGCGAGCTGCCGCCGGGCCCCTGGCAGTGGACCGACGACACGGAGATGGCCTGTTCCGTGGTGGCGGTCCTGGCCGCCCACCACCGCATCGACCAGGACGCCCTGGCGCAGTCCTTCGCCCACCACCATGACTTCGACCGTGGGTACGGTCCCGCGGTCAACCGTCTGCTGCGGCTGGTTCGAGAGGGCGGGGACTGGCGCGAGCTGGCCGCCGACCTCTTCAAGGGACAGGGCTCCTGGGGCAACGGCGCGGCGATGCGGATCGCCCCACTGGGCGCCTGGTACGCGGACGACCCGGAGCAGGCGACTCATCAGGCGGAGATCTCGGCGTACCCCACGCACCAGCACCGCGAGGCCGTCGTCGGCTCCATGGCGGTTGCGGCGGCCGCCGCGCTGGTCGCAGCACCCGGCGGTCCGCCGAGCCCGGAGGCACTCCTCGACGGAGTCGTCGCGCTCGTCCCGAAGAGCGCCGTCGGCGCGGGCCTGCGGCGCGCACGGGACATGCTCGACTACGCCGACGCGGGCACCGTCGCGGCCGTACTGGGCTGCGGACGGCGTACGTCCGCCCATGACACCGTGCCCTTCGCGCTCTGGTCGGCCGCGCGGGCACTCGGCGACTTCGAGCAGGCGTTCTGGACGACCGCGCAGGTCGGTGGTGACGTGGACACCACCTGCGCCATCGTGGGCGGGGTGCTTGCCGCAGGGAAGGCCGGGATGCCGCCGGCCGAGTGGGCGGGACTGACGGAGGCGCTGCCGGACTGGGTGCCGACCGCCCAGGCACCGTCAGATTGAATCCTCCGCAACTTGTGGAGATCGCCCGGAGAGACTGCTGGAAACTCTCTGTGTTCGCCGGGAACTCTGCGTGACCGCGCGGCCGTTGTCGTGACATCAGCAGTGTGAAGCGCAGGAGCGGGTGCACTGCACCTGACGCGCGAAAGGTCCGGGGGTGAGTCGTGCGGTTCGTGGTCGTCTGGGCGGTGTTTTCAGTCCTGACCTTGCTGTGCCCCGTGGGATGTGTGCGGAGGGCCGGACCGACGTCCTCGCCGTCGGTCCCCCGGACTCGGTCCGGCCCTCCGCGGCCCCGTGTGGGGGCGGCTGGTTCAGCCGACCGTTGCTCCCGCCGTGCCGGCGAGTGCTTCCAGGTCGCTCTTGCGGACCCGGATCACGAACCAGGCAGTTCCGAAGGCGAGCACAGCCATGGCCGCGGCCGCCACGAAGCCCATGGAAATGCCTTGGGCGAGCACCTCGTGTCCCCAGGTTCCGGGCAGTTGGTGCGTCTTCGAGAACTCTGCCTTTTGCTCCGCCGAACCGTTGGCGAGGAACTTCGGCAGTTGCTTCTGCGCCTCGTCCTTGCTGGCCGACCCGAACACCGTCGTCAGGATGGACAGACCGAGCGAACCACCCACCTGCTGTGTGGCGTTGAGCAGTCCGGAGGCCGCACCCGCCTCGTGCTGGGCGACACCGGAGACCGCTGTGACCGTCAGCGTCACGAAGTTCAGGCCCATGCCGAAGCCGAAGACCAGCATCGGACCGAGCACTCCGCCGGCATACGAGCTGCTGGAGCTGATGAGGGTCTGCCAGGCCAGTCCGATCACCGCGAGAGCCGAGCCGGTGAGCATGAACGGCTTGGGCCCCAGCACCGGCAGGAACCGCTGGGAGAGGCCGGCGCCGAGCGCGATCACGACGGTCACCGGCAGGAACGCGAGACCGGCCTGGATCGGGCTGTACCCCAGCACGTTCTGCACGAAGAGGACGATGTAGAAGAACATGCCGAACATCGCCGCGGCCAGGCTCAACATGATCACGTACGTTCCGGAGCGGTTCCGGTCGGCGAACATCCGCAGCGGAGTGATCGGCTCCTTGGCCCGGGACTCGATGAGCGCGAAGGCCACCAGCAGGACCACGGCGGCGCCGAAGGAGCCGATGGCCAGGCCGTCCCGCCAGCCGTCGTCCGCTGCGCGGATGAAGCCGTAGACGAGGGAAGCCATGCCCGCCGTCGAGGTCACGGCCCCCGCGATGTCGAAGCGGCCCGTGTGCCGTTCGGACTCGCTGATGTAGAGCGGCGCGAGCAGGGTGATCACGATGCCGATCGGCAGGTTGACGAAGAACACCCAACGCCAGTTGAGCCACTCGGTGAGCATGCCGCCGGCCAGCAGGCCGATCGCGCCGCCACCCGCGGACACGGCGGCGAAGACGCCGAAGGCCCGGTTGCGCTCCGGGCCTTCCGGGAACGTGGTGGTGATGAGCGCCAACGCGGTGGGCGACGCAATCGCGCCACCCATGCCCTGCAGGACACGTGCGGCCAACAACTGCCAGGGTTCCTGGGCGAGTCCGCCGAGCAGCGAGGCGAGGGTGAACAGCACGATGCCGGTCATGAAGACCCGGCGGCGGCCGAGGATGTCCCCGGCGCGCCCGCCCAGAAGCAGCAGGCCGCCGAAGGTGAGCGTGTAGGCGCTGACGACCCAGGTGAGGTCGGTGGTGCTGAACTTCAGAGCGTCTTGAATGTGCGGGAGCGCGATGTTCACAATCGTCGCGTCGAGTACCACCATGAGTTGGCAGGCCGCGATGACTGCGAGCGCAATGCCGGGATGCCCCTCCCGTCGCGCCGCACCTGGCTTCTGTTCCTTGATCAACTGAGAGGTTGTCACTATGGGTCCCCCACGAATGCGTTAGTGAACGCTCGCGTTCACTGCCGCGTCAACCGTAGTGAGTCCCCGATAGTGAACGCAAGCGTTCACTTAAATTGGTGTCGTGTGGCGAATCCCCCGTTGTCGCCACGTGGTGCTCTCCCGCCCCGAAACCCGCTCCCCCTGCTCGCTGGAGATACAGAGATGGTTACTTCGCGCTGGACGGCCGCCCCCGCTCAGGCGGCCTCCTTCCGTCGGCGCGGCGCCGTACTCGAACGCGCGATCCTCGATGCCGCCCTGGAACAGCTCAGCACGGTCGGCTGGAACGGCCTCACCATGGAGGGCGTCGCCGCCGGCGCCCAGACCGGCAAGGCCGCCGTCTATCGGCGCTGGCCGTCCAAGGAGGATCTCGTCGCCGATGCCCTGCAGGCGGGGCTGCCGCGCATAGAGGAGGCGCCGGATCTGGGCAGTGTGCGCGAAGATCTGCTCGCGCTGTGCCGGCAGGCGCGTGAGGCGATGTTCTCGCGCCCCGGTTTCGCGGTCCGCTCCGTGATTCACGAATGCGACCCGGTTCAGGCGGAGCGCTTCCATGGCGTGATCTTCGACGGGATCGTGGAGCCGACCATCAAGCTGCTTCGTGAGGTCATCACCCGCGGCATAGAGCGGAATGAAGTGCGCCCCGACGCGGCGAACAGCTATGTCTTCGATGTCATCCCGGCCATGATGATGTACCGCTCCAAGATACGCGGAAGCGAATGGGACGATCGTGATCTCGAGGAAATGATCGACCAGTTGATGGTTCCGCTGCTGCGACCGGGCGTCGGCTGAGGGCGGGGAGCCGCCGTCTCGGAAGTGGTAGTGGGAGCCGGGGTGTCGCCGGGTGATCCACGGGGCGTAGGCTGAGGGCGCCATGCCGTACCAACCGCCTACTCACACCGTCGAGCGCTCCCTTCGCGCCACGACCGGAGCGAAGATCATTGCCGGTGTCGACGAGGTGGGGCGCGGTGCGTGGGCCGGCCCCGTCACCGTCTGCGCGGCGATCACGGGACTGCGCCGACCCCCCGAGGGCCTCACCGACTCCAAGCTGCTCACCGTCAAGCGGCGCACTGTTCTTGCCGTGGAACTGCAGAAGTGGGTGACCTCGTACGCGCTGGGGCACGCCTCGCCGGAGGAGATCGACGAGCTGGGCATGACCGCAGCACTGCGCCTGGCGGCGGGACGCGCCCTCGAAGCTCTGCCGGTCCGTCCCGACGCGGTGATCCTCGACGGCAAGCACAACTATCTCGGCTCGCCCTGGCAGGTCCGTACGGTCATCAAGGGCGACCAGTCGTGCGTGGCGGTCGCGGCGGCCTCGGTGATCGCCAAGGTTCAGCGCGACAAAATGATGGCCGAACTGGGTATCGACCATGCAGACTTCGGTTTTGCGGACAACGCCGGGTATCCGTCGCCCGTGCACAAGGCCGCACTGGCGGAGCGGGGGCCCACCCCGTACCACCGGTTGTCGTGGGCGTATCTTGATGCGCTGCCCCAGTGGCGACACCTCAAGAAGGTCCGCAGTTGGGCGGACGGAGGCGTTCCGGAGATCGAGGGTCAGCTCGGCTTCGACTTCTGACGATTCCGCTCGCGCTCATGTGCCACCCGCCGACGCGAGCCGCACCAACGTTTGATAAATATCAGCCCATGCCTCTCATTCCCGAGGAGCCTCAGATTCACGAGAGTGCCCAGGGTCCCCGCGCCACGCCGGCCAGCGGCCGCACCGCGCCGACCCCCCGTCCCGTACCCGGTCCCCGTCCCGCGGCTCCGCCGCGTCCCGGTCGTCCTGGTCCGCTCCGGCCCACGCCGCCCGTGCAGCGCACGTCGCGTGACGTGGCCGTGGCCAAGCCCGGACCCTCGGTCCCGGCTGCCCCTGCCGCTGTCACTGCTTCGGCGACCCCGCAGATCCAGCTGATCCCGGCCTCGGCGGAGGGGGCGCTCGACGCCGCCGAGGAAGCCGTGGACCTGCTTCTGGACTCGGGTCGTGCCCCCGGAGACGTTCTGGTGATCACCACCGGCGAACAGCACCCGTGGGCCGCCCACGAGCTGTCCTTCGGTGAAGCCTCCTACTGGGCGCAGCACGACGCGGGCGACGACGTCTTCTACACCGACGCCGCCGTCGCCGGTCGCGCGGCCCTGCGCCCCGTGGTCGTGGTCGCCGTCAACGGCGGTTCCGACGCAGTAGCCGCCTCCGCACTGCCGCTGGCCCTCACCCGGGCCGGGGCCCTGCTGATCGTCTGCGGCGACCCGCAGCAGATCAACTCGGTGCTGGGCGCGGGCGTCTGAGCCTGTTCCGGTACGTCCACGGGGACGCCGGAGCGACGAGGACGCCGCTGTGGCGGCATCAGCACAGCGGGCGTTTCCGCGTGCGCAGACACAGGGGCGGAGCCCGGTGCCCGCGCTACCACCCGCTCCTGTGGTGTTACGGACAAGTGGGAGCGCCGGCGCGCTGGGCGGCGTCCGTCGCTCGTGCAGCGACGTGCCCCGCGTGGCGATGGTTGCTCGGAGTGCCGACGGGCGGCCCCGGCCGTCGTGTGCAACTCCCCCTCGGCGCCGTGAAGCCGGCGTACGAAGGGGGCGTGCTGTTGCGTCGGTCGGGCGTGACCCGTCGGGGTTCTCAGCGGGCCGCGGCGCGGCGAAGGACCTCCGAGGCGGCGCCACCGGTGCGGGGCAGCGGGGGCGGCGCCTCGGACATGCCGAAGGGCTCCGGTGAGGAGTCCGCGTTGGGGCGGCGCCCGCCACGGCCCTCACCGAGCACCTGCCAGCCGTCCCGGGTCAGCGTGATGTACGCCCCGCAGCGCAGTCCGTGCAGTGTGCACGCGTCACGCAGGCCCCACATCCATGCGCCGTCCTCCTCGGTCCAACGCGCGTCGCCCTCACGGCAGTAGAGCAGCACCGCGGTGCGCACCGGTGTGCGGCGCCGCAGGTCGTGCGGGATGACCCGGCGAAGCTGCGCGAGCAGCGTGTTGCGGAACATCCAGCCGTCAGCCGGAGCCGGGCGGCGGGTGAACGAGGCGCTCGCGCACACGCGTTCGTCCGGGTCGAGGACGGCCACCACCGCGGTCGCGGGCCTTGGGTGATGCCGGGAATGGAGTCCGCTGACGACCTCTCGCGGATTGCGCAGCAGAGGAATACCGGCGGCGGCCCACTCCGCGGGTTCGAGCATGCGGGTGAGAGGGTTGGCGGATGCGGCGGACAGGTCGGCAGACGTCGACGTGGATGCCGCCGAGGACGGAGCGAATCCGAAGGTCACGGTCCTCCCTTCGGCTACGCGCCCACACTGGGGGCGGGGTCATGTTCAGGGGAGCGCACGCCGCAGCAGAGCCCTACCGGACCACGGACGAGCCGTGCGGGGAGCGGACTTCAATTCTTCCTGTCGAACTTGGATGCGGCAACGAGCAATTGGGGCCACTGACCGAAACACGGCGGTCTGCGGTTTATATCCCTACCCAGTACGTTGCGTCACGACGCATGCGCCCACCGTTCACCTCAAGTTGGTGCGCTGTTGAGATGGAGGGTTCAAGGCGCGACTGCCGAGCGGGTGTGCGGTGTCGCGCCGCGGTCAGCCCTGGACGGCCAGGACGAGTGGCAACACCCCCTGCGCACCGGCACGTCGGAGCATGCGGGTCGCGACCGCCAACGTCCAGCCGGTCTCGGTGAAGTCGTCGACGAGGAGGACTGGACCCCCGGCCTCGGCGAGAGCGGAGGCGAGGGCGGGCGGCACGCTCAACGTGCCGTCCAGTGCCTTCAGTCGCTGTGCGCTGTTGCTCCGGGAGACGTGGGGCGCGTCGCTCGCGTATTCCACGGAGCCCAGCAACGGCAGCCTGCCGACCTCCGCGATGCGCGCACCCAGAGAGTGGATCAACTGAGGACGGGTGCGAGAGGAGACGGTGACCACACCCACCGGGCGCGGCTGCGGGTCAGCCGCTCCCGAGGCCCACCCCCCGGGCCCCCTGGCCCAGTCGGCGAGCACGCCCACAACGGCCTTCGCCACGTCGTCCGGCACGGGGCCGTCGGGTGCCTGTGCCGCCAGCATCGGCCGCAGCCGGTTGCCCCAGCCGATGTCCGACAGCCGGCCCAACGCCCGCCCGGGAGCGGCCTGTTCACCGGCCGGGATGCGTCCCTTGAGGTCGACGCCGATCGCCGGCAGGCCGGTCGGCCACATACGGCGTGGCTCCACCTCGACGCCGGCCCGACCGAGATCCACCCGCGCCGCGTCCAATGCCGTCGTGGACATGTCCGTGGTGAACCGCGCGCCGGCGCAGTTGTCGCAGCGGCCGCAGGGCTTGGCGCCCTCGTCGTCCAGCTGGCGTTGCAGGAACTCCATGCGGCAGTCGGTCGTCGAGGAGTACTCCCGCATCGCCTGCTGCTCGGCCCTGCGCTGCCGCGCGACCCAGTCGTACCGCTCCGCCTCGTACGTCCACGGCTGCCCCGTTGCGATCCAGCCGCCCTTGACGCGCTTGACCGCCCCGTCCACGTCGAGAACCTTGAGCATGGTCTCCAGGCGGGAGCGGCGCAGCTCCACCAAGGGCTCCAGGGCGGGCAGCGACATGGGCCTGTCCGCTCTCGCCATGACATCGAGAGTGCGGCGTACCAGGTCTTCCGGCGGGAAGGCGAGCGACGCGAAGTACTCCCAGATCGCCTCGTCCTCCTTCCCCGGCAGCAGGAGCACCTCGGCGTGCTCGACTCCGCGCCCGGCGCGGCCCACCTGCTGGTAGTAGGCGATGGGCGAGGACGGCGAGCCCAGGTGCACCACGAATCCGAGATCCGGTTTGTCGAACCCCATGCCCAGAGCGGAGGTGGCGACCAGGGCCTTCACCCTGTTGGCGAGGAGGTCGTCCTCGGCCTGCTGCCGGTCGGCGTTCTCGGTCCTGCCCGTGTACGAAGCGACCGTGTGACCGCGGTGCCGCAGGAAAGCCGTGACTTCCTCGGCGGCGGCCACGGTGAGCGTGTAGATGATCCCGGAACCCGGCAACTCGCCCAGGTGGTCGGCGAGCCAGGCCATACGATGTGCGGCGTCCGGCAGCCGCAGCACGCTCAGGCTCAGGCTCTCCCGGTCCAACGGGCCCCGCAGCACCAGGGCGTCCGACGTGCCTCCGGTGCCGAGCTGTTCGGCGACGTCGGCGGTCACGCGCGCGTTGGCGGTGGCAGTGGTCGCGAGCACCGGGACGCCCGGCGGCAGATCACCGAGCATGGTGCGCAGCCGGCGGTAGTCCGGACGGAAGTCGTGCCCCCAGTCGGAGATGCAGTGGGCCTCGTCCACCACCAGGAGTCCGGTGGCGGCGGCCAGCTTGGGCAGCACCTGGTCCCGGAAGTCCGGGTTGTTGAGGCGCTCCGGACTGACCAGCAGGACGTCGACCTCACCCGCGGCGATCTCGTCCTGAACCGTGTCCCACTCCTCGGTGTTCGAGGAATTGATCGTCCGGGCGTGGATACCGGCCCGGGCCGCGGCCTCGACCTGGTTGCGCATCAGCGCGAGCAGCGGGGAGACGATGACCGTGGGTCCGCTGCCCCTGGCCCGCAGCAGCGACGTCGCCACGAAGTACACCGCGGACTTGCCCCACCCCGTGCGCTGCACCACGAGCGCCCGGCGTCTGTCGGCGACCAGCGCCTCGATCGCCCGCCACTGGTCCTCGCGCAGTCGGGCCGCGCCCGTGGCGTCCCCGACGAGGCGGGCGAGGACCGCGTCCGCGGCCGCCCTGAGTTCCGCGTTGCTCGTGTGCTCCATGCATCCCATCAAACAGGACGGCACCGACAAGCCCGACCGGAGCTGTGGATGCGAAGAGTGCTTGACGTGTCCCTGGCTTGAGTTATCCACAGGGCAAACCGGAATACCGTGCTCCGCGAGATCGTCTGGGCATGACGAATCACGGCGAAACCACTGGATCCCCCGAAAACGGCAAGGCCGCCGCACGTGACGGCGCCGAGCACCACGACGGACACGGCGACCCCGGCCGACCGGAAAAGCACCTCGGCCCGGCCGCTTCGGACGACCACGGCGGCGGGCGCGACACTGAGGGCACGTACGGTGCACAAGACGTGCACGAGGAGCGCCCGGGCCACCCGGACCACGTCGACTGCACCGCCTACGACAGCCATGGCCCCGAGCACCAGGTCACGCTGCGCACCCCGGCCGAACTGGCCGATGCCCTGCCCTATCTGTTGGGGTACCGGCCCGAGGAAAGCATCGTCCTCGTCGCCCTGCACGACAGGGACGGCCGGGGCCGATTCGGCGGCCGTGCCCGGCTCGGCATTCCGGCGAGTACGGACGACTGGGCTTCCGTTGCCCAGCAGCTGGCCCACGGACTGGTCACCGGCAGTGAGCGCAGGGGAGCCCGGCCCGAACAGATGGTCGCCTACCTCTGCCAGGAACCGGCGAAGGGCGAGTCGGGGCGGCAGGTCATGGAGCGGTTGCGTCCGCTGGCCCAGAAACTGCGGATCGAGTGCGGACAGCTCGACGTGCCGGTGATCGAGGCGCTGTGCATCTCGGACGGCCGCTTCTGGTCCTACTGCTGCGGGAACGAAGCCTGCTGTCCACCCGAAGGTCTGCCCATGGGCCTGCCCGGCACCTCCGTGCTGGCCGCCGCCGCCACGTATGCCGGCCTGCAGGTTCGGGGCACTCTGCGCGAGCTGCGGGCCAGGCTGCAGCCCTGGGAGACCGCGGCAGCCCTGGAGCAGGAGAGTGCCCTGGACACCGCGAGCATGGCGTTGGTCCCCAGGATTCTCGACGACGCCAGCCGTGAGGGTGTCGCCGAGGAGACACTGGAGCTGTCCGCGCAGATCATGCGCCGACTGGCCGGCGCACGGCCCGTGTCCGGCACGCTCACCGCGGATCTCCGCGACGACGAACTGCTCGCACACGACGAAGCCGCGACACTGATTCTCGGCCTGCAGGACCGTGCGACCCGAGACCGCGCGGCCGAGTGGATGGAGGGCGAGGAGGCCGCGCTCGCACTCCGGCTCTGGCGGGCCCTGGCCCGCCGGTGCGTCGGACCCTACGGCGAACACGCGGCGGCACCGCTGACGCTGGCCGGTTGGGTCGCCTGGTCCACGGGTGACGACCTGGAGGCCCGGGAAGCCCTCGCCATGGCACTCGGCGCAGATCCGGGCTACCTCTTCGCCCGGCTCCTGCACCAGGCGTGCAACGAGGGTCTGGACCCGGAGTCGATCCGCCGCTGCCTGCGTGCGGAACGACGGGGCAGGGGGCGGACGGCAGCCCAGCAGTCGCACGGCAAGGAGGGGACCGCAGAGCCGGTGACGGCCCAGGTCGTCGAGTCGGAGCGGGCGCCGGAGCGGGTGTCGGGATCGGTCTCCGGATCGGTCTCGGAGCCGGAATCCGTGTCGCAGTCGGTGTCGGGATCGATGCCCGACTTGGTGTCGGAACCGGTGTCGGAATCGGGCTCGGAGGAAGCTCCCCGCCCGCGACGCCGTGTCCGTTCCAGCGGCACGGCCCGCAGCCATTCCCGCTCGGCGAGGCCAGAAGGCCGGGGGAGTGGCACGGGCGCCCCGCGCCCGCGGACGGCGGTGGCGAGCGGCACCCGTCCCGGCTCCCCCCGGATCGGTCGCACGCGCCCACGTACCCCTGGGAAGGGCGCCGCCCGCCGCGGAGACCAGTGCCCCGAAAGCATGCGCCCGGGAGACGGCGGCACCGAGGAGCAGGTGTGAGCAGGTGCTGGTCGAGCGCCGGTCGGGGCGACCGGACCGACGGCAGTCGCGGGGCGCTCCGCGCGCGGCAATCGGAATTGGCCGGGACTGATCAGCGTCGTCGCTGCCGTCCGTCCCGGCAGGTCTGTCGCAGGCGTGACCCGGAGGACCGCTGTTCCGTTCACCTGAGTGGCGGAACGCCTGGATGTGCGCGGCCGCCACACAGCCCACGTCCGTCCGGATCCTCCCACCCGGCGTCGCACACGCCCGAGGTGCACCGAGCGCAGAAGAAGCCACCCCATGCATCATCCGACTCCGCCCTCCGCTGCCGGCGACGACACTTCCGGTGCAAGCCCGCCCACGCTGTCTCCCGGGGCGGGCGCCCGCTCATCAGCCGACGCGGACCTTGCCGCCCGGCGCGACGCCCGGTGTGCGGCCGACAGCACCCGCGCCTCCGCACCGAGCGGCCAGGACTGGTACCCGCCTGGGGCGACGGACAGACCCGGACCCGCGATCGGGGCGAACTGTCAGGACCGACTCCCTGGCAGGCCGACCGACCAGGGCTTCACCGCCGTTCCCCCGCACAACCCTGGGGGCTGCGCACTCGAGCCGGCCGAGCCGGGCCGCCCCCTGCCCCGGCCGACCCACCCGGACCGACTCCCAGCCGGGCGGAACGATCCGAGCAGACCATCCGACCCACTCACAGGCCGGCAACGCTCATTGCCGTCACCCCCGGACCAGGGCCGGGTCCTGTCACCATCCCCAGGTCAGGCGCCCCGCTCGTCCACATCCGCACCCCCAGGAGCAGCACCACCGTCCCGAGCCACAACACTGCCGCCACCCCGCCGGCCCGTCGAACTGCCGTCCACGCACACCGCGATGATCTGCGTCGCGCTCCCGGGACTCGCCATCTCGTCGGAGGACGGGCAGATGAACGGTCAGGGGCTGGAAGGGTTCTACCGGGCGGGCCGACGCGTGCTCTCCCGATGCCAGGTCCGTGTGGCCGGGCGCGAACCGCTGACGGTGCAAGCCCGCATGACCTCGGCCGACGGGGCCCGCTTCGTGGGCACGCTGCGTGCCTCGCCGCACTCCGGCCCGGACCCGGACCTCGTCGTCGAGCGCATTCGCCACGCGGACGGGACGGAGCGCATCACCTTGCACAGTGCGGCCCGGCGCCCCCTGCGTGTGCCTCTCGAAGTCGCCCTCGGCACGGACCTGGCCGACCTGGGCGCCATCGCGTCGGGCACCGCCGGGCCCGAACTGCCCGCCAGCGTCCACGATTCGGGCCTTCGCTGGTCCTGCGCCACCGGGAACTCGTCGGTCACGGCAGATCCGCCGCCCGCGGACGCACTGGCCTCCGCAGGGTTGCTGCGCTGGGAGTTCGAGCTGTCACCTGGCGGCAGCACCAGTGTGGAGCTGCGGGTACGGCCGGACGGAGCGGGCCCTGTCCGAGCCGTGAGCCGCACGGCCACGAGCCCTCTTGCCGCGGCGAGGGGGTCCGGTGACGACCCGCGGGTCCAGCCGCTGCTGCGGACAAGCGTCGAAGATCTCCATGCCCTTCTGCTGCGCGACCCCGCCCACCCTTTGGACATGCAACTCGCGGCAGGAGCCCCCTGGCGCTGCGGTCCGGCCCCGGCCGAGGCACTGGCGGCGGCGCGGATGACCCTGGCCCTCGGTACCCGGCTCGCCGCAGGCACGCTGCGTGCCCTCGCCCGCACCCAACTCCGGGGCGCGGGGCCGCAGTCCGGCATGATCCCCGGTCCGCGACGGGACGCGGGCATCCATCTGCCGCCGGGTTGTACCGGCACGGAAGCCACGCTGCTCTTCCCGGCGCTCCTCGCGGAGGCCCGCCGGTGGGGCCTTCCCGAGGCCGAGACGGAGGAACTGCTGCCGGCGGCCGAGCGCTGTCTGGCCTGGCTGCGGACGACCGTCGGCGAGGGGACCTACCTGAGTGACCCGCATCCTGCCGGTCCCGTCCGCTGCGAGACGCAGGCCCACGCCCACCGTGCGGCTCTGCTGGGCGCCGATCTGCTCGATGGCTGCGGGCGGCCGGGCGGCGCCGAGCTGCGGCAGTGGGCCCAGATGCTGCGGGCGGAGTTCAGGGAGGACTTCTGGGTCGACGACCGGGGCGGCGGCAGGCCGGCCGCCGCTCGCGCCCCCGACGGCACCCCGTTGCCGTACCTGGGTGCTGCCGCCGCCCATCTCCTCGACACCGGCCTGCTCGGCGGGGGCGAGCAGGCCCCCGGGCTGCTCGACAAGGTGCAGACCGAACAGCTCGCCCGCTTGCTCGGCGGCCCAGGGATGGACTCGGGCTGGGGGCTGCGCGGACTGGGCGTGAAGGAAGCCGGCTACAACCCGTTCGGCCACCGCAGCGGTGCCGTGCGGGTCCACGAGACGGCGATCGCCGTCGCAGGCCTGGCCGCCGCAGGCTATGAGAAGGAGGCGGGTTCGCTGCTGAGGGGCGCCCTGGCGGCGGCCGAGAGCTTCGGGCACCGGCTGCCCGAGATGTACGCGGGGGAGCAGCGCACCGCGGGAAGCGCTCCCCTCCCGCACCCGGCGGCCTGTCGTCCGGCCGCCACCGCGGCGGCCGCCGGTGTGCTGCTGCTGGTGACGCTCGCGGGTATCCGTCCGGACGCTCCGGCCGGGACGATCACACTGCGGCCCATGCACAGCGCCCCCCTGGGCGAGATCGTCCTGAGGGGACTTCGAATCGCCGGAGCGCCCTTCTCCGTACGGGTCAGCCGCCTCGGTCTCGCCATGGTCGAGGAGGCGGCCGACGGGCTGCAATTGGGAGTGTGACCTGGGACGACGTACCACCGCACAGCACCCGGAACCAGGGGTTGGGGCTCATACCGGACCGAAGTGGATCAGTCATCGAAGCGGCCGGCGAAAGGAGTGTTTATCGTCAGGCAGACGACTATGATCGCCGCATGCCCTACGACCCGTCAGCGTTTCCGCCTTTCGCCGTCACCGTGGACCTGGTCGTGCTGACCGTGCGCCGCCATGCCCTGTGCGCGCTGGCGGTACGCAGGGGCGAACCACCGTTCCAGGGGCGCTGGGCACTCCCCGGTGGCTTCGTACGGGCCGACGAGGATCTGGCGCAGGCAGCCGCACGCGAGCTGGCCGAGGAGACCGGGCTGCGCGCTCACGACCCGGCCGTTCCCGCCCAGGACAACGGTGCCCACCTGGAGCAACTGGCGACCTACGGAGACCCCAAGCGGGACCCGCGGATGCGCGTGGTCAGCGTCGCCCACCTGGCACTCGCCCCCGACCTGCCCGCACCCCGGGCGGGCGGCGACGCCAGCAACGCGCGCTGGGCGCCGGTGGAGGAGCTGCTGCAGCAGGGCGGTTACGGACGGGACGGCGAACCGGTGGCGCCGCTCGCCTTCGACCATGCCCAGATCCTCTCCGACGGCGTGGAGCGCGCCCGTTCCAAGATCGAGTACTCGTCCCTCGCCACGGCGTTCTGCCCCACCGAGTTCACCGTCGGCGAGCTGCGCCGGGTCTACGAGGCGGTGTGGGGCGTGGCTCTCGACCCGCGCAACTTCCACCGCAAGGTGACGGGCACACCGGGGTTCCTCGTCCCCACCGGCGGGACCACCACACGCCAGGGCGGCCGCCCCGCCCAGTTGTTCCGGGCCGGCGGCGCCACACTGCTCAACCCCCCGATGCTGCGCCCCGAAGTGTGACGGCATGGTGCCGGGCGTACCGGTCACAGCCTGCAGAGCGGGCCGCGCTATACCCGAAAAATCGGACATAGCGCGCTATCTTGCTTCGGGTGATCCAGGCCTACGGATTGACCAGCAATCCCCGCAAGGAGCTTCCGCCCGCGGTCGACGACGTCTCCTTCGACGTGCGCGCAGGCCGCGTCACCGCGCTGCTCGGCGCGCCGGGAGCGGGCAAGACGACCGCACTCAAACTCATGCTCGAACTCCAACAGGGCCGTGGCATCACCTACTTCAAGGGCCGCCCCTTGCACCGCATCGCCCATCCGGGGCGCGAAGTCGGCGTGCTCCTGGGTGATGTACCGGGACACCCGGCCCGTACCGTCCGTGGCCATCTCCGCATGCTGTGCGCCGCCGCAGGAGTTCCCGCCCGCCGCGCCGACGAGGTCCTCGAAGTGGTCGGCCTCGTCAGCCTGCGCGACGAACGCCTCGGCACCCTCTCGCGCGGCATGGACCGCCGCCTCGGCCTGGCCTGCGCCCTGCTGTCCGACCCGCACACACTCGTACTCGACGAACCCGCCGCCGGCCTATCCCCCCGCGAGGCCCGCTGGCTGTACGGCATGCTGCACGCGCACGCCGCCCAGGGCGGTACGGTCCTGGTCACCACGGCCGACCCGAAGGAGGCCGCGCGCAGCGCCCACCGGGTCGTCACGCTGGACCGGGGCAAGATTGTCGCCGACCAGGACGCCGAGGACTTCGCGCGCACCCGGCTGCGCCCCCGCGTCGCCGTCCGCAGCCCGCACGTCGTGCGCCTCGCCGCCCTGCTCACCAAGGAGGCCCGCACCGCCCAGCGCTCCGTGGAAGTCGTGCACGAGGGCGGCAATCGCCTCTCCGTCTACGGCAGTAGTTGCGCCGACGTCGGAGAGACCGCGTTCCGCCACGGCATCCTCGTACATCAACTCGCCGACGAGATCGGGGACATGGGCCCAGGAGCGGTGGAAGCACCGGTCGGCGTGCCGGGATCCGCCGACGAGCCGCAGGCGCACGCTGCGGACGCAGTCCCGGAGCCCGACGGGCCGGCGCGCGGCTCGGCCCCGGCTGACGCGTCCGGGCAGGGAGGCGCCGACCCGGCTTCCCCGGCTCCGGCTGATGCATCCCACGAAGCACACCCCGAACCGCCGTCCCCGCCTCTGCCTGACGCACCCCAAGAGGCCGGCGCGCTGAAGGCAGGCGTCAACGCGCCCTCGTCACGTGCGGCGTCCGGGCGTGCCCCGGCGCCGGCCGTACGCCCGGCTCAGGCCGGCGCCCTCGACGGCCCGCCCTCGCTTCCGCCCCCCATCTCCGTCCGCCCGGCCCCGAGCCCCCTGCGTCCTCTGCGCTACGAAATCCGTCGCGCCGCCGGCATCGGCACCGGGTTCGTCACCGGGGCCGTCGTACTCGTCGTGTCCGCCCTCGCCGCGGTCCTCCTGGCCCGGATCGGACACACCCCGCAGGCGCGCCTGCTGGCCGCGTGGCCGCGCGAGCTGCCGCTGCCGCCCGCCGCGCTCGGTGCGGGACTGCTCGGCGCGCTGGCCTTCGGCGACGAGTTCCGCCATCCCGCGCTCGCGGCGGATCGCGGCACCGTGCCCCGTCGGCTGGGGCTGCTGGCCGCAAAACTCTTCGTCGCCACGGCCACCGCGCTGATGCTGGCCTTCCTCACGGTCGGCTGCGACGCCGAAGTGCTCTACATCGTCTACGGACGGGAGCTCATGCAAGTTCCCGCGGACTGGCTTTCGCTGAGCGCGAGTTGGCTCGGTCTCGTCATCGGATGTGCCTGGGCCGGCGTGCTGGCCGCGGGTGTCTTCCGGTCCACCACGGCAGGACTCGCGGCCGTGGTCTCCGTACCGGTGGTCGTCGTTCCGCTCGTACAGAAGGCCTTGGCGGGATCGTCCGTGCGGATGGCGGCCGGGCTTCCGCTGCGGTTGCGCGAGCTGTTCCTGCTGCAGTGGCCCTTCGGGGGAGAGCGCTATCTGTGGGCCTTGGCGAGGGTGATCGCCCAACCCGTGGGCGGTGCCCTGACGTTGTCGCTCACCGCTCTGCTCTGCGCGTATCTGCTCACCACCCTGCGCAGCAGGGTCCGATGACAACCGTCCGCGCGCTTTCGTCCTCCCCTGTGCGCAACTCCCTGGGGAAAGCCCATTTCTTTCCGATAAGGCGTCAATTGCGACGGGGTGAGCGATCACCCTTTCGTGTGCTTTTCACCAAAGACCTCAAGGGAGTTGGAGACGGCGCCGACAAAGGATCCGTGAGTACCCTTGCGCACACCATGATGACCGCCGCCCGCTCCGCCGACTCCGGTCTGGCCGGCCCGGGCGATCTCGACCGCTACCCCTACGCCGAGGCCCACGTGGTCGACCGCGTCGGAGCCCCCGCCTGGGAGAGCGCGGACCCGGAGCTGGGCCGCGTGGGCCGGCGCGCCGCGGGCAGCCGCGGACGCGGGCTGCACGGCCAACTCGTCCAGCAGCTGGGGCAGATGATCGTCTCCGGCGATCTGGGCGCAGACCGTCCGCTGGTGCCCGAGGAGATCGGCCAGCGTTTCGAGGTCTCCCGCACCGTCGTCCGCGAGTCGCTCCGGGTCCTGGAGGCCAAGGGCCTGGTCAGTGCTCGCCCGAACGTCGGTACGCGTGTGCGCCCGGTCAGCGACTGGAACCTGCTCGATCCGGACATCATCGAATGGCGCGCCTTCGGGCCGCAGCGCGACGACCAGCGCCGCGAGCTGAGCGAACTGCGCTGGACGATCGAGCCGCTCGCCGCCCGCCTCGCGGCCGGGCACGGGCGCGAGGACGTCCAGCAGCGGCTCGCCGACATGGTGGAGATCATGGGTCACGCCATGGGGCAGGGCGACGCCATCACCTTCTCCCGCGCCGACGCCGAGTTCCACTCCCTGCTGATCCAGGTCGCCGGCAATCGGATGCTGGAGCACCTCTCCGGGATCGTCTCGGCCGCCCTCCAGGTCTCCGGCGGCCCGGTGACCGGCTGCGACCGGCCGAACGAGACGTCGCTGGCGCACCACGGCAGGATCGTGGACGCCCTCGGCACCGGGGACGGCACGGCGGCCGAGTCGGCCATGCGTCAGCTGCTGACCGTCCACCCCGAGGTGGAGCGGGTGGTTCCCGCGCCGCGCGAACACTGACCGCACCCTGCGGGCGGCGCGGCCGGGAGATGCCTCCCCCTCCTGGGGCATGGCTCGGCCGCCGTACCGCCTCCGTGGGGGCCCCCCCGGTGGGGGGGGTGCGGCGGGGGGGGGCGGCGGCCAGGGGCCGGGGGGCCGATGTGGAATACCCCAGATCGCCCCCAGGCGGAGCCAGGTAATG